>JAYUSJ010000435.1:0-8999 GCA_043755735.1 Verrucomicrobiaceae bacterium | reverse complement strand
TTGCTGCTGCTCATCGCGACTGAGAATAATCGGTGTGGCTGGACGTGACATTCGCCCAGACTACTTTACGACGCGAACTTGTGCAAGTAGGTACTAGTCGCAGGAAGAATTAGAGCGGTCCTGCCGAAGGTGCGGGTGCAGCCTGAGGGCCGCGCTGTTCACCGTGTTCGTGATGCGCCGGGCCTTGCGGTCCACCCTCCGGCGGTGCCGGTGGTTGTGGGCGATTGCCATGATCCCGGCTCGGTTGGATGCCTTGATTCTGTGGCTGCGGGCCTCGATGTTGTCCGTCGAGCATCGGCCTGCGTTGCTGGAAGTCACCGCGAGGTGGCTGTGGCTGTCCCTGCGGCGGTTGGTGATGGCCGGGAGCGGTGAAGTCGGGCCGCTGCATCGGCGGGCGCTGTCCCATTTGTGGCTGCGGGCCTCGATGCTGTCCGTCGAAGATCGGCCTGCGCTGCTGGAAGTCTCCGCGAGGCGGCTGCGGCTGTGGCTGACGGTATCCGGGGCCCCGGAAATCGGGACGCTGCATCGGTGTGCGCTGTCCCATTTGCGGTTGCGGGCCGTGATTCTGCCCCTCGAACATCGGCCTGCGGCGCTGGAAATCGCGGCGTGGCTGTTGCGGTTGGTGATTTCCCGGTCCATTAAAATCCGGCCGTTGCATAGGCCGGCGATGTTCCATTTGTGGCTGCGGGCCACGATGGTGTCCGTCGTTTCGCAGACTGCGGTGCCCGCGTTGCCCTGGCGCCGGCTTGGGTCCGTGTTGGTCCGGGGAAACTTGTGGCGATGGGCGATTTCCGCCCTCGCGGCGCTGATGGTCCGGACGGCCACCTTCGCGTTTCTGTTCGCCTTGGGGGCGGATAGCGCTGAATTCATCCGGGCTGATCTTGCCATCCGAATTCCGGTCGAGTTTGCGCAGACCTTCCACGGCTTTGTCGATTTCGACATTGTCGATATTGCCGTCGTGGTTGGCGTCGATCATTCCGAAAAGTCCGGCGATCGGGCGCCGGGCATCTCCCGGCGGGCGGTCGGGCGCGGGTTTGTCTTGTGCGTTCAGCGCGATGCCGGAGAAGGCGAGCGCTATGGTTGTGATGAGTGCTTTGTGTGTCTTCATGGTGCTTGTGTGCATCGGGTTAAACTCCGGTGATTCGCAAAATGTGCAAAAAAGATGCGGGAGAATTGTGAAGCTTGTGTAAACCCCGCAGTGCTCGTTTTCTACCGCCGTGACCAATACTGATTTGCCCATCTATGAACTCGAATCCCGGATTGTGGATTCCTTGCGCCGCAATCACCGGTTGATTCTTCAGGCGCCGACGGGCTCGGGAAAGAGCACGCAGGTGCCGCAGATTCTGCTGGATCACGGGCTGGCCGGGGAAGGGGAGATCGTGGTGCTTCAGCCGCGCAGGCTGGCGACCCGGATGCTGGCGCAGCGGGTGGCCTCGGAACGTAAGTGCAGGCTGGGTGATGAAGTGGGGTATCAAATCCGGCTCGACCGCGTTTGCTCAAAGGCGACGCGGATTCGTTTTGTGACGGAAGGCGTGCTGCTTCGGCAGATGCTCTCGGACCCGATGTTGCGCGGGATTGCGGCGATCGTTTTTGATGAGTTTCACGAACGGCATTTGTACGGCGATATCACGCTCGCGCAGGCGCTCACTTTGCAGGAAACCCGGCGGCCGGATTTGCGCCTCATCGTGATGTCTGCGACTTTGGAGACGGGTGTTCTGGGCAAATATCTCGCGCCGTGCGAGACGTTGACGAGCGAAGGTCGGACCTTTCCCGTGGACATCCGCTACCTCGACCGCGCGGTAAATGCCGACACTTATTCCGTGTGGGATGCAGCGGCCGATTCGCTCGATGAGCTTGCGCCGCTGACGGAGGGCGATGTGCTCATTTTCATGCCCGGCGCATACGAGATTCAGCGGACGATTCAGGCGGTGCGAAGCTCGCGCTGCGGAGGTTCTTTTATCGTTCTCCCGCTTCACGGGGAATTGCCCGCAAGCGAACAGGACGCCGCGATTTCCCGCTACGAAAAACGGAAGGTAATTGTGAGTACGAACGTCGCGGAGACGTCGCTGACTATCGACGGCGTGCGCGTGGTGATCGACGCCGGGCTCGCGCGCATCGCGCGGTTTGATCCGCATCGGGGGATCAACACGCTCCTCGTGGAGCGCATCTCGCGGGCAAGCGCGGACCAGCGTGCAGGCCGCGCGGGACGGACCGCACCGGGCGTCTGTCTGCGGATGTGGACGGACCGCGAGCATCGCGACCGTGCACCGCAGGAGTTGCCGGAAGTGCGGCGACTCGATCTGGCCGAAGTGGTTCTCACGCTGAAGGCGAGCGGTGTCGTGGATGTGGCGGCGTTCCGCTGGCTGGAAGCTCCCGACCCGAAATCGCTGGCGAAAGCTGAGACGCTCTTGCAGGACCTCGGCGCTGTGGAAGCGACAGGCGCGATCACGGAACTCGGGCGGCGGATGCTGGCGTTCCCCGCGCATCCGCGGTACGCGCGGATGTTGCTGGCTGCGCACGAGCGCGGATGTGTTCCTTCGATTTGTCAGATCGCTGCGGTGACGCAGGGCAAGCCGGTGCTGCCGCGCGCGACGGGCAAGCAACAGCAGGACGACCGCGAGCATTTGCTCGGCGAGGAGACGGCGAGCGATCTGTTCGTGATCATGCGCGCAATGAAGCATGCGGAAGAGGCGAACTTTAATCCGCAGCGCCTGCGTCCCGTCGGCATCAACGGAGTGGCTGCCCGTGAAGCGTGTGCGTTGGCGCAGCAGTTTCTTGCCATCGCGAAAGACGAAGGGCTCGATTGCTCGTCGCGCGATCGTTCGGACGAAGCGCTGTCGCGCTGCATTCTGGCGGGCTTTCCAGATCAAGTGGGAATGCGCCTGGATCGCGGAACGCTTCGCATTCAACTCGTCCACGGGAGGCGTGGCGTGCTGGCGCGGGAGAGCGTCGTGCAGGATGCGACGCTGATCGTCGCGGGAGAAATTCGCGAGGTGGATTCGCGGGACGATGTGCAGACGCTCATCACTCTGGCGACAGCCGTGCGAGAGGAGTGGCTGCGCGATCTTTTTCCCGAAGCGTTCTCGGACAAGGTGGAGGTTTTTTACGAGACGACGCAGCGCCGCGTGATGGCCCGGCGTGTGGCGCGGTTTCGGGATTTGGAGATCCGCGTGGAGCGGACGGACGATGTGCCGAGCGAGCAGGCGGCGGCCATTTTAGCTGCGGAGGTGAGCGCGGGACGGCTGAAACTGGAGAATTGGAATCACGACGTGGAGCAGTGGATCGTGCGGCTGAATCAACTCGCGGACTGGTGCCCGGAATACGAGTTGCCAAAGCTGACGCAGGAAGACCGAAGCACGCTGGTGGAGCAAATCTGCCTTGGCGCGAACACGTATCGCGACATCAAGGACCGCGACGTGTGGCGCGTCGTGAAGTCGTGGCTCTCGTCATCGCAACTCGATTTACTGGACAGGATGGCACCCGAACGATTGGAGCTGCCAAACGGGAAACGCGCAAAAATCACCTACGCGGAAAACACGCAACCGACGCTCGGCGCCCGAATTCAGGATCTCTACGGAGTGACGGCGGATCTCCGGATTGGTGGAGGGAAGGTCCCGCTGGTCATCCAGGTGCTTGCCCCGAACTGGCGTCCTGTGCAGGTGACGACATCGCTGGCGAATTTCTGGAAGGAGAGCTACCCGAAGCTAAAGCTGGAACTCTCGCGCAAGTATCCGCGCCACGAGTGGCGCTAGTCTTTAAGTGAGTCGGGAATCAACTCCACCCGTCCGGTCTTCGTCTTCGAATTCCAGATGCCGTATGCGGTGTTTTCGTTTTGAAGAAATACTCCGCTGATGCGGTGAGCGCGGCGAGTGGCGCGGTCGTAGAACGAGCCTGCGAAGATCCCGGTACGCGCGATGACTCTCATGCGTGCACCGATTCGTTTGACATTGGTGAAGGCGAAGTCGTAGTGACCTGCGATTGGCCGTTCTCCGACTGCGGCGCGCTCTGTCCGCGGGGCGCGGAGGTCGCCTGCGCTGAGGGTGAAGCTGCTGTTGAAGTCGTCCGGGTCGGAAACTTCCAACACTGAGGCTCCGGGCTCCGGTTCAACGTAGAGCCCGCCACGGGCTTCCACCGAGCGGTCGAATCCATTCGGGAAGCGAAAGCGCTTTGCATCCCGCGATGTAAACCAGCGAAGGGTTCCGCTCACGGTCGTGACAGCGACTCTCCCGCGAGCTTCTGAAAACCCGTCGATGACGAGGTCGCCGAAAATGCTGCCGCCGGGCCGGATGCTGCCGTAGAGCGGAACGGTGGCTCCGTCTTCCCCGAGGAAGGTCGATGAGGAAAATGCGCGATCATCTCCGGCGCGCCCATACATGCTGACGACACCGCTGCGGGTGATCGTTGCGATGCTGTAGCCCGTTCCCTGCGGAGTGCCCGGGAGCGCGTCGGGCGCTGGAAGAATGATCGTGTATCGACCCGCCGTTGGAGCGGGGTTGTGGTTGGACCATTCCAGTCTGGGTGCGAGGAACTGGATCGTTTCGGCACCGACGGTGACCGTTCCCGATATTTGGCGAATGTCACCGTTGATTGCGTAACGGAGAGCAAGCTGGATCGAGGGTTGGCCGGGGCGCGTGATTTCGCCCGAGAAGTTCCCACTTGCGTCGAATCTCCCTTTGAAGCGGAATGCACTGCCGGCGAAGCGGAAAGTGGCCGTGAAATCTCCGGACGGACCGACCCCGGAATTGAAGTAGCCGGAGACATCGTGGGAGCCGCCCGTTCCCGAAAGGCTGGAGGCGTATACTCCGCGCCCGAGGAGGAACGGATTGCGGATGAAAACTGTCGCCGTGGACGAATTGCCGAGGCCGTTGGGCCTGTCGTTGATCGTGTAGGAAAAGGAGTCGGTTCCCCGGAAAAACCGGTTCGGCGTGTAAACCACCACTCCGTCGCGGAGGACGGCTTTGCCGAACTGCGGAGAGCCGAGCGGCGGGATGATCGTGAGAGCGTCGTTCTCCGGGTCTGTGTCATTGATCAGCAGAGTGTTGATGGTGAGCGGCCCGCGAGTAATCGTGGTGTTCACAGTATCATCGACGGCGGTGGTGGTCGGACCTTGCGCCCGTGCCCCGGAGACTACGAGACCGGAAGCGAGCGCTAGAGCTTTGATTGCGGGAAGGGTTTTCATGAGTTTTTTGGAATATAGACGGCTCGTTTATCGCCCCGTCAGTTGGCTCAGTTTTCTATGCATTGATTTGACAGTTTCAGCAAGTCAGGAAGTGGGCGGTCACGGCAAGGTGACCCGAAGGCGCATATGGCGCTGGAGTGCATTACTTGTCGGGACGGTATCCCGGAATCTTAAAGTGTTCGTTCCATCGTTGTTTGAAATGCTCGTTCCCAATTGGAGAACATTGCCGCCCCCGGAGAGCCACGTTCCACCCAGCGTGCCGGTGACTTCCGGGGTGAATGTGGTGCTCTGCACAGACGCACTTCGACGAAATGAGAGCGTGAGGAACGGCCCGGACGCGCCATCCATTTCGAACGCCGTTGATAAAATACCGGACGAATCCGGAGAGCGGGGATTCCGGGCCAGCGCATATTCCATCCCATTGCTCAGGCCGTCGCCGTCGGCGTCGAAAGTGATTGCGCTGATGGCATTCTCGGCGGACGAGAACCACTGGCTTTGCCAGTTCGAGAACGTGATGGGACCGATTCGGCCGGCGTTTCCAAGGGAGGACGGCGATGCCTTCCAATTAAAGCGATCATCTCCGAAGGCGTTCGCTTTTCCCCGTTCAAGGCTCGGGCCGCCGCCGCCGGGAGAGGTTGGCCAGCCGTTGGTCTTGGCGTAGGTGACGAAATCCAAATCGATGTATGGCACAACGGTTTGACCGGAGCCGTTCACGTATGGGTTTCCCGGCTTTTGGAGCGAGACTCGCTCTCCCGCATCGGCGAGTTCAGCGGGTGCGTATGGGCCGAAAATGCGGATCGCTGACGCCACCGAATACGCCGTTCGGAATGGCGCGGGAGCAATTGCGGACACGATGATGAACTCTCTCGGTTCGATGATGGTTCCGGGAGGGAAGTTGAAATTCACGCCGTCGATTCGCCATGTGTTTGTGGGATTTGCGGGGTCGAAAAGAGAAACCGGAGTCGTGCCGGTGTTTCGTATTTCGATGAACTCGGAATTGGTGCCGCTTGGCTGGTAATGAATCTCGGAAAGAATCACGGGACCGATCAAAGGCCCGCTATTTGCGGCGCCGAGTGTCTGGCTTTTTTGTTGCACGAAAAATGTCCGGGCGGGTGTCTCCGAGTTTGAATGCCGGGCCATCGAGGCTCCGGTATCGGATGCGCCGAACTCCGCATAGACGCTGTAGCCGGTGAGATCGCCGGCAGAGTTCGCAGATGAGAGCAGCACTTCGTCGCCGTTTCCGCTCAGGGCAAAAGCGTTCGGTCCGGTATTGAACTGTGTCTCGGTGAAAAGGAAATAGCCTCCCGGTGGAATGGTCGTCCCGGCGGGGATTCTGTACTTTTGTGGATTTGCCAGCGAATCGCTGAGCCACCAGTCGCTGATATCTGCGGTGTCAGTGGCGCTCGGGTTGAAGAGCTCAATGATGTCGAGTTGCGGTGCTGCGCTGTTCGCGAGGATTTCGTTGATCACGACCGTGACGATTCCATTCGGCGCATCGTCTGCGAGCGGTGAGCCGTTGATAGCCGTGCTCGCACGCCATGACCCCGGAAGATTCGGCGCGGTGTTGCTGTTCGGCAGGACCGGCACGAGTGAGCGTCCGGTGCCGTCCGCCGCAGTCGGCCACGGCAGCGTGTCGTCGTAGGCCACGGAGAATACGATATTTTTTGCGGCGTCTTCGATCGTGAGCGTGTCGCCGCTATTCGAGAGTGCCGTGCTCGGGCCGTATTGGCCGAGGACGGGGACTCCCGGATACTTCAGTGCAAACTGCTCGGCATTTTTTGCGATGACCGCATGGCTGTTGGCGGAGAGGAGCGTGCCCGCGGGAAATGTATAATCGACACCTTCCCGGAACCGCATTCCGAATAAAGGCACGGTCTGCGCAGACACGTTTTTGATTTCGATGAACTCGAACTCACTGCCCGGCGTGAGGACTCCGCCGGACGGCGTGAAATCGGGCGGATTGTACATGATTTCCGTGATGAGAATCGGCGCGACTGCCGTCGTGGAAAATGTCGCTTCAAGCAACGGGCTCCATGCGCCGCCGGGGCTGAATACGCGGGCTTTCACGATGGTGGTCGCGCCGAGCGAAACCGGCCCCGTGTAGAGTGTGCCGCTCGCGGAGCCGCCGGGGAGTCGCGGGTCGAGCCCGTCGGTCGTGTAGTAGATGGAGCCGCCGCCTGCATTCGGATTCGTGATGGTGAGGCTGAACGGAACCGTGATTGCCCCGCCGTGCTGGCTGAATGTCGGCGCGAGTGTGGCAGGCCACAGGCCTTCGCCGACGAAGTGCGGCGCGACAAATGTGCCGCCGGCGACATCGTCAGTATATCCGCTCAAAAGCACCTGCCTCCGACTTGGTGTATTGGTCGCTCCAGCCGTGGTGTAGCGCGTGATGTCGCCGACTCCGTTTACCCAGTTTGTGATCCGCGTGCCTTGCGCGATGAACGGCCCGACTTCTGCGGCTAGGACGTTGTAGCGGCTTAGGATCGCCGCGTTCGTAAGCGCGCCACCGTTGAAAAAGTGTTTCTGAATCCGGTCCGCAAACAGCAATTTAAACTCGGGGCTGTCGCGGAGCAGGGGATAAAGGATTCGCGCAGCCGCGCCGAGTCCCTCAGTCAAAGGCGCGGTGCTGACGACCGTACTCGTGCCCCCGGTTGCGATGAACTGATTGTTCCTGACATTAAGACTGAACCCGCCAAACGCACCCTCCGCATCCCACGTGAAGAATCGCCATTTGCCCGTCGTCGAGCGCTCTCGCCCCGCGACCCAGTTGTTGTTCGGCCAGTCTCCCGTCGAGGTGTAAACGTTTTGGATGATGTAATCGACGAAGTTCACGACATCGAGCCGAGCCATCATTCCTTGATAGTTCGCGTAGTTGCCCTGTGTGTTGTTGCGGAGGAATGTGAACATCTCCTGAAACGCGATGCCGTCGCCGTCGGAAGGCACTGCCACTTGCAGCACATCCCAATCGAGGTCGCTGTTAAACGCCTCGCGCATCCACTCCTGCCGCAGGTGCTGCACGAGATTGAAGATGCCTTTGTATTGCGCGTTGATGTAAAGCGTCGTGTTCACACCGAGGCTGCCGCGATTGCCCATGTCGATGAAAAGACGGCGTGCGAGCTCATCGATGAGAAACGGGTTCAGGTCATTGTGCCCGCCGCGAAACCGGAAGTCGCTGTGCTTCGTCACCGGAGAGCCCGGGATGATAGGGAAATTCAGCGGATCTCCGCCGAGATCATCGCGCATGTAAAAGTTCATCGACGGCTTGTCCAGCGCGTTCGTGGTGCTCCACGCCGTCGTGTTCGGCGTCGCGCCGTTTGGTCCCGTCAAAATGTAGCGCGGGCGCGTGAACGGGCTGCCTGCCATGCGGAGGCCGATGTCCAAATTAAAAAGCGACGATCCGTTCGCCGCGAGATACTGCCACGTCACCGGGCGTTCGCCCCAGATTCCGCGGAAGTTCGGATTGTTGTATTGCTGGTTGTCGCCGAGGGCAGACCAAGGTCCGGCGGGGTAATTTCCCGCCGCTCCCGCAACATTGTTCTGAATCGCCATCACGCCATACGGACGATAAAGCGAGCGCGCTTGCTCGCCGACGAGCGTGACCGCCGGAAGGGTCGGACGCGGTGCCGGTTCGTTGATGAGATACGTGTGTGTAATCGGCGCGGAAGGCAGCATCCCCGGAGCGAAAGCCACAGCGCGGATTGAACGTGACGTGCTCACATTGATGCCTCCGGAATAGACGGTTCCCGTCGTGCTTGTGGGAATCGCGCCCTCGCTGCTGGCCGCCGTATCCGTATATCGAATCGTTGCGCCCGGCGTGGTC
>JAYUSJ010000434.1:0-9001 GCA_043755735.1 Verrucomicrobiaceae bacterium | reverse complement strand
CCGTTGCGCTGAGTCCGTTGCGCTGAGTCCGTTGCGCTGAGTCCGTTGCGCTGAGTCCGTTGCGCTGAGTCCGTTGCGCAGATTCACCACATCGGCTGTCGAAGCGCGGCTCGTCGAGCAAGCAAACATGCGCTTGCTGCGAGTGGACTCCGGTCTATCGGGATGGTGGCTGGGTTGCATTGACAACCTCGGTTAATATAATTCCATCAACGAATCGTCCACTGAAAAACAAGTGAATATCGACGTGGAAACTATGGGAAACTGCCTGGGAAAACCCCGGAAGCGGTAATATCTACACTTATGGTCTGCGTAGCGCGTGAGGTGGTCGTGAGAGGTAAATGACGAATGACGAGTTCGCAGGCGTGGCGGTGACATTTGCGCGACTTTGCGATTGCGTTTTCGAGACCGATAACCAAATTCGTCCCGTGCCGCAGAAACCACAGAAATATCCCGGAAAACTCATCGCTGTAGAAGGCCTCGATGGCTCTGGGAAAAGCACCCAGATCTATCTCGTGAAACGCTGGCTGGAACTTTCCGGCGCACGCGTTTTCTTTACCGAGTGGAATTCTTCCCGT
The DNA here is from genome assembly GCA_043755735.1 of Verrucomicrobiaceae bacterium. GTDB lineage: Bacteria > Verrucomicrobiota > Verrucomicrobiia > Chthoniobacterales > Chthoniobacteraceae > SXWH01. The sequence continues at coordinate 8,426 of JAYUSJ010000434.1, read as the reverse complement.
CTCGTCAAGCCGAGCACCAGTCGTGGAAAAACCGAGAAGCTTCTCACTCCGACAACCTTTTCGCTCATTCACGCCACGGATTTTGCGGACCGATATGAGCGCCAGATTTTGCCGCTGCTGAAGGCCGGCTATATCGTGCTGGCGGACCGATATGTGTTCACCGCGTTTGCGCGGGACGTGGTTCGCGGCGTCGATCCGGAGTGGGTCGAAAGCCTCTACAGTTTTGCCTCGCTGCCGGACATCACGATGTATTTTCGCGCACCGCTCGAAGTGGCTCTGCACCGCATTCTGGATGGTCGTCCGCAGCTCAAGTTTCACGAGGCGGGGCTCGATATGGGATGGAGCAATGACCCTTACGAGAGCTTCCGCATTTTTCAGGGCCGCGTGTTTGAGCAGTATGAAAAGATGAGCTCGCGATTTGGATTCACCGTCATCGAGGCGACGCGTGAAATCCACGAGCAGCAGGCGGAGGTTCGCGCTGTCATCGAAAGTAAAGTCAACCTCGCAGATTTCAAACGCTGACATGGCCGCCAAAAAAACAGTCCGAAAACCAGGAGTAAAGCCCGTCGCGTACGGCCGTCCGCTGCCTGAGTTGAACAACTCCAAGTTTACTGGAAAGCTTTTCGTCGTGGAAGGTGCCGACGGCTCCGGTCGCTCGACCCACATCCGGTTGCTCAGTGAATGGCTGGAATCGAATGGCCGCGCTGTGGAGCACATGGGGCTTCGTCGCTCGCCCCTGCTGGCAAACGACATCGAGCAGGCCAAGCAATCAAACATCCTCACTCACACGACGATGACGTTGTTTTACGCGACGGATTTCTTCGATCAATTGGTGCATGAAATCATCCCGGCTCTTCGTGCCGGTTATGTGGTCCTTGCCGACCGCTACATTTACACACTCATGGCCCGCGACATGGCGCGAGGGGCTGATCCGGATTGGACGCGCAACTTGTACAGTCCTGCCCTGGTGCCCGATGCGGTGTGCTATTTGAGCGTTGATCCGAAGCAGCTTGTGCTGCGAAATTTTGAGAAGAGTGCGAGTCTGGATTATTGGGAAAGCGGCATGGACCTCGGTTTGTCCCGCGACATGTTCGATAGCTTCCTGCTCTTTCAGGGACTCTTGCAAAAGGAGTTCACGCGGATGCAAACGCGCTACGGTTTTGAAATCGTGGATGCCAATCGCAACGTCTCCCAGGTGCAAAAGACGCTGCGGACCCACCTCGGCGGGATTCTTGGAATCAAGCCGTAGGGTTCTGCTGCGGGGCGATCCGAAGCAGCCCGTGGACGCGGTTGAAATGGGCGTCGTCGAACCCCATGGCGCGCTTAAATTGATAGTCCCGTTCCAGAATATTCGGGTGGGCCTGCCAGCGACGGAATTCGGACCAAGGCATGTGACCTCGGAGCGCCGCCCATAGACCGGAGCAAACCACAGGATAATCGCTCCCGTGAAGCAATCGTTCCCGGAGAGTGCCGGGAGCGACCGCGCGGCCTGCGTGTCTGCCTCGCAGCGGGACATTCCATGCACTCGTGTCTCCGTAAAGGTTCGGGAAACGGTCGAGCATTTTCTCGAATGCGTGGAAGTGTTCGGGGTCGAATAGACCGCTCTTCGTTGCGCAATGTGCGGCGATGCAGGTGACGCCGATTTCCAAGGGCTGAATGAGCACCGCCGGGTCTGAATACTTCGGCTCGATGACTTGCACGGTATGCTCGCCGCCGGTGTGTGCGAGCAGTGGCAGGCGGGCTTCTGCCATTCGCTCCCAAAACCGGCGGTAGCGTCGATCATTGCAGTCCACATTGTGGCAGTTCGGCAGAAGTTTCAGCACGGCGGCTCCCCCTGCGAGGCAGCGATCCAGCTCTTCCAGTGCGTCGGGGCGTGCAGGGTGAATGCTCACGGCCGGGATAAACTCGGGGTGCTTTTTGCAGAGCCCCAACAGGTAATCGTTCGGAACATGGAATGAGCCCGTGTCCATCCTTTTGCCATCGGCGGAATAGACCTCGTCTTGCGCGAGAAGAACGATGCCGCCGAGTGACGATTCACGAACCATTTTGAGCAAGTGATCGACATATAGTTCGTCGAAATCGGACGCCTGCATGGAGACTCCACCCATTCCGATTTGTCGCAGCATGTAGGCGGCGAGAGGTTTTTGCCACCAAGAGCACCCGAGGTTTAACCAGCAGCCGGAGCCGCTTTTTCCGTTGCCCACGAGGTGGACGTGCATGTCGATGGGTTTCATGGTCTGCGTGGCTCGGCACCGTAGAGGTTGCGCACAAAGAAGTCCATCCTGCGCCGGCTTGCGTAGGGCGTTTCCGCGGAGCCGTGATTGGTTGATGGCATAACGAGAAGCTCGAAATCCTTGTCTGCTTTGACGAGCGCATTCGCGACTTGCATGGTGCTGGCGGGATCGACGTTCGTATCCACTTCGCCGACGATCAACAGCAGCTTTCCGGTCAGTTTCGCGGCGTGAGTGACGTTGGAATTGTCTGCGTACCACGGGCCGACTTCGCCGAGCCACGCTTCGTTCCACCAGATTTTGTCCATACGGTTGTCGTGGCATCCGCAGTCTGCGACGCCCGCTTTGTAGAAGTCTCCGTGGTGCAGCAGCCCTGCGAGGGCGTTTTGTCCCCCGGCGCTTCCACCATAGATGCCGACGCGTGTGAGGTCCATCCATGGTCGCGTTTCAGCGGCGGATTTCATCCATGCGATGCGGTCGGGGAACCCTGCGTCCTTCAGGTTGCGCCACGCGACATCATGGAATGCTTTGCCACGGAAATTCGTGCCCATGCCGTCAATTTGGACGACAACAAATCCGAGCTCGGCCATCGTGCGCTGACGGGTGAGACGTCCCCACGCTTTCGGCACGAACGCACCGTGCGGCCCGGCGTAAATCTCTTCGATCACCGGATACTTCTTTGTCGGGTCGAGATTCGAGGGGCGGGTGATGATTCCATAGATGTCCGTTTTACCATCGCGTCCCTTCGCCGTGAATCTCTCGGTCTTGACGGCTTCGCCTGCGCTTGCCCGCTCGAGTTCGCAGACGAGCGCGCCGGTCTCCGCATTGCGAAGTTCCGTCACGGCCGGCATATCGACGCGGGAGAACGTATCCACGAGCCATTTTCCGTTCGGAGAAATCACCGGGCTCTTTTCGGTCCGGGTGCCATTTCCGCCGGTGAGAAGGGTGAAGCCGCTGCCGTCGAAATTTACCCGCGCCCAGTGAAGGTAGTAGGGATCTTGTCCGGGGATCACGCCGGTGACCCGGAGCAAGAGTCTCCCGTCTTCCACGCGCTCGACATTTCGCACGTTCCAGTCACCGCGGGTGACTTGATTTTTCAGTGCGCCTGTCCGCGCATCGAATCGGTAAATATGGTTCCAGCCGTCCCGTTCGCTGGACCATAGCAGTTCGTTGCCGGCGTCGAGCCAATGATGCCAGTGCTTCTGCGAGTAATCGATAAACGTCGCGCTGGTGTCTTCCACGAGCGTGCTGGCTGCACCATCGGCGGTGACATTGACGACGCGCAGAACCTGGTGCCCTCGCTCGTTGTAGAGAAACGTGAAGCGCGAACTGTCCGCTGCCCACCGAATGTCCGAAATGTCCCACGGCTTTGCAAAAAGTGCGTTGTCGAGCGGAATGGCTGCCCTCTTCGTGAGGTCAAAGAGCCGGGGCTTTTCCTCGCGGATGCGATCTCCCGGTTTCAAATATTGATGCTTGTGGAGCTTGGGTTGGACCTGATCCTTGGGCGACGACTCGACGAAATACACGGTGTGTTCCTGCTCGGGCTTGACTTGAAGGACCACCAGTCGCTTGCCGTCAGGCGATAATTGCATCGAGCCGGAATACGCGTCGTCCTTTGTTCCATCGCGAGAGAGCTGCACTTCCTCGCCCGACTCGCGATGCTTGGCCCACACATTGAAATCGCGGGTGAAAGGCTTCCATTCGGGCTTCGACTCGGCTGCGGCAGGTGGCTTTTCGGCGGGGGGCTTTTCCGGTGTAGGTTCGACGATATCGATCTTCGCATCATCAGTCTGTCCTTCGTACACGCCGAGGACGACGCCGCCCGGAGTCTCCACAAGCCACACGTGGCCCACAAAGGTGTGCTGCTTGTGTGTTTCGCCGGGTTTCAGCCGGCTGTAAGGGTGGCGTTCGGCGCTTTGATCGAGCCAAACGATCTGTGCTTCGCCCGAAGTTTTATTGGTGAAGATGATGTTTGTGTCGGTCGCGCCGTCCAGGGCTTTGCTCGGGCGCGGCTTGCGGTCTGCGGGCGTGGGTTCGGCTGCGACGTCGTTGGGAAGTTCGCGGAGGATTCCCGTGTCGCGCGCGAAGTGCCAGCGCTTGCGATCGTAGCGAAAACGCACCCAATTCTCCTCGGAGTTGACGACGAGTTTTTCGAGCGCGAGTCCGGCCGGGTCGAGTTCCTTGCGGGTAAATTCGAACAGTGCCGCGGCGAGCTTTACGTGATCGAATGCGAGCGCCCTGGTGCCTTTTGCGCAATCGACGAAGACGTATCCATGGCGGTCTTTTCCCGTCGTCACGCGGTACCAAAAAGAGTCGCCGTTCCACTGCGGCTCGACACGACTGCGCGCGGACGCGCTGTCGTTTTGTGACCGCACCGAATTGGCCCGTTCGTAGTCGGATAGAGTTCCCTGCCCGAAAGTAGAAACCGCAAGAAGACTAAAAAGAGCGAAACGAATGAGCATTTCGAATTGATGCTGAAAGCGTGCGCCGGAAGCAAGAAACTGCTTTTGGGTGGCAAAGCGCGCAGGCTTGCACCGGAGGCGTTCGTTGTATTCTGTCACGCGATGCGATTTCGCCTGACAAAAGATTTTACCTTCGAGGCGGCACAGACGCTTCCGAATGCACCGGAGGGCCATAAGTGCCGGCAAATGCACGGTCACAGCTTCAAAGTGGAAGTGACCGTGGAAGGTGAGCGTGATCCGGAGACCGGCTGGTTCTACGACCATGCCGATATTTCCAAGGCCATGCGTCCGCTGCTCGAAAAGCTCGACCACGGCTATCTCAATGAAATTCCCGGACTGGAGAATCCGACCATTGAAAACATGTGCGCATGGTTCTGGGAGAAAATCGCCGCACAATGCCCGGGACTCGCGGAGATCGTGGTCCACGAGACACCGACCGCTCGTTGCAGTCTCCGCGCTTCGTAGAAATAACACCTCCGCGCTAGCCACTCAGCGAGGGAAGTGCTAAGCGAACCGATGTTACCTGCTTCTTTACAACAATATGATCTCACGCCGCTCCGCAATCCGAACTCTAGCAACTGCGACCACGGCACTGGCCGCCAGTGACCTTTTCGCCCAGACGCCCGCCGCGGTGCCGGAGACTTTCAAGCTCTCGCCGCTCGGCTACGACTACGCGGCTCTGGAGCCTGTGATCGATGCGGAGACGATGAAGATTCACCATGACAAGCATCACGCAGCTTACGTGGCGAAGTTGAACGCTGCGGTGGCGAAGGCTCCGGATCTTGCGAGCAAGACCGTGGAGGAATTGCTAAAAGGTCTCGACGCCTTGCCCGAAGCGGTGCGCACCGATATTCGCAATCACGGCGGCGGGCATTACAATCATGCGTTGTTCTGGCAGCACCTTAAGAAAGGGACGGGCGGTCCGCAGGGTAATTTACTGAAGGCCATCGAACTGGCTTTTGGGTCCGTGGCAAAGTGGCAGGAGGCTTTCTCAGACGCCGCCATGAAACAATTCGGCTCGGGGTGGTCCTGGCTGGTCCTGCGCGGCGACAAGCTGACCGTCGAGGCCACGGCGAACCAAGATAGCCCGCTGAGCAAGGGCGGCTTCCCATTGCTCGGAGTGGACGTGTGGGAGCACGCATACTATTTGAAATACCAGAATCGCCGGGCGGATTACCTGAAGGCGTTTCAGGATGTGATCAATTGGGAGTTCGTCGGACAGCGCTTTGCCAAAGGCGCGTAAGGCTACTTCAGCAGCTTGTTGCTGAAGGCGACGCGGAGCGATTGAAAGAGCGCTTGTCGGACGGCTGCTCGGCTCACTTTTGCTTTTTGGCCGGTTCTGAGCGGGGGCTGTTTTGAGAGAAGATCCAGCGTATCTACGCCGAGTCGCCACGGGAGATAGCAGGCCATTCGCGTCCTGCGACTGCGGATTGCCATGATGTATTGCCTGCCGTTATCGAGGAGTTGCCGCGCGCGTTGTTCCCAGATTTCGAACACCGGTTGCGCCTCGTGGGGCGCTGCGCAGAGAAGCCGCGGGTCTGTGCCAATACTGCGAAGTTCGCTTTCCGGTAAATAGCACCGGCCGGCATCCAAATCGGCGGGAATATCGCGGAGAATATTCACGAGTTGGAGGCCCTTGCCGAAATTATTGCCAAGCTCAATGACGTCTTCCTCGGGCATTTTGGAATAGCCCGGCAAGTGCCGGAAGCACAGCCGCGTCCACCATTCGCCGACGCAACCCGCCACAAGGTAAATATAGTCCTCCAGCACGTTGCCGTCTTCGAGCGCGGTGACAGCGTCGTTGTCCTTGAAGATATCAAGGTCCATGCTTTGTCCGCGGATGATGTTGGACATCAAGTCGGCGGTTTCCTTCCATTCCCAAGCGTCGAGGGCTTGGAATGCCTTGAGCACATTTGGGAGCGTCCGGATGAGTTCCTTTTCCCCCGGATGCGCGGGCTGGATATCACGCTGGATGCTCGTCATGGCATGGGGCGACGAGCCTCCCTTGATGAGTTTCTCAAAGTCCGCAAGCCGCCTCAGACGCAACGATGGAGGGGCGCTTTGCGTATCGGCGATCGTGTCGCTGGCCCGTGCGAGCAGATAGGCCACGCCGATCGTCGGGCGGAGCGCCGCCGGCATCAGGCGGATACTCAGGTAAAATGAGCGCGACACCGACTTGAGAAGTCGCAGATCGATTCCGGATGATTTCGGTTTAGGCGTCATTTGGTGATTATGAAGCGAATCCGGGATTCTTCGAAGTTCCCGACTGCTCCAGCACTCTGAATCCATGCTGCTTTCGTGCCTAAAACGGGGAGATTTGCAGCAATTCTCCACTGTTCGAGCAGCCGGATGCCGGTTGCATCCAGCGCGACCGGGTCTTTGCTCGCGTAAATCGTGGCGTGTGCGCTGGCAAACTGAGGGTTCGCCTCCGGTCCGCCAGCGTAAGTGACGGCGAGCGCGTCCAGAATATGAAGAACGCATTTTCCTCCGATTCGGGGGTCTGCGTAGAGGTCGGGCAGTGCGTTTGCGGTACCGCCGATGCCGGTCGTGGTGAAGCGGCGCCAGTTATCCACGTTCGCGATGACCGCGCTGAAAAACGCCCCGTGGATTCCGGCTCCCGGCGCATCGCTGAGGGCGGGAATGTTGATCCACTTCGTGGCATCGCGGCTCAGTTGCTTGCAGAGATGGCTTTTGGAACTGAGTTGGTCGCCCTCGTTTTTCTGTGCGGAAAGAACGCGTTCTGCGAACTGGAGATCGCCCCAGATGAGCTGGCCGAGCCCCGGTGCGTTCAAGGCGTCATCGCGGTCCCAGTCCTTTGGCTGTTCGATTGCTCGGACTTCGCAGCCGACGCGTTCGGACGTGAAGCCCGCCGCTCGAAGTGCTGCCGCGTCGCGGTCCCAAACAAAGATGTTTTTCTCCGGAACTCCTGCGGATTTCAGCCCTGCCACGACGGCGGCTACGACACCGCGGCGGGTTGCAAAATAGCGCCCACCGGCGGCAGTGACCTTGATTCCCACACGGTCCGCTGGACTGGCCAGCGAGCGCCACGCATCCTCGATCGTCGCGCGGCTGGTCGCGGTTTTCACGACGGCATTGACCATGGCGCGTGTGATCGCCGGATTCTCCTCGAACCCGTCCATCGCTGCGAAATCGCGTGCGACGCCGACAATCGAAACCCCCGCGGGTTTCGGGAGCTGGGCAGGCAGGTTCACCCCCGCCAGAGGTGGTGGATTTAGCTGCTGCGTCTCTTCTTGGGCTGAAAGCGAGCTGGCGCAAATCACTGAGCCCAGTGCGATCAAGATTCGGTTCACGTCGCGACCGATACTCCGCAATGTCCTGAGAGTCCAGCATTGCCCGCAGCGAGCGGGTTTTTCGTTGAACCCGCACTTTCATGGAGAGTATTGAGTGTTCATCCGGGCCATTCCCTGCCTGAATGTTCCTACCAAAAGACAAACAACGTGCCGAAAATCCCCGGTTTATTTCTCAGCTTTCTTCCGCCTGCCCGGCGGCGTTTGACGTTTGTCTCGGTTCTGCCGTTGATTCTCTTTTTTGCGGTGGTTGCGGCAGCGGTGATCGGATGCGAGATGCGCGGGTGGATTCGATTTACGTGGAAGCCTGCGTTCTGGCTGCTGCTCGCGGCTCCGTGGGTTTGGTGGCTGCATTTTGCCGGCTGGAGCGGGCTCTCCGGGGCGCGGGCGCAGATTGCGCTGGCGGTGCGGCTTCTCGTGCTGGC
>JAYUSJ010000433.1:0-9027 GCA_043755735.1 Verrucomicrobiaceae bacterium | reverse complement strand
TTCGCCTCCGCCGCGCGACCCTCCGTCAAAAAAGGAATGTTGCACATCGCCAGCGCCGTCCCCGCCAATTTGCGCGGCAAATCCGCCCACCGCGCCGCGCGCATCCCCCGCGAAGTGATCCACTTCAGCGCCTTCCTGTCCGAGAGCGACGCATCCTCATTCGGCACCCACACAATATCGTAGAGCCCCGCCAGCAACTCCGCCGTCGCCCCCGTCTTCGTCTCACTCCCGCCCACCGAAGCAGGCCAAGCCATCAAGTAGAGCGGTGGTTTGCGTTTGCGTGAAGGGTGCATCGGTAACCGGCTTGAAGACTATTCCGTCGCTACCGCATTCGGCCATTGGTCGAGCCACTCTTTGAACATGCGGAAGCTCAACGACCGCGCTGCGAGCGCGACCGCGTCCAGCTCACGCGCTGCCATTTCTTGAAAAGCCCGCTTATCCGAAATGCCCATCTGCGATCGTTTCTCCGCTACAATATCCTTCCATTGTGGCGGGGTCGCACTTTGCGAATAATACGCTCGGGCACTCTCGCTATCGGCTCTGGCAAAAAGAGGCATCGGCTGCGGGTCCGTCGGCGAAACCGCGCGATACACCCACGCCTCCAGCATCTCGACCGGCACCGCGATTGCCACTGGCAGCGGCCATGCGTTCGTATTTTGTCCGAGCACGCTCGCCACGAGTTCGCGCATCCATTCGGCGCGATTGGACTCGTCGCGATCCTTTCGCGAAAGTTTTTTCCGGTCCAGTGCCGCGTTTTCGGGATGCGGCGCACGATCATTGTCCATCGCCGCGATGAAGCACACCGACTGGCCACCACTTGCAGCTCCTCGCGCTTGTTTCAGCGCATACTTGAGCTGAAGCTTCACCCTTTCCACGCCGTCAGCCCTGCGATTTTCCAGCGGGATCGGAGTAAACTCACGACCGGTGATTCGCGCGGCGCACAACGCATAAAACGCGGCATCGGCTCCGCTTTCGGCGACGATGTAGAGCAGGCTCATGGCTGCGCGGGTTTCAAAATCGCGGGGATCTTCATTGCCGGCACTCCGCCCACCAGACCGCTGAACCACACTTGCCCGAGCGGCATCTCCAGTTCCTCGCCGGGCGCCAAAAATGTTCTCAGCCGATCATCGAGATTCGAGAGCGTGCTCGCCGCATTCTGCTTGTCCACGATCACCACCGCCTCGGGATTTTCGTCAAACTCATCGATTAAATAAGGGTCGTGCGTCGTCGCCAGAATTTGCGTCTTCCCCTCATTCGCAATCGTCCGCAGGAACTCAACAATGCGCTCGTAAAGGCGCGGGTGCAGACCGCGATTGATGTCCTCCAATAAAATCACCGGCGGTGGATTTTCCAAATTGATCAGCGTCAGAATCGCGAGCACCAGCCGCGTGCCGTCCGAGACTTCGGATAGCGGCACGGGATTCGGCAGACCGAACTGCTCCACTTGTATGCCACGTTTGCCACCCGGCGCATGGTAAAAACTGAGCGCATCGATCTCTGGAACACAGCGGCGGAGGTCGGCGACGACTTGAGCAAAACGGTCTCGGCCTGCTTTTGCGCCCGAGTACCATTGATCGAGCACCCAAGACACACCCACGCCATTCGATTGAATATGGGGGCTCCCATCGCCGCCTTCAGGATTGCCGATTTTGGCGGGGTCGAACGCAAAAACAGAAAGGGTCCCTTTGAAGCCTTTGTGTTTCGCACCGGGGGCTGGTTTAAGAGAATGTGGTCCATCCAAAGCGGCCTCCAGTCGCTTCCTGACTTCCTTCATTTCTTCGTCGGTTGCCATCCGTGTTGTCGAGCGTCCGGCGTCATCCCAATCAGTATGGATTTCGACATCATAAGATTTCGATGCGTGATGCCGCCTTTCAGACCAATCATCGACATCGCCGTGCAGGGATACCCACATCGACAAATCCGCGAACGCCTTCAACAAATTCGACTTCCCCGCATTATTCGCCCCCACGATCAGCGTGAAGGGCGAGAGGCGGCAGCGGGCATCCACAAAGGACCGATAGTTCTTCAGCGCGATTTCCTTGATGTAGCTCATACTTTCCAACGTCTGCCCCATTTCTCGCGCGATTGCGAATCAAAATCCCGGTTGGAACGGACTTTACTCACGCCGCTCCGCCGACCTTCCGAAAAATCCCCCTTGCGCGATTTTGAAAATGCGTAAATTTCCCACACGCTTGCAATGCCGAGAGGCGGGGTGGGCGTGCCGGGCCGTTTCACCAAAGCAACAAACTTGCAGGAGAGTCGGGCGGGTATGCCGGGAAGGGAGGCAATGATGCCCCGTTGGCTAGTCACTCTGGAGGCAACGTGGATGATCTGAAAACGAGGCTTGCAATGCGGCGGGATATTTCGCCTCTCAGCGCTATGAAACTCGCACTACTCGCTGCTTTCACCGTCACCGCATTCGCCGCACCCGATGGAGTGGGCGTCGCTGCCAAACCCATCGCCGGCGCGGAGGTCATCATCGATGGCTCGCGCGCCATGCTCGATGACAAGTGGACTTACTGGGAGGGGCCGGGATTTAAGTCCGCCATGCCCATCAAGTGGAAGATCGTCGAGGACCCCGTGGACAAAGGCACGGCGGTGATGACGGACGATCCGGTTGCTGCGGGCGGGAAGTTCGGCACGGCGGACATCGTGACGAAGAAAGCGTATCGCGATTTCCGGCTGCACATCGAATTTCTCATCACCAAGCCCGGCGGGAACAGCGGCGTGTATTTGCAGAACCGCTACGAGATTCAGGTGCTCGACGGCGACAAGACCAAGCACGGGCTCGGCGCGGTCATCAATGAAACCGAGTCGCCCTATCACGCTTACAACGGCGTGGGAAAGTGGAACAGCTACGACATCGTCTTCCGGGCCGCGCGTTTCGCGGATGGCAAGATGACCGAGAAGCCGCTGGTCTCGATGTATTTCAACGGACAGAAGGTCCACGATAACGTGAAAATCAACCAGGTGTGGGGCGGTGCAAACTCAGGTGTGGATGGCGGGAATAATGGTGGCAAGGGAATCACCGATTCACCACAGGGACTGAAGCTGCAAAACGAAGGCCACGACGTCCGCTACCGGAATACGTGGATCAAAGAGCTCGATCTTACGGAGGCCAAGACGGATTTTTAGCATCGTCCCGCAGAAAGCCTTTGACGCAGAGGGTCGGACTGTTTTATCTCGCGTCTGACCGAGTAAATGGAGAGGTGGCTGAGTGGTCGAAAGCAACGCTTTGCTAAAGCGTCATACGGGAAACTGTATCGAGGGTTCAAATCCCTCCCTCTCCGCCACTTTTTCCATTCGGAAAATGGCCTGCGTTGCGAACCGGTTGTTCGCCTTTTTTAATTTTTCGGGATGGGGCGGTTTGCCCGGATGACCGGGCGGCTCCATGGCTTGGGATGAACTTTTTTGCCCTCGGGCTTCTGCTGCCCTTGGTCGCGCTCGGGTGCTGCGGTGTGATTAAGAGTGGAACACCGTGGCACGAACGTCCTCGTTCGTGAGGGTGTCCCGGACGCCCCGTCCGGTGCTGCCCGCATAGGGCAAGAGCTCCGTTTCAACTTCACGCGGCTCATCGGTGAGCGGCTTCGCCGTTTTTGGGAGCCGGACGAGGCGTCCGGGACACGATCACGAGCGGGGCGCTCGTGCCACGCCGCGCTGACGCGCTTCATCCTTGTTCCACTTTTAATCACACCTCCCTGGGTTGGGCGGGTGTTTTATCGATTGACTGGCACGTGATGTGGTTTATATACGCATCATCGCATCATGATGCGTAGATGCGTCTGATTGGAAGCGTCGTTCGTTTCAACTTACTCAAACCAAAAACACATATGGCAAAAGCAAAACTCAAAGCTGTCAGCGCAAAGCCCGCAGCCAAATCCGCAAAACCCACCACGAAGATCGCCGTGAAAAACGCGCCGGACTTCCGGGTGAAAGACATCACACTGGCCGATTGGGGCCGGAAAGAGATCGAGATCGCACAGCACGAAATGCCGGGCCTCATGAGCATCGGCGCGAAGTATGCGAAGGCAAAGCCGCTCAAGGGCGTGCGCATCACGGGGTCGCTGCACATGACCATTCAGACTGCGGTCTTGATCGAGACGCTGATTAAATTGGGCGCGAACGTCCGCTGGGCGAGCTGCAATATTTTTTCCACGCAAGACCACGCCGCCTCGGCAATCGCCGCAACTGGCACGCCGGTTTTTGCATGGAAGGGCGAGACACTTGAGGAATACTGGGATTGCACGCTGGATGCAGTCACGTTCCCCGGCGATCTCGGACCGGAACTCGTCGTGGATGACGGAGGCGACGTCACGTTGCTCATTCACAAAGGCTATGAGCTGGAGCAGGGGAGCAAATGGGTGGATTCCAAGAGCGCATCGCACGAAGAGCAGGTCATCAAGAACCTCCTCAAGCGCGTCGCCAAGGAGCGTCCCGGCTACTGGACGAAGGTCGTGAAGTCGTGGAAGGGTGTTTCGGAAGAGACGACGACGGGCGTTCATCGCCTGCATCAGATGAAGGAAGCGGGCAAGCTGCTCGTTCCCGCCATCAATGTGAATGATTCGGTGACGAAGTCGAAGTTTGACAACCTCTACGGTTGCCGCGAGTCGCTCGCGGACGGCTTGAAGCGTTCCACCGACGTCATGATCGCAGGCAAGGTCGCGGTGGTCTGCGGCTACGGCGACGTGGGCAAGGGCTCGGCGCATTCGCTCAAGGGCTTCGGCGCTCGCGTGATCGTCACGGAAGTGGACCCAATCAACGCGCTTCAGGCGGCGATGGAAGGTTTTGAAGTCAACACGATCGAGAGCACGCTCGGAGTCGCGGACATCTACGTGACCACGACCGGCAACTGCGACGTGATTACGCTCGAGCACATGGTCAAAATGAAGGACCAGGCGATCGTCTGCAACATCGGCCATTTCGATAACGAGATTCAAGTCGAGCGCCTCAACACGCTGAAGGGCGTGAAGCGCGTCAACGTGAAGCCGCAGTATGACAAATACATCCTGCCAAACGGACGCAGCATCTACATGCTCGCGGAAGGCCGTCTCGTGAATCTCGGATGCGCCACCGGGCATCCGTCGTTTGTGATGAGCGCCAGCTTCAGCAATCAAACGCTTGCGCAGATCGACCTCTGGGCAAACAAGGACAGCTACGCTCCGGAGGGTTACCGGCTCTCGAAGAAGCTCGACGAAGAAGTCGCCCGTCTCCACCTGGAGAAAATCGGCGTCGTTCTCACGAAGCTCACCAAAGAGCAGGCCGCTTACCTCTGCGTTAGTGTGGATGGCCCTTACAAGCCCGAGCATTACCGCTACTAAGAGTCACGATTAATCAAATTCAAACGCCTCGGAGCCGGAAACGGTTCCGGGGCGTTTTTGTATTTAGGAGAGCGCGGTTGGTTCGCGTTTTTGCGAGTGCTTCGGCAGGAGTATTTTCGTGATTCTTTAACGCGACTACCACGATTGGAACTTGGAGCCACGAAGCCGGCTGCGAAACCGGGAACTCATGGCCGAATGACCGCCGCAGTCCAGAGCCTTCGGCGAGCATTGCGCAGAAATACGCCCCTTACGAACACCGCACCAGACGAGCAGTGAATCGCGGCGTTCGGGTTTACTTGACCTTTGTCGCCGATGCAGCGGAGTCGGACGGTTGTGGCACTTTCACGAAGCGGGCAGGGTCGTAGCCCTGAGCTTCGAGGCGCTTCAGGATGTCGCGATACGTCGCGTCCGGGAGAGACTTTGAGCGCGCCATAATCCAGCCGTAGTTTCGGGATGGATGTCCTATGACCGTCCAGCCGTAATCCTTGTCGAGGTCGAGCACGAGATAGTCCGCCGTAATGAGTCCGAAGAATCTCACGCGCCATTCGGCATTCGTGCTCTTGTCGTGAACCCAGGCGAGTGCCGTGAACTTTTTCTGAGGGGCATCGAATGAGTGCTTGCGATACGTAAACCAATTGTCGATTCGACCGTCTTTGCGGAGCGCGTAGGATTCTACGGAATCGACACAGTCTTTTTCTGCGAAGTACGGAATAATCGCGATGACCCGCCAGTCGCCCATGAAACGAGGCAGGTCCACGTGCGCCACGGTTTTGAGAGGTTTCGATGTGGATGCACATCCGGTGAAAGATGCGATGGAAGCCAAAACACCCGCTATGAGCGGAATTCGCGAGAGAAGACCGGGGCGGGAGTCAGCGCTGTTTTTGGATGACGAAGACTGAGGCATAAGAATGGTTTTGATTTCGATCGGCTATTTTTCACCAACGGTTCGTTTCTGCGGGCCGGCTGGATGCGATTTGCGGATTCGAGCGGTCCGCCCAGCGTGCAATGACGAATGATGAATCCGCGTAGATTTCGCGCTCGCAACGAATCACGTGAATGCAACTCGTTCCGCGATCGGGCCTTTCTTAATAAACCTCTGCGTCGTCCGGCAGTCCGGAATCGTGGCGGATACTGTCCAGACTCTTCTTCGCTCCGCGCTCGGTATCAGGGCCCGCGATGACGTGTGAAATTGCGTCCACGATGGCAGGCAGTGCGAGGAGCGCGCCGACGCCGAGGAGCGTGAAGGCGGTGGTCTTTTGCGCTTGGCGGCTCATTTTCCCACCAAGGAGCAAGCCTAGCCCGCACCCCACGGCGGTTTGCGTGACTGCGAGAAGTGATGTATTTAGTGCGTCGGGCTGCTTTTTGGGATCCATGTGACTCATGGCGGAAGATGCGTGTAATTCTGAATTAGTAAAGCACGGAGCGGGCCCGAGTGGAGATGCCCGCGTCGGGGCACCGAAGCTGCTAAGAATTCGGAGATGCCTCAACATGCAAAAAATGTAGATTGTTTCACCTTCCGGAGTTCGAACGTGTTCTCTGTCGAAAAGCCGGTTTTTCCTGGACTGGAGGCACGATGAGCCCGGATCCGAAAAACGCGGTTACGACTCCGCTCTTTCAAACGAAAGCCGAGAGTGGGAAAAAAAAGGCTCCGAATCTCGTGCTGCGGATTTTTGTCGCAGTGACGCTTTTAGGCGCGCTTGGGGGGACGGGATGGTGGTGGTTTTTTGGAAGCAAGCCCCGCCTGCTCCTCGCGATTCCGATCCCGGCGGAAAATGTGGTGTCGGCCCATGGCTGGCGGGCCGGTGAAACCGATGTTGCGCTGCTTACAGGGGGGAAGCTTACAATCCTCGGTCTCAAGGACCGGCAGCAGCGCTGGGTGGCGGCGCTTCCAATGCCGGTCGAGATCGATGGCGAGTGGCAGGAAGCTCTGGCGAAGCGTTTTTTGAAACTCCAGCGCTGGTCTGAGGAACTTTCCGGCAAGCGTGCAAAACTCAACGGGAATGCATCCGTGAAGGCGTTCAATGCGGAGGCGGCACGATATGCCGCCGAACTCGCTTTGGTGCGTGCGGATTCCGCGCGGAAATCAGCGCCTCCGAGAGTGGTTGCGGCCGAGGCTCCGGCTGCGAAACGTCCGCACGCTCTGGGTGAAGATCGTTCCGATGTGGATAAGCTCAAGGCCGTCCGAAGAGAGGATGAAACCATGCTGCGCGCACGCATCACGAAGCGAACCGCGCAGCTTGTGGCGCTCCGCGCATCGATTGCGGCGCTGGGGCAGCCTGCGGGGAACCCGACCAAGGCGCAGCAACTGAGCGAGCAGGCGGGGAAACTGAAGTTGCTGGAGCAGGAACAGAAGGAAGACGAAGCCGCATTGGCTCCGAAGCCGGCGGTGGCGACCGCAGTTTCCGTGAAGCCTGCCGCGCCTCCTGTACCAAGGCCTGTCGCGAACCCCGAATTTGCTGTCCTTGGGGAACTTTTCTGGCTGGCAGAGGGTTCGCGTCTGATCGGTTTTGATCGGGTGAGCGGGTCTGTGAAGAGGGTGGTTCCGATGCCGGGCCCGGTCGTCGGGATGGTGGAAGGACGGGACTCTGCGACTTTTATTGCGAGGGTCGGAGCCTCGATCCGCTACGCCGTCAACATCGGAGCGGACGGTAAAACCCAGACGGTTTATATGCCCTACCTCGAGGAGTCGCGAAACCGGGACGGTGTTGGCAGGGAAGGGGATTCCGGCGCTGGCAGCGAGTATAGCGAAGTTTCTGGTGGAGGCGGTCTTGCGCTTGCGAGCATTCAATTTGTCGGGAAGAAAAATGAAGCGCAGCCAGTGGCCGAATCGTCTGCGGATAAGATGCCCACGGTCGGCGAGTCGACGGATGGGGCCAGCTACCGAGTGTCCGTGCGCCGGCCGCTTGCGAGCAGCCTGCCGGTCTGGCAGGGGGACTTCCCCGGACGGGTGCAATTCTTCTCGACTACGGATTTATGCATAATCGTCGGCGGAAAGAAACTCGTGGCGCTGAATTCCAACAACGTGAAGCTATGGGAGTCTGTCCTGACTGCTCCCGCGCTGCTCGGCGACCGGAGTCAATCGATTGCCGCGCCAGCCCCTCCATGTTTTGCGAACGGAGATCGGCTGTATTTTTCCGACCGTGCGGGGTTGACGGCGTTCAACGCGGCGACCGGCGAAGTCATTTGGCGGCTATCGAGCATCGGTATCCGAAAGGTAACCATGGATGGCGAGGGGTTTCTTTACGTGCAGTCTGCAAATCTCCCAATCGACAGCCATTCGCATCTGGCGTCGCTGGGAGCAGGGGAGCAATCGGTGGTGATAAAAGTCAAACCAGCGGATGGGATGCCGGTCTGGACTCGCGAGAAACTCATCAATGTGTGGGCATCGGGCAAGGATGTCTATGCGCTCGCGGCAAATGAATCGCCGTCCGCGCAGGAAAATCAAGGATTTCCGAGCGGCCGTCTGCCCGGGATTCTCAAGCTGAGCCGGGGCTCCGGGAAGCAGCGGTGGGAGTGGTCGCAGCCGATCGTTCCTTCCCAAGTCTTCCCGATGGGGAAAACGCTCGCGATTCTTTACAGTAACGGACTTCAGTTGATCTCCAGCACGGCCTTGTAGCAATGCTGTCGGGGCCGGAACAAAACCGGAATGGAGACGGAACAAAAGTGGAATGGCTTTTTTGGGGAGCAAAAGCGGGAGCGGACCGCCGCC
>JAYUSJ010000432.1:0-29827 GCA_043755735.1 Verrucomicrobiaceae bacterium | reverse complement strand
CATGCCTCATGGCTCAATCAGATCGAAGTCTGGTTCAGTATCCTCACCGCGAAGGCGCTCCGAGGGGCCAGTTTCCGCTCGGTCAAGCAACTCATTGCGCAGATTGATGCGTTCATCGCTGCCTACAATGAGGATGCCTCTCCTTTCGAGTGGACCAAGGTCAACGTAACGCAGAAGACGCCTGCGAGTAAATATGCGAACTTTATGAAGTAGGTACTAGCCCGAATTTCTCACACTCTGAAAAGCGCTCCATCATCGCGTATTTTGTTTTCCAGCAGATTCAGGGAGGCCAGCAGATTATTTGGAAGGTAGAAATCTGCTGGCCTCCTTGAATCTGCTGGAAAAAAGTGTGAGAACTGCGGGCTAGCGGACTATCAGACGTGATTTGACGGGTTCATCGCAAGCATTCGTGTAGCCGCGAGGAAATGACGAGCGGAGCCTCGAAGCGTGTCTCTTATTTCTTACCCTTCCGCCTTGGATGGTAACCCGCCTATCGCGAAGCAATATGTGGTGATATCGGTTTATCGAAGATCCTCGGGGGCCGGAGGCAATCCGCCGCGGCCGATGACAAGGAAGCTGCTCAACTCCGCGCTGAGCCGCATTGGGCAACGATCGGAAAGGCGAATCTCAATGCCGAGCAATCCTCCAGGGAGCGCCGTGAGCGCGTTGGCGAGCTGCGCATCCGGCGACTGAATATCGATGGTGCCTTGCACACTCGCCTCCGACGAAGCGGTGACTCCGCTTTCGGAGGAAAGAAACGTATCGGCAATGAGCGTGATATTTCCGCCCGCTCCGAGGATGGCATTTGCGCTGATGGTGCTGTGGTCGAGGATGACAAACTGCGGGTCGATAAACACATCGCCTCCATTGAGCCCGGCCTCCGCGAGGATCGTGGAGTTTTCGAGAGTGATGTAGTCGGGGGCGATGAGGCGGATGGAGCCCGCATCGCTAATCGCAGACTTGACCGTGATGCTGCTCCCGCTGCGCAAGTCGATCCGGGTGTCGGAGGTGACGGCGACGCTGCCCGCTGCGCCCGCACCCGTAGCAGATGCGGTAAAAGCAGACGCATCGCCAAGAAGAATACGGCCTGCCTCGAGAAAGACGCTGCCACCTGTGCCGGGACCTGCGGTGGTGGCGGATATGCTGCCGCCGCGAAGAGAAATGGAGCCGAACTTTGCCTGCACGCTGCCGCCTTTTCCTGCGGCCGTCGTGGAGCGACTGGCGACGAGAATCCCGGTGAGCAAGTCGCTGCCTTCCGATGAAAAAAACGCGGTGCGCGAGCCGACCGTTACGTCACCGCCATCGCCGGGCCCAAACGTCCCCGCAGAGACACGACCTCCGGAGACCACCGTTAGATTGTCTGCGTCGAGCCACACATTCCCGCCAGCTCCGGGAAGGTCGGCGGAAAGGCTTTCGGAGAGGATTCCGGTTCCTTTGGTGCTGGTGCCCTGGCTGATAAATACGCTGCCCGCGCGCACCCGCACATCGCCTGCGGCACCCGCGCCAAAGGTGCTCGCAGAGACGCGTCCGCCGGTGAGGATGGTGAGTTTACGCGCATCAATCGTGACCTGACCGCCGTCGCCGCCAAATCCCGGGGACTGGCTTTCGGTGCCGATGACTGCGGGAAGCTTACCGCCCGTGATCGTAAGCTCGTCCGCCTTCACGGAAACATCGCCGCCTTTGCCAACGCCCGCAGTAAATGAGGAAATCTGCCCGCCGTCGGCAACAGCAATACGGTCCGCGTACACGCGCACATCGCCACCGACGCCCGATGTAGGAAGAGCCGTATCGGCAGCGATACCCGTGAAAAATTCGGAGACACCACGTGAGATGAAGATATCGCGCGCGACCACATCCACATCGCCCGCACGACCGGGCCCGGTGAGTCGTGTGGTGACGAGGCTGCCGTCGCGAATCGAAAGCTCGTCGGCCCGCACCGAAATATTGCCACCGACTGTGCGCCGATCCGTCGAATCGTTGTTCGCAAAAATCCCCGTTCCTCTCGAGTCGTTGACTCCGACCAATGATAGCTTGCGCGCATTGACCGCAACATTACCGCCATTTCCGCGTCCGCTGGTATTGGCTTCGATTCGCGCGCCGCGTTCGATGGTGATGGAATTGGCGGCGACCGAAACACTGCCTCCTGTTCCGTCACCAATCGTACTGGAACCAATGCTTGCGCCATTCGTGAGTGCGATATCGCCGGCCGTGACCCGGATATTGCCCCCACGCCCGCCGCTTCCGCTGTCGCGCGCCATCCGTGTATCAGCGGCGATGCTCGTAGGCAGCGGCGAGCCGCTTCCGTCGATTCGCAGGCTCCGGGCCACGGCGACATCAACCTCACCCGCCCGCCCTGCTCCATCGGTGGATGCGGAAATTTTTCCACCGTCCGCAATCGTGAGTTGCCCGGCACGAATCGTCACACGACCTGCTGCAGAGCCTTTGCCGGAAACATCCGTGGCCACACTGCCGAGAAATGAATCACCGGTAATTCGGGCAGAACCGGCATTCACCTTCACCGCACCCGAAGTCCCCCGCCCGCTCGTCTGGGTGCCGATGCTGCTGGATTTCCCGAGCCCAATGCTTCCCGCTATGGCAAGCTGCAACGTTCCTCCGTTGCCCTCACCGGAAGTGCTGGAGGTGATGGTGGATTGCTTCAGCGTCAGTTTCGGCGCGCGGATGGTGATGCCGCCGCCTCTTTCCCCGCTTGTGTCGATGGAGGACTCCACCATGGACACCCCCGCAGCGCCACGGCGCCGCGGACCGGTGGCGGTCGCCCGGCCATTAAGCGCGACGCTGCCCGGAGCGGCGACGCTCGTAAAAACCATTTGTCCACCGGGCGAGAAAATCAAAGCTCCGGGCGGTGTGAACTGTCCCTGCACGGGGTCGGGGCGCTTTATCCGGATATCGCCGGCGACCACGGTGAGTGATCGACCGGGGTTCATCATCAACTGCGTACCGGAAAACTCGACGGCGGATGGCGAGTTGCCGAGAAAGCCAAAACTGCTGAGCGCTGCGGCCGTGAGGCTGTCTCCACTGGCCGGCGGCGAGGCGGAAAAAACAGAGCCGTCCGTAAAAGTGAGATGGTCGGCGGTGCTCACCGCGAAGGAACCATCAATATCGACGGTTGCTTTCGGCCCAAAGAAAACACCGCGCGGATTGAAGAAATAGAGACTCGCGCCCGGCACGGAGGACTTCAATTCACCATCGATCAGCGACGATGCCGGCCCCGTGACGCGTGCGAAGATTGACGAGATTGCACCGCTCTGTGTTTGTGTAAAAGTCGCCGTCTCTCCCGGTCCAATTTGGAAATCATCGAAGCTGTGAAAAAGATTCGCGCCGCGACGGGAGCCGAGCGTGTCTGGAATCACGAACCCGCCCGCACCGTTCAGTTGTTGCCGAGGGCCCACGGTGCCATCCGTCGCGATGCCTGCGCCGAGCGCCACTCCGGGCGCGGCAAGCAAGAGCACAAGGCGGCGGAAATCGATCATCCCGAGCGTTAGAACGTGAAGAACAGGAGGTCGCTGGCAACAGCGCCGCCGACCCGCAAATCACGAGCCGTGTCTGGCGCGGCATTAAGAATCGCCGCAGCAATCTTCGAGGTCGATGCGAGCTGGAAGACACCGTTGATCGATGCGCCCATGATTGCGTTGGTGTGGGGAATTGCATTGTCGGTGCCAATGGTCTTCCCGGTAAATGCGTTGGCGTGAAGTGAGACCTTGCCGATCGCTCCGCCACCGCCGACCGCGAGGTCGTCGCCGCCGTACGCGGTTGGATTTCCGAAGACGAAGTCCGCTCCCGGATCGATGCTGGCTGCGATGGAAGACCCGGTCATCACACCGAAAATGGAGATGTTGCCGATGGTCGTTCCGGGCATCCAAATATCTGGCGAGCCCCCGACGATTCCGTCCGCGCCGAGGTTCGCTCCTGAGACGATCACAGAAGCTATGAGGTTCGATCCTGAGCCCGAGCTGCCGATTTTGATCGCTCCTGTGATACTGCCTGCGGCGGAAATAGTGCTGCCGATCATGGAGCGCGTCGCGCCAGATCCCGTGAGCGTGATCGCACCGATGTTGCCCGCACTTTGGATGATGGTATTCGTCATTCCCCCGGCTGTAGCGACTACCGAGCCGATGCCGCTGACGGTCGTGCTGATGCGTGCGTTCGTGAATCCATTATCGACGAATTGGAGCGCCGAGACTTTCGACACAATCCCATCTGCGATTAGTGTGCCGCTGAAGTTTCCGGTACATGTGACTTTGTTGATGGTCCCTTGCGCATTAATGGTTCCGGCGAACGAGCCGATACGAATATCGAAAAGCGCGGACGCGGACTCGCTGGTGAGCGTGATGGTGCCGCCGAGTGAGATGTTGCCGGGCTCAAGGTAGGTGCCTTTTACAAGGAGGCGCGTCTGGATGTAGCCAGCGGTGAGCGTGGCGGCGTTTGCAAAACCGCCCACGTCGAATTTATTGATGTAGCCCTCGACTGCGGTGCCTGCAGAGTTCCATTTTCCTGAGAGGCATGTGATCGCGTTTACGTTGGCCGGCGTGAGCACGCCGTTGTTGAATTTGTCCACTTCGAGCACAGCGAAACAGTCGCCGCGTTTGATGGTGAATGTATCAATGCTCTGCGTGGTTTTCACGAACCCAGGGAAGCCCCACGAGCGCACGGTAAATTTGCCAAGCCCGCCGCCGCCGACTCCACCCGGCGTTCCGTCCCCGAGAACATCGATGACGATTCCTTCTCCGAGTAGATCGCGGAGCGTGACGTCCGGATGATTGTTGTAGGTGTCCGGCGTCGTCGTTTCCGCAGGTACATCGTAAGGGAGGCCGGAGCCGAATTTGAAGATCGCATGGGGATTCACGTCACCCATCAAGACCCGGTTCGCCTTTCCTGCGATGAAGAGATCCGGGATGCTGTCGGCAACGCCGTCGCCAAAGAGGATCTCGTTGGTGAGCTGGATGGTGTCGATGTGGTCGTTCGCGTTCGGAATACTGATATTGAAGACCTCGGTCGTGGCGGGTCCGGTAATTTTCAAAACACTGGTAAGCGTAGTGCCCGAGAGAACGATGGAAGCGATGCCGGTAGTGCCCGGAATCGGTGTCACGGTTGCGGTGCCTGCGCCGGTGATGGATGTCGTCACTCCATTAAATGTAAGCGAACCCGCAGTCACCGACTGGCTGCCGGAGATGTTGTTGTTCGCGTTGGAGAGAAGAAGTTTCCCACCTCCGCTGACAGCGATGGATCCGGCTGGCACTCCATCGGATACGACCCCGCTGATGGTGAGAGTGTTCGGGCTGGGGATGACGAAATCCACGGCACCACTAATGGAGAAACTGCGAGCAATAGAGAACGTCCCCACCGCCTGAATCGTTGATCCGCCAAGCATCGTAACGCCGCCCACCGGCGAGCCGAGATTCCCGTCTCTTGAGATCCGAACCGTGCCGTCGTCGAGCAGCGTTCCGCCCGAAAAAGTGTTCGTCCCGCTGAGCACGATCACGCCTGCCCCGGCAACATGCAGAACGCTCGGCGCAGATCCGTGCGCCGGGGTCTGATTGATGAGGGGCGCAGAAATCGCAAGTGTTCCCGACGCAGCAGTGATCTGCACACCGCTGCCGAGATGATAGCCGGCGAAACTTCCGTTTGAAGAAATCGTTCCGCCAAGTGCCGTCACATCGCCCATCAACGAATACATCTGCTTCGCCGCGGAGATTCCACCCGATCCAGTCAGAACGCCGGTTCCGTCGAGGAATATGGGGCCAAGAGTGTTGAACTTCGCGGCCGCACTCGAAACAACGCCGCCATTGATGTTTAGGCGGAAAAGCGGCGTGGATCCATCGATGCCAAATAAATCACTGTCTCCAAGTGCGAGTGTGCCACCGTTCACAATTATATCGTGCGAATTCACCTGTGGATTTCCGAGGCTGCCGAATGTGGGATCGACGGTCGTCGCACTCCCCCGTGCCACCAAAGTCCCTCCGTTAATCACGACATCGCCGACAAACGAACTCGCCGGATTCAATAAAGTCAGCACGCCGCTGTTCATAGTCACTCCCCCAATTCCACTTAGCGGGAGCCCGACGTTCACCGGCGCGAGCCCCGACACGGTCAGCCCCGAAATCAACGAGATGTTGTTTCCACCAATCGAGTAGGCGTTGGTGGTCGAGTTGAAGAGCAAATCGTAAGCGTTGCCGGCCGTTGTGTCGTTGATTGATGCACCGCCAATTCCTGTGTCGTCAAACGTGAGTGAATCACCCAGTGCCGGCACCGCAGGAGCGCCCGTCCCGCCGGTGACCCAGTTTGTGGCAGTGGACCAGAGACTGGTCCCGCCAGTGCCGGTCCATGTGAGGTTTGCAGGGGCGATGCGGGATTCGAGGACTTCGATCATAGAGAGTAATGTGTTGGTTGTTTAAGTGTGGTCACTTCTTCCGCTCAAATTCAGCGGCCGCTTTCAGCCCGACCTGCTGGAGCAAATCGGCACGCTCGGCTCGCAGCGTGGCGTCTTTGGGCGCGGCGTCGATCTGGTCGGACAGCGCGGAGAGCGCATCGTACCAAACGCCTTTCGATGCATAAATGGACACCTTGTCAGCGTCCGCTTTTGCCAACTCTGCGGCGAGCTCGGGTGACGGCGGGTTCATTTGAACAACACCGCTCGCGACGAGATCCTGCGAGCGGTTCTTCGCGTCGGGCACAAGCGCGACGCTCCATTTGTATGCGACGCCGGGATCGAGTTTCACTTTCTGCCGGGCAAGCTGGATACGACGAATGCCTGCGCCCCCATCCTTTTGCGAATCAAGCGCAGTGCCGACTTTCAGCAGCGGCTTGGGGTTTTTGGGATCGACGAGCGTGAGCTCAAATCGCGCATTCACACCTTTCGGCGCCGGCCCGTCCTGAAACCAGAATAGCGACGGCTGCGCTTGCGTGGTCAGCGCAATGTGGTCCGGCGTGAGCACAAATATCGAAGGGAGTTTCGCTCCACCGGCGCGGGATCCACCGTCAGTATCGGTGCGCACACCGGTTCCGGCAGACGGCGGCGGTGTATATTTGAACATCGTACGTTTGGGCTTTGGCGGAGTCTCGGCAGAAGGCTCTTGGGCAAACGCGGCGGCGGTGATGAGCGCGGTGAGGATGAATGTTTTCATTAAGCGGTTGGTTCTACGGTGGATGAGATAACGCTGTGAACGATAACCTGATCAGCTTTCCCTTTCAAGCTCAGCGGCCCCAGCAGGCGGGTAACATAACCTCCATGCAGACGCTTGCAAGTGGCATCACTGATGAGAATCGTACACGCCGCCGCCTCCGCATCTTCCGAAAAATCCTTACCGGCACCTTCCAGCCGGGCCGCCGTATTCACAGTATCCCCCAGAACGGTGAACTCCAGTCGCGCCTCGCTCCCTACGCTCCCAGAAACGAGGGGACCGGTGTGAATGCCTATTCGCATCGCGGTTGTCGGACGCCCCTCTGCGAGCCAGCCCGCGTTTAGTTTTTGAAGCGCGGCGCGCATGGCAAGCGCGCATTCGACAGCATTCTTCGCATCCAAGTCCATTTCGGCCTCCGTCGTCCGAGCGACAGGTACGCCGAAGACTCCCATGATCGCGTCGCCGATGAATTTATTGATGATACCGCCGCACTCGTCGACGTGGGAGGCGATGCCGTTGAAGTAATCATTCATCCAATCCATCAGGGTCGCCGGGTCCATTTTCTCCGACGTGGTGGAAAAGCCCTTCAGGTCCGTGAAAAGCACCGTCGCCACAACCCTCTGCGGTTTCAGTCGCCCGCCGTCGAGAAACTGATCTTTTTCCCCCATCAAAGCATCCACAACCGGCCCAGACATGTGCTTGGAGAAAATCGTTTTCATCATCCCCCGCTCTGCGCTTTCCAGATACGCAACGAGCGAAGTCACCAACGCGGCCGAAACGGCACACACCAGCATCGGGGCGGCGACCGGAATCCAGACGCGCTGTGAAAATGCGAACACACCCGCAAAATAAAACCCTGCCACAAGCAGCGAAAGCGCAGGTACGATCTTCCACGGTGAATGCAACAGCAGCCCGACAATTCCTCCGAGCAGTGCGGCAGCAGCAATCCACATTACCTCGGCCCATTCACGCCACGACGACATCGGCGGCACTCCATCAAGTGCCGCCTGCAAAAGCTGGTGCGTCATCATGACGTGCTGCTCCACCCCCCGTAAGTTGTCGTCAATTGGAGTTGGATTGCTGTCCTTGATGCTCTGCATCACCGTGGCGATATACACGATTTTGCCAGCAAGGGCACCCTGCGGAATCTCTCCGCGCATTACCTGGCCGAAAGTGAAGTCGTGGGGCGTGTTTGTTCCATACTGATCCCTTGCCCGGTTGTTGTCGGGGTGGATGCGAAACCGGCGGGGACATTCGAAATCAACCATGTATTCGTAATCAAAGGTCGGAGCATCAACGTAGCCTCCGAAATCCGATTTCAATCGTGGAATGACTGTCTTTCCGAGCCGGAGCACGGTCGCTCCTTCCAATTCGACCTCTTCATAAGGAACGCCCAAAAACCGGAGATAAGCACAGGTCACAACGAGGCTGAAGCTTGGTATTTTCTCTTCACCTTTTGGAACATCCTCCATCATCAACAGGCCCCGTCGGCAAACTCCGTCTAGCCTGTCGTCTTTAACGAGATTGTTTACCGCGACCCGATCCGGCTCCTGGGCAAGCGCGGGAGGTCCTTCAATCAATGGGTATCGCGTGATGGCAACGATGCTCTTCAATTCCTGAAGTGCCGACTCCAGTTCCTTGTATCCATCACGGTTCCGCGGCTCGGGCA
This sequence comes from Verrucomicrobiaceae bacterium, assembly GCA_043755735.1. GTDB lineage: Bacteria > Verrucomicrobiota > Verrucomicrobiia > Chthoniobacterales > Chthoniobacteraceae > SXWH01. Next base: position 21,019 of record JAYUSJ010000432.1, on the reverse strand, counting down.
AATTCCGATAAAAGTCCATCCCGATCACCGCAGGCTTCAGCTCGGGCTTCAGCGGATCAATACCGCGCAACACTTTTGCAAAATCGCGATCGCTGAGCGGATAACCAAACTCGATCAAATCCGCCTCGGTCATGCCGATGAGCACGATGCGATCATCTTTGCAGTCAAGCTTCGTCCGCGCTTTGACAAGCCGATCGTAGACAAATAACTCCGGCACTTGCAGCAACCCGTTCGCCCGAATGATGAGAACCGCTGCGAACACCAGAGCGCTGATCGCAACGCACGCTACTGCTGGCCGGAGAAACAGTTTCCTGAGGATCTTGAAAAACTTCATCATAACCAGTTCCCAATGATCAGATACGGCGCCCAGAAGCACGGGTGCGCGTAGCGCGGCTCGGCAAGCAGGCGGCGTTGGGCGTTTTGGAGGGCGATGGCTTTCGTGTTTCCTCCGGGAGCACACAGCCCCGTGTAAAAGTCTGCGACGAGTTCTGCGGAGGCGCGATCATTGACACACCAAAGCGTAGCAAATGCTGCGCGGGCGCCTGCTTTGACGGCGACGCCGCCGAGTCCAAGCGCCGCGCGGTCGTCGCCCGCCGCAGTCTGGCATGCGCTGAGTGTGAGGAGTTCGAGCGGCTTGTCGGCGAGCTGGCCGGGGCGGATGAGACGCTCCAAGTCGTCGAGTGTGAGCTTGTCGGAATGCGTGAGCACAAAACTCTGTCGAACATCCGCCTTGATTTCACCGTGCGAGGCGATGTGGACGACAGTAAACGGCTCGCCGCTAAACTTCTCTGTGACCCGCGCCTTCACAAACTCTGCGTTCATGAGTTGCTCGTGCTGTGGGTACAGTGCGCCGAGTCGCTCCACCTCCTGCTGCACGGCAGGAAGCGGCGGGAAATTCTGCACTCCGTCGGTCAGCGCATTGATCATCATTCTCGGAGCACGAAGTCCCTTTGGACCTGCCTCCATCAACTCCAACCCTGGCGTCACCGCGACGGCATATTTTTCGATGAGGAACTTTGTGCCATCGTGCAGCGCCGCCATGGGAATCGTTCGCAATGATCCGTCGGGAACAAAGACCAGCGTATCGATGCCGTTCGATTTCAACGAAGCTTCCACGGGGGAAATGAGCAGCGCGTGGAGTTGTTGCGCCTGCTCGATGAATTCGCTCGTCGTCCGGTTTTCGAGATTCACCCGAAAGCTCCGCACTTTATCCGTCAGGTCCGCGTCGCTGATTGCCGCTTTGAATCGCTCGATGCGCCCCGGCTTTCCATCGTTCGCAGGAAGGCTCAGGAGCAGTTCCGTGCGCTTTTCAAGCGGCAGAATATAGAGCACCGCGGCGGTCTTCGAGAGGTTCTCCACGCCACGTTGTTTCGAGCGCAAAAGATTCACGCAATCGTCTTGAAAATAATCCTCCAACTCCGCCGATTTCAACGACTCCGCCGTATCCCGCGCCTCACGCAGAACGACCTGGAGTTCCGCATCCTTCAGCCCGTCCGCCCGCTGGAGTAAAAGGTCCGAAAGCTCGTAGTAGACCGCACCCACAGCCTTCCTATAAGACGATCCCGCATTGGGATTTCCGTAGCGAATCGCCATATCATTGCGAATCGTCTCCAGCGTCACCAGCGCCCGGCGATACGCCTCGATCGCACCGTCGCGATCGCCCTGCTTTGCAAGGATACGGCCCGATTGCGCCTGCCAGCGATGGAGTGAATCCGCCGCCTGCAACCGCTGGGAAATCGCGAGAGCCCGCCGGGTAAGCGCGAGGGCCTCGGGTAGTTTTCGCTCAAACTCATAGAGCTCGCCTTGATGCCCCAGCGCCCATGAAAGCGCCCGCTCGTCGCCAAGCGCCATCGCCATTCTCGCCGCATCGGCATCCAGCTCCATGGCACGCCGCCGCAGCGCATTCTCGTGCGCGGGTGCCTCATAAAAAAGTCGCTCGCACGTCTTCGCGAGTCCGAGCAATACAAACACCCGCTCGTGCCCGGCGGGCAGAGACTTTGCCGCACGCACGGCGGCATCCAGTTCCGTCTTCGCGGCCGCAAAATCTCCTGCTCCGAGACGCGCCTCAGCGAGATTTCTGCGCGCACGAGCTTCCAAATCTTTCGGCCCCGCCGAAACCGCTTCGGCAAATGCGACTGCGGCGCCTGCGTGATCTCCCGTTCCCGATAGCAATATTCCAAGATCGTTCTGCACCTGGGCAATCAAGCCCTTTGCACCGAGTCGCCGGGCAGTCACCAGAGCATCCTTCAACAATGGCTCCGCCTCACCGGCCTGACGCGAAAACATGAGCGCCGAACCGCGTGAGGCCTTCACCTCTGCGACTTGAATCCCGGACTTCGCCAACTTTTCGGCATCGGCGAGCGACTCCAGCGCGAGACGGTTTTGCCCCAGTTCCCGCAGCGCCCTCGCACGAGCCAGTAAAGCATCCACTTTAGCCGCCCCATCCGCAGTCTTCGCAATCTTTCCCCACTCAGCCGCAGCCGCCGCAAAGTCCCCTTTCATTCCCGCCGCCCGAGCCGTTTCAACATCAGCCCGCGAAACCAGCGCCATCGCGAAGAAGGCACCCAGCCCGCACAACGCACTGAGAGAAAATAGCCGCATCATCTGCGCGCTTCTTCACACCGCACAGGCGATGCGTCAACTGCGAAAGCCTCGCCTACGAAGGCTTCGTCGTCGCTGTTCCGAAAAACTGCCGGATGACATCCTCAATCGGCGGCTCTTGAACACTCATATCCGTCACCACAAAACGCCCCATCACCTCCCGGCAAATCTCCATCACCTTGGGACGCGGAACCCTGATACGCACTTGATTCTGCGTCTTCTCCAGCACCTCGCCAAAGGCCGACAGATCATGCTCGGCACGCTCCGCGAACGTGAACCCGAGTATCTTGTGCGCTGCGAAACGCTCGATGATTCCACTCAGCGGCCCATCGAAAAAGATGCGGCCGTGATCGATGATGATCACCCGCTGACAAAGCGCTTCGATGTCGGCCATGTAGTGGCTCGTCAGCATCGTCACGATCTTCCGCTCGCGGTTGTAGTGCTGGAGGAACTCACGCACTTTTTGCTGGGAAGTTACATCGAGCCCGATCGTCGGCTCGTCCAGAAAGAGAACCTTCGGCGCGTGGAGCAAAGCTGCTATCAACTCGAACTTCATCCGCTCACCGAGGCTCAACTCGCGCACCATCACGTCGAGCTTATCGCCGACATCCAGCAACGCGGTGAGTCCATCCACGACTTCGCGATAGTCCTTATCGGCGATGCCATAGATCGTCTTGTTTAGCTCCAGCGACTCGCGGGCGGGCAGGTCCCACCACAGCGCATTTTTCTGTCCCATGAGCAGCGCAAACTGACGCTTCAGCGCGTCCTCGCGTTTCCACGGCACATGCCCGAGCACGCGCGCCTCGCCACTCGTGGGATTGAGCAGGCCGCTGAGCATCTTCAACACGGTCGTTTTTCCCGCACCATTTGGTCCGAGGAAGCCCACGCACTCGCCTTCCTCAATCGTGAATGAAACATCGTCCGCCGCACGGACCTCCTCGTATTCCCTGCGGAAAAGACCGCGCACAGCCCCCCAGAGGCCGGGCTTCTTTTTATAAGTTCGATAGATTTTCGTCAGGCCTTTCGCCTCGATTGCAGACATACTTGAAACAACTGCACGCCAAGCGCCCGCATGTCGAACGCGGAAAACAATTGCCCGAAAAAACCCCGCCGCTAACTTCACGGCACTTATGACACTGCTCGCTCAACTCGACTCCGACATTAAAGACGCCATGCGTGCCAGGGCGGCCGACCGCCTTACCGTGATTCGCGGCCTCAAAAGCGCCATCAAAGCCGCAGCGATTGAAAAGGGCATGTCCGATGAAGCCATCGCCGCCGACACGGCGATCTGCATCGCCATTATTCGGAAAGAACTCAAGAAGCGGCAGGATTCTATCGCAGCCTTCGAACCCACGCGCCCGGACCTCGCCGATAAGGAAAAAGCCGAGGCCGAGATCATCGCCGCCTATTTACCCAAGCCGCTCAGCGTCGAAGAGATGGAGGCGCTGGTGAAAGCCGTGATCGCCGACATCGGTGCGACCGGCAAAGCCCAGATGGGCGCAGTGATGAAGGCCGCCAACGAGCGCGCTGATGGCCGTGCAGACGGCAAAACACTCAGCGGAATCGTCAGCAAACTGCTCGCGTAAATGCTCTCGGCAATCATCGTCGCTGGCGGCAGCAGCCGTCGAATGGGGTTCGACAAACTGTTCGCACCGCTCAATGGCAAACCCGTCCTCGCCTGGTCGCTCTCCGCTTTCCAAGCTTGTCCGGACGTCGATGAAATCCTCGTTGTCACCCGCCCCGAGCGCGTGGAGGAAATCGAACAGCTCGGAAAAACCGAGAGCATCACGAAGCTCTCACGCACCATCCAGGGCGGCGCCGAGCGGCATCTTTCGGTCTGGAACGGCCTCAAATCCGTCGCCCACGAACGCTCCGACTTCGTCGCAATCCACGACGCAGCGCGCCCGCTTGTGACGCCGCAACTGATCTCGGACTGCCTCGCTCTCGCGCGCATCCACGGTGCCGCCTGCTGCGCATCGCCAATCCCCGACACGGTGAAGCGCGCGTCGTACGAACTGATGGTCTCCGACAGCGTCGATCGTCAGGGACTTTGGGCCATGCAGACGCCGCAGATCTTCAAGACTGCGCTCATTCAGCAGGCGTACGCATCGCTCATGGCCCGCAGCGAACTCGTGACCGACGAGGTCTCTGCGGTGCAGAAACTCGGGAAGCACGTCGCGCTGCTACCAAACGAAGACTACAATTTCAAAATCACCTTTGCCCGCGACCTGCCTCTCGCAGAGCAAGTCCTCGACATCCGCGCGGGAAAAGAGCGCAAGCGCTGAGCGCCCGCTACGCGAGAATGTCCTTCACGATTTTCGCAGGCTCAACGCCTGTGAGCCGCGCATCGAGGCCCTGCCATTTAAATGACAGACGGTTGTGATCGAATCCCATCAGTTGCAGAAGCGTCGCGTGCAAGTCGCGGACATGCACCGGATTCTCGACAATGTTGTAGCTGAATTCATCCGTCGCTCCATACACCGTGCCGCCTTTGATTCCGCCGCCTGCCGCCCACATCGTGAAGCATCTTGGGTGGTGGTCGCGCCCGTAGTTCGCTTTTGTCACGCCGCCCTGGCTGTAAATCGTCCGTCCGAACTCGCCGCCCCATAATACGAGCGTTTCATCGAGCAATCCGCGCGATTTCAGGTCCGTGAGCAGCCCGTAGAGCGGTTGGTCCACGTCTCTGCATTGGTCAGGCATCCGGCCCGCCACATTGGAGTGATGGTCCCAGTTATTGTGATACACTTGGACAAACCGGACGCCGCGCTCCGAGAGCCTTCGGGAAAGCAGCGCAGTATTGGCAAAGGTTCCCGGCTTCTTCGCATCCTCGCCGTAGAGCTCGAACGTCGAGGCAGGCTCCTTGGCAAAGTCCGTCAAATCCGGCACGCTCGCCTGCATTCGGAATGCCATCTCATATTGCGCGATGCGCGTGTGAATCTCGGGGTCTCCGACGATTGCTGCGTTTTGTTCGTTGAGCGCTTTGATGCCGTCGAGCGTATTGCGGCGGACATCCTTGCCCACTCCCGGCGGATTATTGATATACAAGATCGGATCGCCTTTACTCCGAAACGCCACTCCCGCGTGCTGGCCCGGCAGAAATCCGCTCGACCAAAGCTTGCCGGAAATCGCCTGGATTTGCTCCTTGTTGGAAGGCTCTGCGACGAGCACGACAAACGTCGGAAGATCGGCGTTGGCAGTACCCAAACCGTAGCTCGCCCACGAGCCGAGGCACGGACGCCCCGAAAGCTGGTTCCCCGTCTGCATCATCGTGATGGCAGGCTCGTGGTTGATTGCTTCCGTGAACATCGAACGGATAAACGCGACGTCGTCCGTGCATTTGGAAAACCACGGGAGCAACTCGGAGTTCAGCCACATCCCGGATTTACCATACTGCGCAAATTTGTATTTCGACGGAGCGATCGGGAAACGCTTCTGCCCGGATGTCATTGTGGTGAGGCGCTGTCCCTTCCGGATGCTCTCTGGAAGATCCTTGTCGAACCATTTCTCCATTTCCGGCTTCGGATCGAACAGGTCCATCTGCGAGGGACCGCCCACCATGTGGAGGTAGATGACGCGTTTTGCCTTGGGCGCATACTGCATCGCCACTTTCGCGGGATGGTCGGCAGCCGATGAATCATTCCCCAGAAGTGACGCGAGGGCAGCCATGCCCAGCGCATTCTTTCCCCGCGTGAAAAACTGGCGGCGTGTCTCGTAAGTAGCGAAGTCTAGAATCGGGTGCATAAGATTATTTATTGAGTGCTTCGTCGAGGTTCAGAATCTGCGTGGCGACCATCGTCCACGCCGCGAGCTGAGGCGGCGGAAGCGCAGGATCAGCCTTGCTCTCGCCAAAGGTAATGAGCGCCGTCGCGTCCGCAGGCACTTGCGAGTAGCGGGCCAGGAGCGCGGCGTGACTGGCTTCGAGGACGGGAATCTCCGCAGGCCGAAGCGAACGGGAAAGGACGCGTCGCGCCATGAAGTCGAGCGTCGCCTTTGCGTCGTCCTTGCAAGATTTCAGCGCGAGTTGCGCGAGGTTGCGCGCGCTTTCCACAAACTGCGGATCATTCAGCGTGACGAGTGCCTGGAGCGGCGTATTGGTCCGCTCGCGGCGGATCGTGCAGACCTCGCGGCTCGGCGCGTTAAAGACCTCCATCGACGCGGGCGGCGCGCTTCGTTTCCAGAACGTGTACATACTACGGCGGTAAAGCGCCTCTCCCGTATCGCGCTTGTAATTGCCGGTGTCGCTGCCGGGCATCGCGACGGCCTCCCATACGCCGGGCGGCTGATACGGACGCACACTCGGACCGCCGATTTTTGGCGAGAGTAGTCCGCTCGCAGCGAGCGCGTAGTCGCGCACCATCTCGGCTTCCATGCGGAACCTCGGGCCTCGCGAAAGGAGACGATTGTCGGGGTCGCGCTCGATGAGCTCTTTCGTGACGTTTGAGCTCTGCTTGTAAGTCTCGCTGGTGACGAGCTGGCGGATGAGCCGCTTCACATCCCATCCGTTGTCGCGGAAATCCACGGCGATCCAGTCGAGCAACGCAGGGTGCGATGGAGGCTCACTCATGATTCCAAAATCGCTCGACGAGGCCACGATTCCCGTGCCGAAAATCTCCTGCCAAAAACGGTTCACGGTGACGCGGGCGGTCAGCGGATTGTTCTTATCGACGAGCCATTGTGCGAGGCCAAGCCGGTTCCCGGGCGCACCGGCGGGCATCGGGTGCAAGCCGCCGATGACCCCCGGTTTCAGTTCCTCCTTGGGCTGATCATACTGCCCGCGGCTGAGCAGCCGCGCCATCGGCTGCGAGTCAGCCTTCTCCATCTGGATATGCGTAACGGGACTGCGCTTTTGAATCCCGGCCTTCTCTGTTTCGAGCGCGGCAACTTTGGCCTGGAGTTCGTTACTGTGCGGGTCACCGCTGGAGAAAAACGCGAGCAGTCGCTGCTTCTCCTCCGGCGTGCGTCCTTCTACCGGCTTCGCAAGGATCGTGCGCAAGTCTGGCAACTCGGAAATCGCGAGGACCTGCTTTGGCGAAAGGACGCCCGAGTAAAGTCGGACGTCCTGCACCGCGCCCGTGAACACCTCGCCGCCACCGCCCCGCCGTCCTACCATGAGCGGCTGTTTCGTGCGGATGGTGCCTTTCAGTTTATCGCTATCGATCTTCGTCTTCCGGAGCCTGCCATTCACATAAATGTTCACGCCCTTGGCCTTGCCGGAGCCATCGTAGGTTACGGCAACGTGACGCCATTGATCGGGCTTCCCCGCCTCGTCGGTCGTGCTCACTTTCAGCCCGTCGCCCGGCCAATTATTCACGATGTGAACGGCGATTTCGTTGCCCGCGTAGAAAATATCCCATCCGCGATAGCCTTCGGTCTTGTCCATCTTCGTCAGGATGCCGCCTGCTGCATTGCTCGCTCCGGGACGGAAAAACCACACGCTTGCCGAGAAGGATTGATCCTTCTCGAAATCACCAAGAGCCCCCAAATCGATGGACGACCCATCCGCCACTTGCGCCGCCGGGCCGCTCTTTCCGTCCGGCTTCCATACAAGATTCGGCGGCAACGCGAAAGCCTGTGGCTTGCCAGCTACAACACCTTTCGCCGTATTGCCCGTGCCTTCGTTCAACGAGACCTGAGCGATCAGCGTCTTGGTGTAGGTCGCGTTTTCAATGACCTCCGCTTTTGCGGCAGCCTGCCATTTTTCAAACTCCGCACCGATGGCCTTCTGGCGCTCCGCCAGCTTCGCGCTGGTCGCAGCGATCTCGGCAGGAATCGTATCGAGCCGTTTCGCATCGTCACCCTGCGGAAGCACCAAAACAGGAGCCGTATCGCGCACGTTCCTGTCGCTGTGAAACTGCGTCGTGTTCCGGAAGAAAGCCGTCATCGCGTAGAAATCCTTCTGCGTGATTGGGTCGAACTTATGGTCGTGGCAAGCCGCGCAATTCGACGTCAGCCCGAGCCACACCCACGACGTCGTTTCCACACGGTCCTTCGCGTAATTTGCGAGGTTCTCTTCCGGAATAGTCCCGCCCTCCGCGGTGGTAATGTTGCAGCGATGGAAGCCCGTCGCGATAAGCTGTTCGCGCGTCGGCTTTGGCAACAGATCACCGCCGATTTGTTCGACGGTGAATTCGTCGAAATGCTGATTGCGATTGAACGCATTGATCACCCAATCGCGGTAGGGCCAAATCTCGCGATAGTTGTCGATGTGCAGACCATGAGTGTCGCCGTAACGCGCGGCATCGAGCCAATAACGCCCCCGGTGTTCGCCGTAACTTGGCGAGGCGATGAGCTTGTCCACCAGTTTTTCATACGCATCCGGCGCAGCATCATTTACGAACGCTTCGACCATCTCGGGCACGGGCGGTAGTCCGGTGATATCGAGCGACACGCGCCTCGCGAGCGTCCGTTTGTCGGCCTGCGGCGATGGCTTCAGCCCTGAAATCGCCAACCGCTCCCGGATGAAGGCATCCACTGGATGCGCCGCTCCGGCAGGAACGGCAGGCTTCTCGGGAGCAATGAACGCCCAATGCGGCTGCCATTCCGCGCCTTGCTCGATCCACTTTTTCAGCACCGCAATCTCCTGCGGCTTCATCGTTTTGTGCTCCTTCGGCGGAGGCATCACTTCATCCGGATCCGTCGATGTGATGCGCGTGTAAAGCGGACTCTTTTCCGGATGCCCCTTCACCACAGCGGGATCCGAGTCTTCCCGTTTACCAAAGAAGCCTTCCTCGCGATCAAATCGAATGCCTTCCTTGCGCGAGCCAGGGTCCGGGCCGTGGCAGTGGTAGCAATACTCCGCGATCAAAGGCCGGACATCGCGGTTAAAAACGACACGTTCCTCCGCGGCAGTCGCCGTCAGTGGCGACAGAAGAAGCAGGAGAAGTTTTGGATTTCTGATCATATTAAAGGATAATACGTTTGGGGAGCTATTTGCAGGTTCTATTTTCCGAGAGCGCCTCGCTTTTAGCCGCTGCATCGCGCTGGTAACGGCTCCAGCGGAACGGCGCTGCGAGCTGTCCGAGGAACTTCTCGGGCATGGCCTCGCGAATGCCGATTTCAGCGGGCGGACGGCGGGTCGAATCATTGAAGAACGTCCCGAATATCAGATCCCAAAGGACAAGATTCTCGCCGTAGTTCTTGTTGCCCTCGCGGAGATCCATCGAGTGATGCCACCGATGGAGTCCGGGCGTGTTAAAGACATAGTTCAGCCAGCCAAATCGCATCTCGACATTGCAGTGCGTGAGGATGCCGATGAAGGCCGTGATCGCCCCACCCCAAACGAGCACATCGCCCGGCGCTCCCGCCAGGATCACAAGCGGTGCGCCGAGAACCATGCTCTTGATCGTATCGATGAAGTGGAACCGGCCGGTGTTAAAAAACCACAACCGCTTCGAGCTGTGATGCACCGCGTGAAATCGCCACAGCGGCATCCACTCGTGGGCGATTCGATGCCCCCAATAGAGGCCGAACTCCGCTACCACAAGCCCCAGGACAATCTGTGCGGCCATCGGCCATTGCCCCGGCCAGATCCCACCGCTGGCCTTTCCTTCCACTCCTTTGCTAATCCCGGTAAACGCAAGCGAGATGAGAATCACCTGCACCATCACCTTTGTCAGAATCGTGTGCGCGAGGTCTGGAAGCATCTGCCCGTCGGACCGCTGCCACTTCCGCTCATGCGGGCGGACCTGCTCCAGGATAAACAGCGTCGCAGCGATGCACAGATACGTGATGTTAAAAGTCATTGGACCATGCCCGTTGGCGATGCCGAAGCTCATCGCCACGAGTCCTCCGCAAAGGATCGCCGGCCAGAGTGTAAAGTCCAAAAGTGTTTTCAAACGGTGCATGTCGTTAGCGGGATACCGCAACTGGTTGTGCAAACGCACTCCGAATTTATACCGCACCCTCCTGCTTCGCCTTCGCTGCGTCCGAAAACGCCTGTTCGCCGCCGATCCATCGGTTCAGCGCCTCGGGGTCGCTCAGTGCTTCGTAGAGAGCGCTACTAAGATCGTAAGTCGTCTTATCCATGCCCGCTTCGAGGAATGCAAAAGTCGAGCCGTCCGCCGCTGCCGTCATTGACGCCTTCACGTCGGGATTGTGCCCGCCGCGCGCTTTGAGGTCGTTCGGATTCTCAAAGGCCCGCTGGCAGATGCTCACGTCGGTCGAGTGCCCGATGCGGCAAACTCCCGGACGAGCCGGATGCACGCTGCACCGGTTATCGAGGAGCATCGGGCAAGCACGAACGGTGCGGAGATGTTCCGCAAGCGAGAGCCCTGCGACCGCTTCAGCATGCCCCTTCGTGCGAGCGACAAGCGCCACGAGTTCGGGCTCCGGGAAGTTCTCTTTGATCCACGCAGCAAGCGCGAAGATTTCGTGCGCCCGCGCGTCGATTTTCGCGAGATGACAGCAAGCGGAACAACCCGCCTTGCAGTCCACCTTTACCTCCAGCCCTTCAAAGAGCTGCTGCTCCAGCGAATCAAGCCGCTCGTGGGCGCGAAACGTGGCCCAATGAATGTCATTGAGCTGCTGCGCCTGTGCGAGGTCGTCTGCGGCTGCGTCGCGAAACGTGGTGGCCAGGTGGAGCAAGTCCTCCCGGTTCATCGTTCGCCCCTTCCCTGTGCAGTTCCACCCGCGGTCATAGTAATCATCCTCAGAACATGCCAACGGCGAACAGAGCCGTCAACGGGCCTGACCGTTTTCGTCGCCCGTCCCCTCACAGAATACCGGTCTGGGGCCGATGAAGTGAATAAGGCCCTTGCTTGCGCCAATGCGGGTTGTAGCGATGAGTTCCGCCGAAGGGCTCAGTGATTTGAAACGAAGTCCCCAACGCTTTGGGTTGTGACTTTTGCGCCGTGCTTTCGCTCCATGCGCGCGAGCTCCGAAGCCTCGCTTTTTGAGACTCCGAGCAACGCGTGATAAGATGCAGCGTAGCGGTTGAACTCAACGGTCTCCTCCGGAATCTCGCTACACAGGTAGCCCTCCCTGAATTGAAGCAGCGCGTACCAGTCGACGAGATATTTGCGAACCCTTTGGAGCTTGTCGCGTTTAGCCGTCAGCGCACGAGCGTGATCATCCTCGCGATGCTCGGCACTCGCCTGCAGCACCTGCTCCTTCAGTCTCGTCTGGACGACATGAATCAACTTCGGAATGAATGACATCTCGTCCGGGCAATTGCGGATTTGGACGCCCAGTTCCCCGATGAAAGGCAACGCGAGCGAAAGCGACACAGCGCACATTCCCGCCCCGATTCGGGAACGCTCCCAGCGGACGATCATGAAGACAAGCTCGGCTCCCGGGCACGCCGCAAGCGCTTTGCGCGCGGATCCTCGGAGACCGGCGTCATCCTTTAGTATCCGACGTCTCCCCGCAATATTGAGAACCAACGCGATTATCGCGAGCGTAAGGGCAACTATCATAATATCGGAGTGCGCTCGGGGTTTGCCTGAGTGAGATCGTGGTCGAAGCGCAGGAAAAACACAAAGCCCGTGAGGATAAAATACGGGGCGTTCTTCAATAACGACCACAAAGCGACGCTGAATCCCGCATGAATGGATGCCGTGACCAGAACAGCAGCCGCAAGTCCGGTGAGACAAATCACCAAAGTCGCCCCGAGAAAGCATTGATCCGTAACACGGTCGCGCCAACGACGAAGCTCCATGAAGAAAAGCTTCGAAACGACCAACACGCTGGCAACGCTGACCCAAGAGAGGGATTGCACCGCTTCGATGCGCGAGAATCCATCGTAAACGCCGTGCGCGATGATGACTGCGGCAAGCGTGCGCAGAAACGGAAACACCTTCGACCACCCGGATTGAAGCATGTTGCAAAGCGCGGCCCCGGCAATGGCCGTCGTGGCAAAGTGGAAAAAGTTCGCGGTGAGCAGCCGTGCGAATGCGTCCTCCAATCGCGTCACCCGGCAAAACTGAAGGTTTCCCTCAAACGCGAACCCGAGCCCGACACAGCCACATACGATGAGCGTCTCCAGCGGATCCCGCCTCGAAAGCAATGCGGGGAGGAAAGGCAGGAGCAGCACTAGTTTGAGGATCTCCTCGCGCGGACCCAGTACCCCGGCAAAATAAGTGAAGTCCGCGAGGAATTCGCCGGTGGGCCCGACGCCGAGCAGGCTGTCCTCCCATGCCGCGACGAAGTTCACGAGCAGCGCACCGGCCGCCCCGACGCAAACTGCGATCAACGGCACCACGGTCCGGTAACAAAGGATTCCGCGCGGTTGTCCGCAGTGGAGACCGACGATAAACCAGGCGAGCCCGGCGGCGAGCGCGAGGATGAGCGGAAGAGATGAGATGGAACGGAGTTGCATCTCGCCAATTAACGAGGCGACCGATCGCCAATCCCGCTGATGCAGCGCAATCTTCAGCCTTAGCTCCAGCGGGAAATTCGGCGCAAACACGGGATCGGAGTATAGCGTGGCAAGCGCGCCCAAGTCCCCCTCCCGGGCAAGGAGCGCGACCAACTTCCCGCGAAGCGCCTCGGACGGATACGACTCCAGCTCGCGGCGATAGTAATCCACCGCCCGGCCCGCCTTCCCAAGCCGCGCATACAAGTCCCCGATCGCCTCGTTGGCGGCGGGCAGAGGGCCGACTTGATATGCGTGAATGAAGAGATCCCCCGTTGGCTCGGCCGGATTTCCGCGGAGGCTTTCATAAAGAGCGAGGGCGAGTTCCTTTGGTTTCGCTGCCAACGCCGAGCTCAGAATCTCCCCTTTCAAAGATTCCGCAGGCGCGGTGTGCAGCGAAAGAAACGCGTGAACCAGCGGGGCGGTATCCGGCGATGCCGACGCAAGCAACCTCGCGATTTCTCCAGACGGGGCCGTCATCACGGGTGGCACGTAATCCGCACCACGCATCGCCCACGCAAGGCCCCCGGCCAGAGCCATCACCACGGCAATGAACATGGCAAGAAGGCGGAGATCCCGGCTCATAAAATACAGCCGCTCGTTCGGATTGCTGAATTCCGCGATTGGAGCATCGCTGCTGCCGGACTCCGGAGTCTGATGGAAGTAAGTAGGCATCGTTGATTCGTGCTTCCGTAAAGAGCAGGTCAGACGCGCGGGGCCCCGGTGGGCATTCCGTATTCTCGCTGCGGGAATACCCTGACGCTACGTTTCCCCAGCGGACCGCCCCCGCCCTGGCCGTGGCCGCGCCCGGTTCCGCACGCACGGCATTCTTGAGCGCAACCCGCAGCACGAAATCCCCCCTCTCCAACCACCCAAAATCGCATCTCGCCTTGCAAGGCAGCGATGCCGGGCGATAGCCTCCGCGGACTTTGCACACAACCGACACACTCGCCATCATCGCCGGAAACGGCAGCTATCCGTTTGCAATGGTCCGTGGTGCGCGGAAGGCAGGCGTGAAGCGGGTGGTGGCGGTTGCGTTCACCGGCGAAACCGACGAGGCGCTCGCGAAAGAGGTCGATGAGATCGAGTGGATTCGCGTCGGGCAGCTCGGGAAAATGTGCAGCTTCGTGGAAAAGACCGGCGCGCGTCGCGGGGTGATGGCCGGGCAGATCGCACCGAAGAACCTCTTCGATTTGCGCCCTGACTTTAAAGCGCTCATCCTCCTCGCGAAACTGAAGCGCCGCAACGCCGAGACGATCTTTGCCGCCATTGGCGAGGAGATGAAAAAAGCCGGCTGCGAGCTCATCTCCGCGACGACTTATATGGATGACCACCTCGCCGGCGAAGGCCTCGTGGCCGGGCCGCGCGTGAAGCCCCGCGTCGAGGACGATCTCCACTACGGCTACGAGATCGCCAAGGAAGTCAGCCGCCTCGACATCGGCCAGACGGTGCTCGTAAAGAACGGCACCGTCCTCGCAGTCGAGGGCTTCGAGGGCACCAACGAGTGCATCAAGCGCGGCGGCTCGCTGGGCCGTGGCGATGCCGTGATGGTCAAGGTCTCGAAGCCGGGGCAGGACCTCCGCTTCGATGTCCCCGTCGTCGGTCCCGTGACCCTGGAGACCTGCGCGGCTGCGGGCGTGCGCGTCATCGGCGTGGAAGCGGGGCAGACCATCGTGCTGGACCGCGACCGCGTCACCACGCTGGCCGCCGAGTACAAAATTTCCGTTTTCGGACTAAAAGCATGAGCAATAATACTCCTTCCGTTTTCCGCCTCGGCGTCGTCGGCACCGGCAGCATGGGCCGCAACCACGCCCGCATCTTTAGCGAGATGCCCGGCGCGAAATTCACCGCCGTGCTCGACACCCGCGAGGAAACCGCCCGCGACATCGCCGGCAAATATGGCGCGCAACCCTTCAGCGACCTCGCCGCATTTGCAGACCACGTCGATGCCGTCACCGTCGCCACGCCCACCGTCACGCACTTTGACATCGCCAAGGCCCTCCTCGAGCGCGGCAAGCACGTCCTCGTCGAAAAACCCTTCACCGAAACCCCCGAGCAGGCCCGCGAACTCTGCGACATCGCCCAGGAGCGCAAACTCGTCCTCCAAGTCGGCCACATCGAGCGCTTCAACCCCGTCATGTCCGCACTCGAAGGCCGCCTCACCGCACCCCGCTTCATCGAAGCCACCCGCCTCTCCCCCTACCCCGGACGCAGCCTCGATGTCGGCGTTGTCCTCGACGTTATGATCCACGATCTCGAGATCATCCTCCACCTCGTACGCTCCCCCTGGGTCCAAATCGACGCCGTCGGCGTCCCCATCCTCAGCAAACGCGAAGACATTGCCAACGTCCGCATCCGCTTTGAAAACGGATGCGTCGCCAACATCACCGCAAGCCGCATGAGCCAGGACAAAGTCCGCAAAATTCGCGTCTTCCAGCCAGACGCATACCTCTCCCTCGACTACCAAAAGCAAGACGGCTACCTCCTCCGCGTCGCACGGGAAGACGAAAAGGAATCCACCCTCATCGGCAAACTCCTCGGCGTCGCCGCAGGCAGCACCATCGTCACCGAATTCGCTGGAAAGCGCATCGTTCGCGAACCAGTCCTTGTCGAAAAGGACGAACCTCTTAAACGCGAACTCATCAGCTTCGTCCAATGCGCACGAGCCGGAGCCCAACCCAAAGTAACCGGACGCCAAGCCACCGCCGCACTCGAGCTCGCCCTCGAAATCACCCGCCGCATCCACGAAGCCCAATGAAACTCTACCTTGTCGCAGGCGAAGCCAGCGGAGACTCCCGCGGCGTCGAGCTCATGCGCGCCCTCCTCGAACGCGCGCCCGACACCACCTTTGTAGGCGCAGGCGGCAAAGCCATGAAGGCATTCGCCGGCGAACAAATCTTCGACTGGGCCGACGAAGCCGTCGTCGGCATCTGGGACGTCCTCAAAAAATACCGCTACTTCAAACACCAGCTCGACCGAATCCTCGCCGACATCGAAAAAGAACAGCCCGACGCCCTCATCACCATCGACTACCCCGGCTTCAACCTCCGCCTCGCCAAAGCCGCCAAAGCCCGCCTCCCCCACCTCCGCTGCATTCAATACATCTCCCCCCAAGTATGGGCCTGGAAACAAGACCGCATCCCCAAAATGGCACGCTACCTCGACCTCATGCTCTGCCTCTTCCCCTTCGAAGTCCCCATGTATCAAGGCGTCGGCCTCAAAGCCATCTGCACCGGCCACCCCCTCCTCGACACCCTCGCAGCAAGACACAGCCAGCCCCCACCACGCGACCTCACACTCACCGCACTCCTCCCCGGCAGCCGCCTCAAAGAAATCCGCCGCATCTTCCCCGTCATGATAGACGCCGCCATCCACCTTCGCACCGCCCGCCAGCGCAACCGCTTCGAAGCATCCGCCGCCAGCCAGCCACTCCGCCACGAAATGCTCGCCATCATGCGCAGTCGCGGCGTCGATGACAGCTTCTGCCCCGTCACCATCGGAAATGCGCACGACCTCATGCAACGCGCAGGCTCCGGCATGATATGCAGCGGCACCGCCACCCTCGAGGCGACCTACTTCGGCCTCCCCATGGTCATCCTCTACAAAACCGCATGGCTCACCTACGCCATCGCAAAGCGCGTCATCAAGATCCCATACATCGGCCTACCCAACGTCCTCGCCAACCAAATCATCGCACCCGAATTCATCCAGGACCAAGCCGAGCCCCACCACATCGCCAACGAACTCCTCCAGCTCGCCGAGCACCAAGGCACCCGCGAAATGCAACAACGCGCCTACGCAAAAGTCATCGCCAGCCTCGGCGAACGAGGCGCCGCCGCCCGAGCCGCAGACGCCGTCCTCGCCGCCTGCCAAAAAGCCACCTGAGCCCCCCGCCAACACTCCACTTATGATTACCAACCCACCCGAGCCCAAACCCCGCCGCAAATGGCACCTCACCAAGTGGCTCGTCGTCCTCGCCATCGCAATTTTCACACACGCCCAGTGGAACGCATACCTGTTCCGCTCCGCGCTCAAGGAGGCAGCGGCGCTGGGGTGGCAGGTGAACTACACGAAGCCGCTGGATCTGATTCGCGAGGACTGGGAAAACGCGTTTAAGAAAGACACTTGGTTGGATGAAGTGACGTGGATGTTGGTCCCCTCGGGCGAGAAGCTAGAGGAGCACAGAGCCATGATCCAGCGGCTCAACCCAAAGAGCCTTTCAATACCAGAAAGCCAATCCCTGCGCGACATCTCCGCGCTCAAAGGCCATACCCGGCTGGATTCCCTCATAATCGAATCCGCCTCCAGCCTCACCAATTTGGACGCGCTTCAAAACCTCAAGGCGCTGGAACGGATCGAAATCTCCGGCGCGGCAGCCCTGACAAATGTGGACGGACTCAAGAACCTGTCGGCGGTTAAGTCGATCGAACTTTCCGGAGTCACGAAACTAACGAATGTGGACGCCCTGAAGAACCTCACCGCACTTGTATATCTGGAGCTCCACGATTGCACCGGGCTGACAAATGTGGATGCGCTGAAGAATCACAAGGAATTGCAAAGGGTTAATCTCGTAAGCTGCACGCGGCTCACGAACGTAGATGGGCTCAGAAACCTCCCAGCGCTTAAAGTGGTGTGGCTTGTGGAGTGCCCCGGCCTCACGAAAGAGAGCATTGAGGCACTAAAGGCGACCCTCCCGAAAACAGCCGTTTTCACCGACGAGCCGTCACCCGTCCCCAAGCCAAACGAACTCGACACCCCCTCCGGCGCGCGGGACACTGACCGATAACCGATGACCACCGACCCACCCGAGCCCAAGCCCCGCCACAAATGGCACTTCTATAAGTGGCTCGTCCTCCTCATCGTCGCCACCTTCGCCTATGCCGCGTGGAACGCGTACCTCTTCCGCTCTGCGTTCAAGGAGGCAAACAACCTGAAGTGGTATATGGAAAAAGCCGATCCGATTGCACTGATTCAGAAGGACTGGAAGGCGGCGTTCAAGAAGGAGACCTGGCTCGATGGAGTGAAATACATTGGTGTCCCGACGGCGGAACACTTGGAGCAGCACCCGGACATCCTCCGCCGGCTGAATCCAAAGTCGCTGCGAATCCGCAACGCGCGGAATTTCCGCGACCTCTCGGCACTTCAAGACCTCACCCGGCTAGAGGAGCTGATACTCTGGAGTGGGGAAGACATGGAAGATTTCTTTAACCCCCACGATCCCCTCGTGCCGGAACGATCTGATCCAAACGCCCCCGCGCTGCTCGTGAATCTGGACGCCCTCATGGACCTTCCGACGCTGAAATGGGTGGAGTTACGTGGATTTATTGCACTGACAAACTTGGGCGGCCTTAAAAACCTGACTTCGCTGCGAGGCTTGTTTCTCTTCAACTGCACGGGGCTCCCTAACGTGGACGGCATCAAAAACCTCACGACGCTGGAACAGGTCAATCTCGAGGGCTGCACCGGGCTCACCAACGTAGATGCGCTTAACAGCCTCCCAGCGCTCAATTCCCTTTATCTCGGCGGATGTACCGGGCTCTCGAAAGAGACCATCAAGAAGTGGAATGCAGCTCTCCCAAACGCGAAAGCGTACCTCCATTAAATCCCACCCACCCCCAAGCCAAACGAACTCGACACCCCGCCCAGCGCGCGGGATACTGACCGATAACCGATGACCACCGACCCACCCGAGCCCAAGCCCCGCCGCATGTCCCGGAGGGACAGCCCGAAGGTAGCCGGTGGTCAGCGAGGAACGAGCGCAGCCACCGGTTCCGCGCGGAGCGCGGAATGCGCCCCGGAGGGGGCGCGAGAACGGCCCGCTTGCCGCACGGTTCTATCGCCCCTGCCGGGGCGGATTCCCATGAGGGGCGGGGATCCGGTGGCTGTCGCTCCTTCGTCGCTCGACCACCGGCTACCTTCGCGCTGTCCCTCCGGGACAAAACAAAAGCCCAACGCGCTGCCTGGGCTGATTGACAAAACACCTTCGGCGTTTCCAAAGCCATCGCAGCCTTGATCCACGGGCGGCGAAAGTGGTCTGTGGCTCCCCGGCGAGCGGGCAACGCGAGCGCGGGGTGGTAGCGGGGACGTCCCGCCCCCGAGCGCCAATGGCGGGGAATGCGCGGCGTCCTCATAGGACGGCGGGGGCGGGACGCTCCCGCTACTTGGGCGAGCGAACGGCGCTCCTCCGTTGTTTTAGCCGTCGATCTTCCTTCGCTTGGCGGAGTTGTGCTCAGCCGAGCTGCGCAGTATCTTGCAAAAGGACGCTACCGAGCGATTACACGCGGTCACGCAATGCCGCGCGACGACGACTAAGGTCGCGGACTACTTTCGCAAGCGGTCGCAGCGGCGGGCTTTTGCGAAATAGCATTTTGCCACGGGATTGCCGCGTTGTTTACGTTTGCACGCGGAATTTACTTTTGTCCGTTTTTTGTATGCCTTGGAGGAAAAGCGTCATACAAAGTGCTGTGTTTTTGCTCTATTGCTGGTTTGCAGTCACTTTTGTTCACGTGGTGTTTGTGTGGTCTGGCGTGGTGTGAGTTGGTTTTTGTTTTGTGTTGTGCGCTTGCGGCTTTGTTGTGTTCTTTTTTCTCTGGTGTGCGCATTTTGTTCTTGCGTTTCGGTATTTTCCACTCATGGTGCACGCCTATGTTCGAATCTAAATCTTCTGCTATTCCTTACGCAAACCGGTTTTTGGCTCATTGGTCTTCGGTGGACTCTTTCATTGGGTCGGGGCCGACGTTTTTTCTGCCTGCAAAGCCGGGGGTGATTCCTCCGGGCTTCAATCGGTCGGGGCTGGTCGCTTTGCGCAACACTCTGGAGGATCAGCTCGATGCGGTGCAGGCCGAGCTGAACGATTTGCAGACTAATTCGGGGGCTATTGTGATTACGAAACAGCTTTTGCTGAAACGGTTGCGTCTCTTTTTAGAAGTGGTGGACGGCTATTACGTGGGGACGCCGTTTTATAACTCGCGGCCGGATATGCCGAGCATCAATGCCGGGCCTGAGAAGTTCATTGAGCCGCTTCGCGATGCCAAGAACCTCTGGCTCAAGCTCAATGGGAAGCCTGCTCCGAGCGGGGTGACGCTGCCCATTATCATCGACGAGGGCACGGAGGCCGCGCCGGCCCCTGTCACGCAGGCGCAGTTCGCCGCCTCCCTCGCGGAGCTGCGCGCGCTTTACGAGGAGCGCGCCCAGGAGGAGCAGGACTTGAAGGAGGCGCGGGCGCGGCGGGATGAAACCATCAATGCCATCTACGCCGTTCTCCTGAGCTACCGCACGGCGGTGTTGCCGCGGATTTCGGCGAACCAGCCGCTCATCGATACGCTGCCGCGTCTGTCGCCCGAGGGCGGGCATACGCCGGATGCGGTGACGGTGTCGGCTTCGCTCACCGGGGTGGACACGGCGACGCTGACGCATAGCGAATCGGCCGAGGCGACGCTGGAGGAATATGTGATATTAGGTGCCATCGGCGAAGATGCGTCGCTTGATGATGCGGTGATATTAGCCACAAGGACCAATCGCACGCCCGAGCCGTTCACAACAACCCTCGGCCTCACAGTGCCCGGCGGCGCGGTGTCGCTATGGGTGAAGGTGGTGCTGACGACGGGGAATGAGAAGACCTCGGAGCGCGCCGTGGTGACCCGGCCGCTGTAGGCGGTGGGCTTGTTGAGCGCTGGCGGTGGGTTTGCGACTCCCTATTCACAGACCGCGTAAAGGAGCGGCGAATTTATTCGCCGTCATCGCAACGCGCGAAGCGCCTGTTCCATCGTGCTCGCCACGCGTATGCGTTTGGCGCTTCGCGTTCGCAGTTCGGCGAATGAATTCGCCGCTCCTTTACGCGTCTTCGACTGAGGGGCGTGCTCCTCTTTGAGCCCGCCGCCTTTAATCCGCAGGCGCTTCGATTCTGGCCATCGCATTGTAATCCGGCACGCCGCCGCCGGCATCGACTACGCCGCGGCGGATGATGACGTTTCCTTCGGGCCATAGGACTTGGAGGTTGCCGGGGGCGAGTTCGGCGAGGAAGACGCGGCCTTCGTAGCGGCCGAGATCGTTGACGAGGGCGATGCG
>JAYUSJ010000431.1:0-9070 GCA_043755735.1 Verrucomicrobiaceae bacterium | reverse complement strand
CTGCATGGGTCGCGTATGAAAATCGGGCTCGTTCGGCGCGGATACTCCGGCACTGGCGGAGCGGAGGCATATTTGCTCCGTTTCGCTGAGGCTGCGCGCGCGGCCGGGCACGAATGCGTGATCTTTGGCTCCCGCGAATGGGAGCAATGGAGCGGCGACAAAGTGATCGTCGCGGGCCGGACGCCGCGCGAGTTCGCCGATGCGCTCGACGAAGCACGTCCGCGCGGGCAGTGCGACTTCCTCTTTTCGCTCGAGCGCGTCTGGGAATGCGACGCCTACCGCGCGGGCGACGGCGTTCACGCGGCTTGGTTGGAGCGGCGCGCAAACTTCGAGCAGTGGTGGAAGCCTGCGTTCCGGCGATTCCAAAGCAAACACCGCGAAATCGTCGAGCTGGAGAAAGCGCTCTTCACCGGCGGCGCAGCGCGAATCATCGCAAATTCGGCGATGGTTCGCGGCGAGATCATCGCACGCTTTCAGACACCGGCGGAACGCATTTCCGTCGTCCACAACGGCATCCCGCCCTGGCGCGAAGACCCCGGTGCGCGCGGGCGCGGGCGCACCCGGCTCGGCATCGCGCCGGATCGCTTCACTGTGCTTTTCACCGGCTCCGGCTGGGAGCGAAAAGGGCTGCGCTTTGCGATCTCCGCGATGCCGCAGGATGCCACACTCCTCGTCGCCGGCGCGGGCAAAAATCGCGGACTTCCCGCCGCGGAAGACGTCCGCTTTCTAGGTCCGCAATCGCGCGCAGAAATCAACGAGCTGCTCGCAGTTGCCGACGCATTCACGCTGCCGACGCTCTACGAGCCGTTCTCAAACGCCTGCCTCGAAGCCCTCGCAGCGGGCCTTCCCGTAATCACCACATCGGCCAACGGTTTTGCGGAAATCATCGAGCCCGGCATCGAAGGGGACATCGTGGAGCCCGGCGATGTCGCCGCGTTGAGCACGGCGCTCCAGCGTTGGCGCGATCCGCAGCGCCGCGAATCCATCCGTGCGCGGCTTGTCGAAAAAGGCGCGCGTTTTTCCATCGACGCAAACGTCCGCGAAACGCTCGCGTGCATCGCCGTACAACCCGGCCTCTCAAATCTATGAATCTGCAAAGCCACATCCTCCTCGCCGACCGCTGGAAAGACTACGAACTGCTCGACACCGGCGACGGAATGAAGCTGGAGCGCTGGGGCGATTTCACCCTCGTCCGCCCCGACCCGCAGGTCGTCTGGCCGCAGCGCGGCGGGGAGAAATGGAAAAATTGGGACGGCTACTACCACCGCAGCGAAACCGGCGGCGGCCGTTGGGAATTCCGCCGCCCGTTGCCCGAATCGTGGATCATCCAATACGGCGCGCTGAAGTTCCGCATCCGTCCGACGGACTTCAAGCATACCGGACTTTTCCCCGAGCAAGCCGCGAACTGGGACTGGTGCTCCGAGCGCATCCGTGCAGCCCGCGCGGAGGGGCGCGACGTGCATGTGCTGAACCTCTTTGGCTACACCGGCGCCGCATCCGTCGCATGCGCAGCAGCCGGGGCGACCGTCTGCCATGTGGACGCCTCGAAAGGCGTCGTGCAGTGGTGCCGCGACAACGCCGCGCTCTCCGGTGTCGGGGAGTCCCCCATCCGCTATATCGCCGATGATTGCTTGAAGTTCGTCGCACGCGAAGCCCGCCGCGAACGGCGCTACGACGCCATCATCATGGACCCGCCCGCCTACGGCCGAGGCTCCGGAGGCGAAGTATGGAAGCTGGAGCAGCACCTTTGGAAACTCCTCGCAGAATGCCGCGCCATCCTGAGCGAGCAACCGCTTTTCTTCCTCATGAACGGCTACGCGTCGTCGCTCTCGCCAGTCGTACTCGGAAACCTCCTCGGCGAGTTGATGACCGGAAAATCCGGGTCGATTTCGGTGGGCGAACTCGGCATCCCGGAAACCCGTCACCAGCGCATTCTCCCTTGCGGAATCTACGGACGCTGGGAGCGATGAGGAATCACCGCGTGCCTAATTTTCGCTGAAAGCGCGAGGAAGGGTCGCGCCCGGTTTGTCCTGCTTTGCAGCGGCGAGTGCGTTCGATATCGCCTCGGCAAACGCTTCCTTCTGGTAAGGCTTGTGGATCAGTTGCGCGATGCCCACCAACTGCACGGCAGCTTCATTCAACGCACCGCCAAACCCCGTGCAAAGGATCACCGGCATGTCCTTCCGGATACTGCGGATTCGCTGCGCCAGATCGATCCCGTTCATGCCGGGCATCGAATAATCGGTGATGACAAGGTGATAGCTCGCGGGATCGGCGGAGAATGCTTCGATCGCCTTGTGCGGGTCGGTGTGTTGATCCACGGTATAGCCTAGAAGCTCGAGGTATCGGCGCGCAATATTCAGCACTGCCGGCTCATCGTCCACGACCAGGATTCGCTCCCTGTTTCCCAAGTTCGTGAGAGGAGCCGGAGCAGGTCGCGGAACGCTCACCACGCTCGTTACAGGCAGGTAAATCGCGAAGTTCGTTCCTTTATGGACATCGCTCTGCACTTTGATGATGCCGCTGTGGGTCTCCACGATTCCTTTCACGACTGCAAGCCCGAGCCCCGTTCCTTTTCCAACGCCTTTCGTCGTAAAGAAAGGATCGAAAATGCACTTCAGCGTTTTGTCATCCATACCGCTGCCGTTGTCTTCCACGGTGATGCAGACGTAACGTCCCGGGCGCAACTTCGGCTGGAGGGCGCACGCCTCTTCGTCGGCAAGGAAGTCCTGCGCGGTGATGTAAACACGTCCACCTTCCGGCCCGAACGCCTGCGCGGCGTTTGTCCCGAGATTCACGATAATGCGCTGAATCTGCGTGGTGTCCGCGAGGACGGGTGGGAGTTCGTCCGGGACGTTGGTCTCGATTTGCACCGTCGCCGGGATGCCTGAGCGCAAGAGCGCAAGCGCTTCACGAATCGCCGGGGCAACGTTGATCGGGGCGCGGGACGGAGGTCGCTTGCGGCTGTAGGTGAGGATCTGGATGACGAGGTCGCGGGCTCGCTCGCCAGCAATCATGATGTCGTTCAATAACGGCGCGAGCCGGGGATTGTCGCCGAACTCCATGTGCGCCAGCTCGGCATTGCCGAGGATGGAAGTCAGCACATTATTGAAATCGTGCGCGATCCCGCCTGCGAGCCGCCCGATTGCCTCGACCTGACTCGCCTGCTGGAGTTGCGCCTCCAGTTGCGCACGCTCTTCCTGTTCACGCAGACGCGCCTCCTGGACGGCGAGCCGGCGTTTCACACCGCGCCTTATGGCAAATCCCGCGACTGCGAGAATCGCCAGCGCGCACAGGACACGAAATGACATGCGCTGCCACAAAAGCGGCTTGATCGTGAACCCGATAGACGTCGCAGGGTCCACGTTCTTGCCATCGGCCCCGATCGCCCGGACCACGAACTTGTAGCTGCCGGGCGCCAAATCGTAAAATCGAATCACCCGCTCGCTTCCCGTCGTATACCAGCGCGAATCCTGTCCCTCCAGGCGATATTCGATGGGCATGAATTCGGGCTTGGCGAGCGTCGGCACCGAGCACCGGATCGTCATGTGCCGGGTACCTTTTGGTATGACAATGTCGTTCCTGTTTGCATCGTTAATCGTGATGACCTCGCGCTCGGCACGAACTTCTTCGATGATTGCAGGCACTTCATACGCGGGTCTCGAAACGCGGTCCGGGCGGACTCCCACGGCTCCTTTGTGGCTCGCAAACCACAGCCGTCCGTCGTCCTCGCGGGTAACTGCCGGCTGATATCCTCGCCGGAAAAGGTCGGATGCGAGACCGTCTCCCCGATTGAAAAACCGGTATTGCAGCCGCTTGATTCTGCCTTCGGCGACGGCATCAAGGCTGTCGCGCGTGGTGCGCATCAGGCCCTTTTCGGTTGCAAGCCAGACGTCGTTTTGAACGAACGACACCGCACCAATAGACGCCGGCGGCAGACCCTGCTCGCCGGAATAATGGAACGGTTTCCCCTGCTCGATTCGAACAAGTCCCTTGTTTTCGACGGACACCCACAGGATTCCCTTTTCATCGGCGGTCACCGAGAGGAGCAACCCAGCGAGGAAGTCACTTGGAAACGGCGCGATGACGCCATTCCTGAGCTGCGAAAGGCCGCCGTCGTGGATGAACCAAATATCGCCGGCGCTGTCCTGCGCAATCCCCCGCACGTTTGCCAGCGGGGATGCCTGCAACTGCGTGAAGACGCCGCCTTTCCATGAAAAAACTCCTTCTTCGCATCCTATCCAGAGCGTCCCGCCCGCATCTTCAAAAAGAGACCGCACGAGCTTCACCACCGGGGCGGGGCTTGAAATCGCCGTGGCATTTGTGCCCTCAATGGAAAAAAGACCCTTCGACGCCACTGCCGCAATCGCCCGGCCACTCCGCAGGCGGATGAGCGATGTGACCCGCTGGTTCACGCCCAGTGCGCGGTCTTCCGATACGATCTGCGTCGTCGCCTCTCCGTTTTTGATGAGAAAAAGCCCGTTCCCTTCCGTTCCGGCGAGCACGAGCCCCGGACTCACCGCCGCGACCGTATTCACGAATGCGCCCGCAAGCGTGCCCATCCGCCCGAGCGCCAGGTGAAAATTTGCGGGCTTGTATCGGGCGAGCCCTCCGCCGCTCGTCCCCACCAGAATGTTGCGCTCGCGGTCTTCAAATATACACGTGACATGTGGACGAAGCACATCGGAGCCTTTCTCCGGGTTGATCAAGTTCCCGTCCGTCATCCAGACCCTCAGTCCGATTTCGAGTCCACCGGCCCACAGATTCCCTTCGGAATCTTCGAGCAGGCGGATCTTCTCGCTCTGAAAATCCGCCGGTCTTGCGAGCGTTTTCTGAAGGCCTTTCCGGTGATACATTCGGACTTCAGCAGGCTGCGCAACCCAGATTCCCTGCGTGCCGGACGCACACAGGCTGCCCGGCAAACCGGCCAGCGGTTCCCCGACTTGCTGCCATTTGGAATTCTCCCAATACCAAAGCTCCCGTGTGCTGCACGCCCACAAAGTCCCATCGCGGGAAAATTTCGCGCGGAACGCTTCGCCCGTAAACGGCAGCGCGATTTCAGAGAATTTCCCATCTGAAAAAGTGAGGAGCTTCGTTCCCGCGGAGAAGATCAGCTTCCCTTCCGCAGACTCGCTGAATCCACTCGCAGGCGCAGCACTCCAGCCCTGTGCGTCTGTGAATTCCCGCCATCGACCGTTTTCGAACGCGTAAAGCTTCCCGTCCGTCGTCGAGCACCAAAGGCGTCCCGTTCGATCGACAAATGCCTCCAGCGCCCGGAGTGGGTTTTGCAAGACCTGCGTGTTCCGCTGGGAAAACGAGACCGCCCGCGTACCGTCGAATCGGACGATCGAGTCCTGTGCCGCGAGCCAGACATATCCGTCCGTCGTCTGCGCAATGGATCGGACTGAAGTCGGCAGGATTCCGTCCGCCGTTTCCCACATCCGCAGGTTAAAGTAATTCTCAATTTCGCTTCCAGGAATCGCTGTTTCGGCACGCGAAGTTGCGACCGCCATCGAGATGAAAAACGAAAGCAGCGCGGCTGTAATTCGAGAGAGAAACGGTATGGATTTTATCGAAGCCAAGCGGGAAAAGCGTCGCAGGAATTGCGCCAGTTGACCACACCCAATCTCGAATCGGAAGCGGACATCACCGGCCTCGTTCTCAACGAAAAAGGCCCGCCGGAACACCGGCGGGCCTTTCTCAAATGTCTGTCACGAACGATTAAGCCGGAAGCTTATACCGTCCGGGCACCGCGATGACGGTCTCCGGCGGCGCATCGGAGAGCTTCATCCCGTCGATGCCGGCAGGCACCCACGTTTCCTTCGAATTGATCGCGTCCTCCCACTCGATCGTCTTGCCGCTGTATGCGCTCATGCGACCCATGATTGCGACCATCGAGCTGTGCGCAAGTTGCTCGCCGTTGTTCACCGGCTTGCCGGCGCGGATGCTCTGGATGAGCTCCAGATGCTCCTGCACATACATCTGGTTGCGCAGCCCTTCGGTGCCACCTTCGCCGCCCATCTTTTCGTAAATCCAGCGCTCGCCATCGACTTTCTCCAACGAGTGGATGGGCTTGAATCCATTGACGAACCCCTTGCCATTCGCGCCGACGATGTAGTCCTGATTCTCGGCAGAGCAGCCCGATTGCTGGCGGCAAAAAATGAACCCGCGTCCCCCATTTGGGAACTCATACATCACACCGAAATTGTCGAACACATTGCCATATTGCGGTTCCACGCGCTGCACGCGGCCCCCGAGCGCGGTGCAACGAACAGGCGGCACATCTTTGAAAGCCCAGTTCATTTTATCCACGCTGTGAACGGCCTGCTCGACGATAATATCGCCACTGAGCCAGGTATAATAGAGCCAGTTCTTAATCTGAAACTGAAGGTCCGTCATCCCCGGCGTGCGCTCAAACGGCTCCCACGGGCTCTTCGTGAGATACGTGCCATAATATGCGCGCACATCCCCGATGTAGCCCTCATGCAATTTCTTCCAGGTCTCCCTCTCGGCAAGATTGAAGCGCCAGCAAAAGCCCGTCTGGATCGCGAGATTTTTCTCTTTCGCAATCTTCACTGCCTCCAGCGCGTGACGGATGGACGGTGCATCGACGCCGAGCGGCTTCTCGCAAAAAACGTGTTTCCCGGCTTTGATAGCCTTGTGCAAGTGCGCGGGCCGAAATCCGGGAGGCGTGGTGAGGAAAACGATGTCGATGTCCGCCGCAAGCACGCCATCAATGGCGTCCAAGCCCACAAACTTACTCGCATCGGGCACTTTCACGCGATCCGGGTAAAGCGTGGAAATATTCGAGTGGCTGGTTTCCAGCTTCTTCGGATCAAGGTCGCCCATTGCGACAAGTTCCACGTAAGGGTCGGCCTTCATCGAATCCACCAGCGCGCCGGAGCCGCGTCCGCCGCAGCCGACGATGCCGATGCGAATCGTTTTCGCGGCCTGTGCGTTGACAATATGCGGGAAGCTGCTGATGAGAGCCGCGCCTGCGAGCCCGGTCGATCCATTGCGAAGAAAGGAGCGCCGTGTGACTGGTGTAATGGGTGTATTCATGTGTGCGATATAATGGAAAGCGCGGCGAAAATAAGGGAAGCCCGATTTCTGTCGAGCCCCCTTTTGCCGCGAGGAAAGTGAAACCCGCAACCCGCGCAGACCTTTGGCACCACTTTAGTCACGTCCCGTTCGGCATGGCGACTCGACCCGATGGCAAACTGTCCCTCCGTCACCGCCGCAAACCCCGAAAGCAAGCGTCTTATCCCCAACGCCTCTCACCACCCACTGAATAACCGGACCGGGTCAACCCCTGATGGCACCGGGCCTCCGCTCGGATGCCCTCAGAAAAGTTTAGGCGTTGCGGTCCCTTTCATTTGGCGGGTTCCACTGAGTTGTGAACGCTACGAAGAAAGGCGAGGAACTCGGTGCTGTCCTTCGGAGTCGGCGTGCTGGGAAACTGAACCTCGCAGCAGAAGTAAGAGCCGCGGACGCGAAATGTGCCAAGTGGCCCGGTGAAAACAGAGAAGCTGTCTGGGCCGCCAAGACTGTGGTGCGAACGAAAGGCGAAGCGCCAAGTGTCGCCGTTTGCGAGTTGAACGTGGCCAACCTCATCGTGCTCTGGCGTGATTCTGGCGGATACGGCGTCATTCGTGATTTGAGCTTCTGAGGGCGTAAGCGGCTGAGCTGGAACATGCAGGGAAAGCTCTCGCCACACTGCTGCCTCAGCAGCGCGTGTGCGCTGAATAACTACAGTCGCGACAATTGCGGCTGCGACTGCAAGGAATCCAAGGATGGTAAAGGTTCGTTTCACGAGACGCGAGCGACGCCTAACATCCTACTCTCCCGCAAACTCGGAGGGTGTTGTTGGCATGTGGAGTTGGCATATTGGTTTTTGGGTTTGCGGGTGCCGAGGTGAGCAGGGCGGAGCTTCTCTGTCGAGGGCGGAGAATCGGGGTTTCCCGGTTGGCATATTGGATCTTACTTTGGGTGTGGTTCATTATCGGTCTCGGGAATGCGCGGAATGCTCTGTAAGCGAGATGGTTACGTTTCTTATTCGTGTTTTTATCACGGGAAGCGGGCTGATTTTGTCCAAAAACCGCTGTTTTTGCTGCACAATGGCAGGGAATTGGCGGAAAGTGTGGCCCTGTGCATGCACAAGGGCATGTTTTTTTTGGAAATCGAGGGGTTGTGCATACACAAGGGTGCCGCTGGGGATTTTTGGATGCGTCTGTGCATACACAAACGCGGCGTTTTTTTCCCGGCGACGGGTCTGTGCAAGTTCGTTCTTGGGAATCTGAACACCTGTCCACCCTGCCGATGTCGGCGAAAGGGGCGATTCTTTCCGTTTGAGCATGGGGGGAAAAAGAGTGATGGTGCGCGGGATGAACGACAACACGCCAATCCGCCACTCGCCGCCGAAACCGCCCGCGCGTGTCGTCGTGGGGATGTCGGGCGGGGTGGATTCTTCGGTGGCGGCGTTTCTTTTAAAGCAGCAGGGCTACGAAGTCATCGGCGTGACGATGAAGGTGTGGCCGCAGGACTGTATCTCGCGGGCGGAGGATAAATGCTGCGGCCCGCAGGCCATCGCGGATGCGCGCAGCGTGGCGCACGGGCTGGGCATCCCGCATTATGTGGTGGATGAGTCGGTGAATTTCGAGCGGGCGGTGATTGATTATTTCGCTTCGGAATACAAAGCGGGGCGGACTCCGAATCCGTGCGTGATGTGCAATGAGAAGGTGAAGTTTGGCAATCTGTGGGGGAAGGCGAAGGCAATCGGCGCGGACTTTATCGCGACGGGCCATTACGCAATCGCCGAGCATTTGCCGGAGCGCACGGTGCTGCGCAAAGGGCGCGACCCGCGCAAGGACCAGTCGTATTTTCTGTTCTCGCTGCGGCAGGCGCAGCTCCAGCGGGTGATTCTGCCGCTGGGGGAGATGGAGAAGACGGAGATTCGCGCCATCGCGCGTACGATGGGGATGAAGACGGCGGACAAGCAGGACAGCCAGGAGATTTGTTTCGTGCCGGGGAATGACTACAAGGCGTTCCTGAAATCGCACATGGGCGAGGG
>JAYUSJ010000430.1:0-3024 GCA_043755735.1 Verrucomicrobiaceae bacterium | reverse complement strand
CCTCGAATTCCTCGGGATTCTTGCGGTCGAGTTGACGCTGGAAGAACTCCATCTTTTTCACCGTCCGGCTGTCGCGCTCGGCGTCGGCGGAAGTGCGCTCGGTGCCGGAAATATGCTTGGCTGTTTCCTCCAGTTCCTTGCGTCCCCCGACTTTCTCGCGCCCCAGCACACGATGCGCGATGAGGTCCGCGTAGCGGCGAATCGGGCTCGTGAAATGAAGGTAGTCGGCCTTCGCCAGACCATAGTGTCCGAGGGCATCCACGCTGTATGCAGCACGCTTCAGGCTCTTCAAAAACTCCAGCTTCAGCCGGTGTTCATCGGGCCGGCCTTTGATGGCATTCAGCATCCGCACGACTTCCGCGCGCTGCTTCAAATCGCTCACCCTCATCCCCAACGTCGCCGCGTACTGGCGGAACTCATTGAGCCGGTCGGCATCCGGATCTTCGTGGATGCGATACACGCACGGCGCGGTGCGGTTTTTGACCTCGCGGGCGACGGCTTCGTTCGCAGCGAGCATGAACTCCTCGATGAGCTGATGCGACTCGTCGTTCACCACACGCTCGATGCGGTCCGCCCGGCCCTGCTCGTCCAAAATGACCTTCACTTCCGGGAAATCCATCTCCAGCGAACCGGCGGCAAAACGAGCCTTCCGCAGCATCGACGCAAGCTCCCAGGAAGTCTGCACCGCCGCGGCCACTTCCGGACCAAACCCCGGAACCGTCTCGCCCTTGAGCAGCGCATACGCCTGCGGATACGAGAGCTTCGAGTGAACGCGGATAATCGTCCTCGCGAAGCGCACCTTCTTCACCTTGCCCTGCGCCGTGAACTCAAAAAACACCGAGTGCGCCAGACGGTCCACCCGTTCACGCAGCGAGCACAAATCCGCGCTCAGGCGAAACGGCAGCATCGGGATCGTCCGGTCTGCGAGATACGTGGAATTGCCGCGCTTCCGCGCCTCGATATCCAGCGCACCGCCGGGACGGACGTAGGCCGCGACATCCGCGATATGCACGGTCGCGCGATAGCCGTTCGCGGTCTTCTCCACGCAGATTGCATCGTCGTGGTCCTTCGCATCAGCCGGATCGATCGTGAGCACCATCTGCCCGCGGCAGTCCTCGCGCTTTGCAATTTCCTCGGGCGAAATCGTGTCGGAAAATCCAGCCGCTTCCTTCTCGCACGCCGCCGGGAAATCGGTGGCGATATCGTGCGTGCGGATGATCGAAAGCATGTCCACGCCCTTGTCCCCGACCGTGCCCAGAAGCTCCACGACCTGCCCCCAAGGCGGCAGCATCGGGTCCGTCCATTCGTCCATTTTCACCACGACCTTGTCCCCCACCTGCAACGGCCTGGAGAGCTTCGGACCACCGGGACGAATGCCGATATTAAACGGCATCCTCGGCTCATCCGGCGCGAGAAAAGCCTGCGCCTTCTCCTTTTGGAAAGTGCCCACAAACGTATCCTTGGCCCGCGAAATCAGCTTCGTCACCCGCCCCCGGTCGCCCATGGTCCGGCGCGCCTCCACCGTGTCACCATGAAGCCCCACCCCGGAATCCCCTTCCCCAATCCACGCGAGCAACTCGTCCTTATCCCCAATCAACCGCGCCCCCCCACCACGCATATTGAAGAGAAGTTTTCCGACGAGGGCTGATTTATTTGGCACAGGCATGCCGCAGGGAATCAAAACTCACACCGCATGGCGAGCGAGAAACCGATTACGGCACCGCGGCCGTCGTCGTCCCTGCAAACCGCAGCACGAGGAAGGGCGAGTATCAGCCTGACACCGCCAGTCACTCTTGATTATTCAACGAGCACAGGTTCATTTCGGAACATTCTCAATCCCGAACAAATGACTGTAGCGGTTTTCCGACGCCGGTTTTTTGGGGTCCATGAAAAAATCTGCAGTGAAAGACAAGTCTTTGCCGTCGGAGAACTCCGCGTCAGCAACGGTAACTTTTATTAGAGTCCAGTTCTCTGCGCGAACTGCATCAACGTACCGAAACGGCTTTTTGAAGTTTATGTATTGGTCGTACTTCTTTTGAAGCGCTTTTCTCAACTCGCCGCGCAGCTCATTTTCTACCGCGCTCAATTCTGACGACATCAGGTGCCCAATCGCCGAAACTTCGTCAATGCTTGGTTCTGAAATATACACCTTTACGACGTTCCCATTATCTTTTGGGTCTTGAGGAACAAATATCGCTCGTTTCGATTCAAGGCGTTTAAGCGAGGCATCAAATCGTGCTACCGCTTTCTCGACCTCCACTGAGGAAGTCTTAAGCGGCACGGATGTCTCAGGTTTGTTGCGTCCGGTTGGCAGGCCGCCACGCAGATCTGTATCCGGAAGTGCTTCAGGAGTTTTGGTTCTTTCCCAATCTTCGGATAATTTCGACCGTGAACTCGCACCACCACTGCGCACATCGCGTAATTCGGTTCCTACAAGCTCAAAGCCCATTTCCCTGCGAAATAATAAATAACACGCCGCGAGAATCGCGATACTTATTAAAACTATTCTAAGTTGAGGTCGCTTTTCCATGGTGCAAATCAAAACGGAAAACGGGGGAAACGGTGTCAGGCGACATAAAAGAAATGAATCCATCAATGGCTCTCTTTTGCATGGGCGGTATAGTCCTTAAATTCGCGCGAATAGTCCCGCTTTATTTCCCACCCTAGCCTCAACAGGCGACTATCAGTCTGTCACCGCCATTCACTTGGCACAGGCATGCCGCAGGGAATCAAAACTCACACCGTCGGGCGAGCGGGAAACCGATTACGGCACCGCGGCGGTCGTCGTCCCTGCAAACCTCAGCACGAGGAAGCCGAAATCGAACACCAAGGGGGCGCCGTCGGGTGGGCGGAGGACGGGGTTGAGGATGTGAAATTGCTCTCGCCCATCGGCGTGCCCGGTGTCGAGCACGACGATTTCTGTGTGGCGCAACAAGGCGAGATGCTTGCCTGTGATGCTGCGTTTCTCGCCCACCTCTGCGGCCATTTGCTGGATGCTAAAGCCTTCGCGACGGCGGATGATGG
>JAYUSJ010000429.1:0-9091 GCA_043755735.1 Verrucomicrobiaceae bacterium | reverse complement strand
CAAAAACAAGCTTTGGGTCGTCGAACATCCTCCAAAGGACATTTGGCCACCAGTTTTAGCCGCTTTTACTCTGTAATTCGCTGTCCACTTTTGTTCCGTCGCCGACATTGCCCCGCTTCTTCATTGCCAAGCCGACTGGGGCGGGTTAGCGCATGCAATCAGCTTTTGGTCGTGCGATCTGCCAATCGAGGAACGCGTAAAGGAGCGGCGAATTCATTCGCCGACCTAAGCTGCGCGAAGCGCCTGATCTTGTTTGGCGTGCCACGTTTTTGGGGTTTGCGCTTCGCGGTTGGAGGTCGGCGAATGAATTCGCCGCTCCTTTACGCGTCAGCGCCCGGTCGGGGTGCAACTGGATGAATGGTTTGCGATCTGCCATTCGGACTGTCCTCTTGCCCCCGCCGTGCGTGCGCGCTTTATCTCGCTGCATGCAACGCATCATCATCGCCACAAAAAACGCCCACAAAACCGGAGAGTTTCGCGCCATGCTGGGGGCGCCGTGGGAGGTGGTGGACCTCACCGCTTTTCCCGAACTGCCCGCGGCGGAGGAGACGGGCGCGACGTTTGAGGAAAACTCGGCCATCAAGGCGCTCCATGCGGCGGAGCGGTTTGCGGGCTGGGTGCTGGCGGATGATTCGGGGCTGGAGGTGGATGCGCTTGGCGGTGCGCCGGGCGTAATTTCGGCGCGGTATTCCGGCGAGGGCGCGACGGATGCCTCGAACCGTGCGCGCTTGATCGAAGAGCTGCGCAAGCTCGGCGGCGGGCGGTTTCCGGCGCGGTTTCGCTGCGTGCTCTCCGTGGCGGAAGGGACGCGCGTGCTGGGGACCTGGAGCGGCGCGGTGGAAGGCGTGGTGGTGCCCGTGGAGCACGGGAGCGGGGGCTTCGGATACGATGCGCTGTTTATCCCGGATGGCGAGACGGAGACTTTCGCGGAGCTGCCCGCCGCGGTGAAAAACCGCCTGAGCCACAGGGCGCGCGCGTTTGCGGCGTTCAGGGAATGGTTGGCCGCTCAGCCCTCGTAGATCTCCGCGAGCGACAGCGTCACTTCGATGGCGGTGAGCGCGAGCGCGTCGGTGAGTTCGTTGTAGGCGGTCATTTTCCAGCCGTCCGCCTCGCGCGAGTAAATGACCACATTCACCCGCTCCGGGTCCACGATGACGTAGTGCTGGATGCTCTCGCAGGCGAGGTAAGCGTCTTTTTTCTCGGTCTGATCGATGCGGGCGGTGGTGGGCGAGAGGACTTCGAAAATGACGACGGGGTTTTCGAGCGCACGGGCGGAGAGGTCCTGCGGGTCACACGTCACCGAGGCGTCGGGGTAATAGTATCGCTCATTGCGATTCTGGGAGAGATGGACGGCGACATCGGCCGGGAAGGCTCGGCATCGCTTCCCCCTCAAATGATTATCCAGTGAAGTCGTAATCTGCTTACTGATCACGCCATGACGAAGCGTCCCGCCGGCCATCGCATGGACGGTGCCATTGATGTATTCATTCTTCACGGCGGACAGCTCTTCGTCATGCAGGTATTCCACGACGGAGACAAAAGTGACTTGGTTTGAGAGTGCGCTCATGCGGTGGAGTATGCGCGTCTTGCGCTTCGTGCCAAATCTCTTTTCTCTATGGGCATGGCTACACCCGAATTTCACTACGAAGAACTTTTCCAACTCGGCGCTGACACGACCGAATACCGGTTGCTCACGAAGGAGCATGTGAGCGTGGAGACGTGCGGCGGTCGCGAGTTGCTCGTGGTCGCGCCCGAGGCGCTGACGCTGCTGAGCAATCAGGCGTTTCACGACATCAACTTTTTCCTGCGACCCGCGCATTTGCAGCAGGTCGCGGCGATTCTCGACGACCCGGAGGCTTCGGAGAATGACCGCATGGTGGCGCTGACGATGCTGAAAAATGCGGACGTCGCGAGCGCGGGGCTGCTGCCGTTTTGTCAGGACACCGGCACGTCGATCGTGAACGGGAAGAAGGGGCATCTCGTGATTTCCGACGGCGATGAATCGGCGCTGTCGAAAGGCGTTTACCAAGCCTACACGGAGAACAATCTGCGCTACTCGCAGAACGCACCGCTGACGATGTTCGAGGAAAAGAACACGGGCACGAATCTCCCGGCGGAGCTGGATATCCGGGCGGTGGATGGCGACGCTTACAAGTTTCTCTTCGTGGCCAAAGGCGGCGGCTCGGCGAATAAATCGTTCCTTTTCCAGGAGACGCGCGCGGTGCTTTCGCCGAAGACGCTGGTGCCGTTTCTCACGGCGAAAATGATGACGCTCGGGACGGCGGCGTGCCCGCCGTATCACCTCGTGTTTGTCATCGGCGGCACGAGCGCCGAGGCGTGCATGAAGACGGTCAAAATGGCATCGACCAAGTATCTCGACGGACTGCCGACGACCGGAAACGCCCACGGACGCGCCTTCCGCGATATCGCGCTGGAGGCCGAGTTGCTGGAGGCCGCGCGGCATTGCGGCATCGGCGCGCAGTTTGGCGGGAAGTATTTTGCGCTCGATGTCCGCGTCGTCCGCCTGCCCCGCCACGGCGCCAGTCTTCCGGTGGGAATCGGCGTTTCGTGCAGTGCGGACCGTCAGGCAAAAGGGAAGATCACCCGCGATGGCGTGTTCATCGAAAAGCTGGAGACGAACCCGCTCAAATACATCCCCGAAGCGCTGCGCCACCGCAAAGACGAGACCGCCGTGCGCGTGGACCTTAATCGCCCGATGGCGGAAATCCGCGCCGATCTTTCACGCTATCCCGTCACCACGCGCTTGCTGCTCAGCGGCCCAATCATCGTCGCCCGCGACATCGCCCACGCAAAGCTGAAAGAGCGTCTCGACGCCGGCGGCACGCTGCCGGATTACTTCAAGGCGCATCCCGTTTACTACGCCGGCCCGGCGAAAACTCCTGCGGGAATGCCGAGCGGATCGTTCGGCCCGACCACGGCCGGTCGCATGGATGGCTACGTGGATCTTTTCCAAAGCAACGGCGGCAGCATGGTGATGATCGCGAAAGGAAACCGCGGACCGCAAGTGACCGCCGCCTGCAAGAAGCACGGTGGCTTTTACCTCGGCAGCATCGGCGGGCCGGCGGCGATCTTGGCGAAAGAGAACATCCGGAAAGTAGAAGTGATCGAGTTCCCTGAACTCGGCATGGAGGCGATTTGCAAAATCGAAGTCGTGGATTTCCCGGCGTTCATCCTCGTGGATGACAAGGGCAACGACTTCTTCGAGCACGTCGCGCCCGGCTGCAACATCTCGCACTGACGCCAAATGCTTTTTCAGCAGTAAGCTGGCGCGCTTCCCACTGGTGACTGCACTGGTTCAGGGTTTTTCCTGCTCGATACGAGGGAAAAGCGGCGTGGGCAATCCGAGTTGATGCCCGTCCTGCAAACCACCCCAAACAGCGTCGGCGAGCGTTTGCTCGGTGCTCACGCCGAGCTGCGCGAGGATTTCTGCCGCGGCGCGGGGAACGACCGGAGTCATGAGAATGGCGATGATGCGCAGGTTCTCGGCGAGCGTGTAGAGGACGGCGTCGAGCTTGTCGGCTTGGGTCGGGTCGGCGGCGAGACTAAAGGGGCGCTCGGTGTCGATGTATTGGTTGCACGCAGTCGCGTAATTCACTGCTACTTCGAGCGCGGAGTGAACGCGATTTTCATCCATCGCCTCGCGATATGCAGCGACAAAGGCATCGGGCGCTGGGCCGGGCGAAACGGATTGTTTCACGAGTCGGCCTTCACGGTATTTCAACGCCATGTTCAGCGAGCGATTCAGCAGATTGCCGATGCTGTTGCCCAGGTCGGTCGCGTATCGGCTGAGGAGTCGATCATCGGTGAACTCCATGTCTCCGCCGACCGAGCAGTCGCGCATGAGATAGTAGCGCAGGGCATCGGGGCCGCAGCGCTCCGCGAACCCGGTGATTTCATCCTCCGGTGTCACGGGCTTGCCTTTCTTTGCGGCGGCTTCGTTTTGCTTGGTAAAACCGAGGCGGATACCAGCGGCGATGCTGTCCGCCACCGACGCCGGGTCTTTGATGTTACCGAGCGATTTGCTCATTTTTTCCCCGCCGATATTGATGTAGCCATGCACAAGCATCTTCGGCATGTCCGCATCGCTGAACCCCATCGCTTTCAACATGCACAGCCAGTAGATGCCGTGCGCGGGGATGATGATGTCCTTGCCGATGACGTGCAGCGCGGGCCACACGCATCCCGGCGCAGGCGCGTTCGGAAATGAGGGGAGCAATTTCCCGTCGGCGACGGCCTGCTTGTATCCTGCAAAGCTGATGTAGTTCACGAGCGCGTCGAACCACACGAAGGTCACGCAGTCGGGGTCGAACGGAATCTCAATTCCCCACGAGAGCCGTGCTTTTGGGCGTGAAATGGAAAGGTCGCCCTCGATTTTTGCAGCCGCATTGCGCAGCTCCGTCTGGCGGTATGCGGGAGTGATGAGGCCGGGTGTGGAGTCGATGAATTCGAGCAACCAGTCTTTGTATTTCGTAAGGCGGAAATACCAGTTTGTCTCCTCCAGTTCCTCCACCTTTCCCCACTCCGGGCCGAACGTTCCGTCGGGCCCGCGGTCTTTTTCCGTGAGGAATTGCTCCTGCCGCTCGCTGTAAAAACCCTTGTACGGCGCGGAGTAAATCTCGCCTGCGTCGTAGAGCGCCTGGAGGATTTCGCGCACGCACTCTTTATGAAGAGGGTCGGTGGTCGCTGCCCACCCATCATACTGTACGTCGAGCCGCTTCCACAGGGCGCGGAATTTCTCGCTCAGCGCGTCCACAAACGCCTGAGGAATGACGCCGTCCTTCGCGGCTGACTGCTGCACTTTCTGTCCGTGCTGATCAACGCCGGTGAGAAAGTAAACATCACCGCCTTTCATCCGGTGATACCGGGCGATGACATCCGCGAGGATCTTCTCATACGCGTGGCCGATATGCGGCGGCGCGTTGGTGTAATCGATGGCGGTGGTGATGAAAAACGGCTTGGACATGTGGCGGCACGATGGGGGACAGAGGCGGTGGAATTCAACCTAGAATCTCGAACGCGCTTTTAGCCACGCAAATCGAGCGTGAATGGGAAGTCGCGGTTCACGGGTTCCACGGGTGGGGCTTTCACTCCCTGCGTGTGGCCTTGCGTGATGAAGCGTGCAAGGCGGCGGGCTTCCGCTTCGTAGCTATTCACGGGGAATGTGTCGTAGCTGCGGCCGCCGGGATGGACGACGTGGTACTGGCACCCGCCGAGGCTGCGTTGGTTCCATGTGTCGAAGAGATCAAACGTAAGCGGCGCGTGCGGCGCGATGGTGGGTTGCAGGCAGTTCGGTGGCTGCCATGCGCGATAGCGAACTCCGGCGACGCATTCGCCGTTGGTGCCTGTCGGACGAAGCGGCACGCGGCGACCGTTGCAGAGCAAGATGAACCGTTCGCCGACAAGGCCGCGCGCTTTGAGCTGCATTCGCTCCAGCGAGCTGTCCACATAGCGGACCGTGCCGCCGGTCGCGCCTTCTTCGCCGAGGACGTGCCACGGCTCCAGCGCGGTGCGTAGTTCCACTTCGACATCGCGCTGCGAGAAGTCGCCGATGCGCGGAAACCGGAACTCAAAGTGCGGTGCGAACCATTCGAAATCGAACGGGTATCCAGCGTCGCACAAGTCGCGGATGACTTCGCGGAAGTCGGTCTCGCAGAAGTGCGGGAGCATCCAACGGTCGTGGAGATCGGTACCCCAGCGGACGAGCTCGTTTTTGTAAGGCTCCTTCCAGAACTTTCCGACGAGACCCCGCAACAGGAGATGCTGGGCGAGGCTCATCTGCGCGTGCGGCGGCATTTCAAACGCGCGCATTTCCACGAGCCCGAGGCGTCCTGTGACGGAATCGGGCGAGTAGAGTTTATCGATGCTGAACTCGGCGCGGTGTGTGTTGCCGCTGGCGTCGAGCAGCAGATTGCGAAAGAGACGATCGGGGAGCCACGGCGGCGTGGTTCCGGATTCGGCCTGCCGGTCGAGTTCCTTGAATGCCACTTCCAGTTCGTAGAGCGAATCGTTGCGCGCTTCGTCCACGCGCGGGGCTTGTGAAGTCGGGCCGATGAAGAGCCCGCTGAACAGCCAGCTCAGCGATGGATGGTTCTGCCAGTAGGTCAGCAGCGAGCGCAGCAAATCAGGCCGCCGCAGGACCGGCGAATCCGCGGGTGTCTCGCCGCCAATGAGGATGTGGTTGCCGCCGCCGGTGCCGGTGTGGCGGCCATCGACCATGAATTTCTCGGTTCCGAGCCGGGTCTGGCGCGCTTCTTCGTAGAGCACGGTGGTGCGATCGACGAGTTCCTCCCACGTCTTGCTCGGGTGGAGGTTCACCTCGATGACTCCGGGGTCTGGCGTGACTTTGAGCACGTTGAGCCGCGGGTCGAAAGGCGGCGTGTAGCCTTCGATGACGACGGGCATTTTCATGTCCGCAGCGGTGTCTTCGACTGCGGTGACGATCTCGAGATAGTCCTCCAGCGTTGCCATCGGCGGCATGAAAACATGCAGGCGCCCGCCGCGTGGCTCGACGCACAGTGCGGTGCGCACAATCCACGGCGCGGATTCGCCGATGGCCGGTTGCCGGGTCGGGTCGGCTAAACGCGCCTCGTCTTTCTCGGTCTTCGCGTCTTTCTCCGCGTGGAGGCGGCGGCGGGCCTGCGCGGCGCGGATGCGCTCGGGAGTGTCGATGCGCAGGTAGCGCTGGCGCAGTTCCTCGGGCTTCGGCAGCGGCGGGCGCGCTGCGGTCGGGTCGAGTTCGTTGAGATACGGATACTCGTCCTTGTCCACCCACGGCAGCGAATCGAGCGGAAGGCGCAGGCCCATCGGCGAATCGCCGGACATGAGATACAGCCGCTCCGAGCGCAAAAACCACGGTCCGCTTGCCCACACGGGATAGTGGTTTTTCCACACGCGCTGAACCGGCATCGCGTGGCCCACGACGCTGTCCACGCCTTGCTCCAAAATCTTCGCGAGTCGTACACGTTCTTCGTCTTTGGCGAGATCGGCTTTGTGAGGATCGAGGTTCGACGGAACCTTCCGCTCCTTCCATAAATGATGAAACGGATCCTCGTAGCCGGGCATGATCCATTTTGGGTCCGTGCCCAGTTTCCCGGCGAGCGCGGTGATGAATTCCGCAGATGTCTTTGTGGTGCAGCCGTGGTCCGCGCCTTCCTTCGCGATAAGCGCATCGTCCTGCCAGATGGGCTGTCCGTC
Organism: Verrucomicrobiaceae bacterium; assembly: GCA_043755735.1. GTDB lineage: Bacteria > Verrucomicrobiota > Verrucomicrobiia > Chthoniobacterales > Chthoniobacteraceae > SXWH01. The sequence goes on along the minus strand of JAYUSJ010000429.1, from coordinate 1,876 downwards.
GCGACGCCAGTAACACGCGAAAGCCCAGCGTGGAAGCGATTCGCCGGGATACCATTTCCCCTGTCCGTGATGCACCAGCGAACCGGCTGCGAATTTCTCGCGGAGCCGCGTGAGCAGCGTGTCGGAAAGCAGCCGCTTCTTTGGCGAAGTCGCCGAGAAATTCCACTCCGCGCCATCCGGATCATCGATCGAAATAAACGTCGGCTCTCCGCCCATCGTGAGCCGCACATCGTGCGCGACCAGGTCTTCGTCGATCGCATGGCCGAGCGCTTTGATCACTTCCCATTGCTCGTCGGTGTATGGCTTCGTGACGCGCGGCGATTCGTAGATGCGCGCGACGCTCATCTCGTGATGCAGCTTGCTCTCGCACTTGTCCGTCGCGCCGGTGATTGGCGCGGCATTTGCAGGCTCGGGCGTGCAGCTCAGCGGGATGTGTCCTTCGCCTGCGAGCAAGCCGCTCGTCGGGTCAAATCCGATCCAGCCGGCGCCGGGCAAATACACTTCGCACCACGCGTGGAGGTCGGTGAAATCCACCTCGGTCCCGCTTGGGCCGTCGAGCGATTTCACGTCGGATTTGAGCTGAATGAGGTAGCCGCTGACAAAGCGCGCCGCAAAGCCCATGGAGCGCAGCAACTCGACGAGCAGCCATCCTGTGTCTCGGCACGAGCCCGTGCATTTTTCCAGCGTCTGCTCGGGCGTCTGCACGCCCGGTTCCAGCCGGATGGTGTATCCGATTTTTTGCTGAAGCCGCTGATTCACATCGACGAGGAAATCGATCGTCTTTGCGCCCTTCTTCAAATAGACGCCCAGCAGCTCATCGACGAGCCCCAGCAGGCGCGGCGTCGGCTGTGGAAGTTCCATGAAAGGCGCGAGTTCCTTCGCCAGTGCGGCATCGTATGCAAACGGGAAAACCTCCGCGAATTCATCGATGAAAAAGTCGAACGGATTGTGAACCGCCATCTCCGCGACGAGCTCCACCTCCACGGCAAACTCCGTCATTTTATCCGGGAAAACGAGCCGTGCATTCCAGTTCGAAAACGGGTCCTGCTGCCAGTTGAGGAACGGTTCTCCGCCGATAATCTTTTGCGAGTAACTGAGAATTTTCGTCCGGCAATGCGGAGCCGGTCGCAGCCGCACGACATGCGGTCCGTGCGCGACCGGGCGGTCGTAGGTGTAATGAGTGCGATGAGTAAGTGCGACGTGAATGGCCATGAAATGATGTTTCTAGCCAGTCGTCCGTAGACCGCTGGCGATTGCGTTGATGCTGAGCAAGAGGTCTGGAAGGAGTGCGGAAGCGGCGGATTCGTTTTCCTCCGCGCGAAGGCCGCGCCAGCGGCGGAGAAGGGCGATTTGCTGGAAGTGTAGAATGCGGAGCGCCTCGGCGCGGAGGCCCAGCGTCTTCGACATGCGCGGGCGGCGCGTTGCCATGGCTCCACCGCGAAGACGATCGAGCATTTGGCGAGTGAGGTCCCACTCCCTGAGCAGCATTTCGAGCATCGGTTCGCGGACTTCGGGCTGCTCGACGAGTCCGGCATAGGCGATCATGAGTTCCCGGTCGGCGCTGGCGATGGAGGCTTCGATGTTCGTGACGACGTAGTGCAGAAACGGCCAGCTTCGCAGTCCGGCCGCGAGTTCCGCAAACTCGGTTTCCGAGAGCGATGCGAGGCCGCTGCCGACACCGAACCATCCGGGAACGTAGAAGCGCGCCTGGTTCCACGAGAAGACCCACGGAATGGCGCGGAGGTCGGCGAGGCTGGGCTTTCCGGTGCGTCGCGAAGGACGCGAGCCGATGCGGCTGTGCTCCAGCGCATCGATGGGTGTGGCCTGCCGGTAAAAGCTCAGAAAATCCGGTGCGTCGAGCAGCCCGCGATAGGCC
>JAYUSJ010000428.1:0-3030 GCA_043755735.1 Verrucomicrobiaceae bacterium | reverse complement strand
CGGTCTGCGCGGGCGGCGCGGCGAGGACGGTGGCGGCGAGGCGGTCGGGGTAGTGGATGGGCATGTCGAGCCAGTCGAGCGCCATGAGCACTTTCATCGCGCCATTTACCAGCTCGCCGTGCTCGGGCACGGCACCGCGGAAATACGCGCCCGTGGCCGGGTCGGCGAGGCTGGCGTAGAAATCGCGGCAGACGTCGAGCAACTCGTCCACCTCGCTCTGCGGCATAAACGCGGGAGCCTGCGTCTTTATAAAAACGACCATGCCCGCGCTCTGCCCGCCCGCTCCCCAAGGGCGCGACCAATCCTGCGATTCCAGCCAGTGCTGCACGCGCTCGGGCTTTTGCGGGAATCCGCGAAACGGCCTGCGCGCTTCAGCGCCGACTTCCGCAAGCGTGGCGATGGCCTGCTTTGTCTCGGCGAGGAGGATGCTCTGCGGGTCGGGCCTATACGGTGCCTTGCCGATGAGCCCGAGCAGCCGCGCACTCAGCGCAGGCGGTTTGCGCAGATAGGCGATCTCCGGCGGGTCCTCAAAGAATCCGTCGCCATCCGTGCGCTGGTAGTCCTGGATGAACTCGACCCAATACTCGCGCTCCTCGCGCTCCAACAAATCCCACCGCCCGAGCATGTGGAGCGTCTTCAGCACAAAACAACTCCACCCCAGCCCCATCTCGCGCCCGAGCTGCGTAGCGCCGCGTTTGCAAGGCAGATAGCGCCCCGCCTGCTCACCGAGCTTGAGCGATTTTAGAAAAAGCGGGACGCTGTCTTCGAGCGCGCGGTAGGTGGAGAGGTCGAGGGTCATTTACCGTGGATAGCGGCCTTGCCGCATCAGAATTACTCGCTCTGCAACGCGCTCAGGAGAGTTGAAATCGAGAATGCGCTCGGTGGCGGCACCGATGCTGGTGAGCGATTCGAGTTGAGCGTTCCGAATGCGGAAGTGATTCCCCCATCGGTCAACACGCGGATTGAAGAATCGAACCAGCCGCCCGGCATCATCAAGAGAGCCGAGGTCGGTGCCTTTGCTTCGATTACAAGGCGTGCAAGCGAACGCGAGGTTTTCTACCTCATCACTCCCACCATGCTTGCGGCTTACGATGTGATCCACCTCACAGCCGAGAAACGAGTCGTCCTCCGCAATGCCGCAATACTCGCAGCAAAAACCGGCTCGCGATGCGACGAGTCGCCGACTTTCCGCCGAAATATCAGGCATGTGCCAATCGTTCCCGAGCCCGCGCTTTGGCGAGACGCATCAAATGCTCCAGCTCAAGGTAGTGATCGAGTTCCGCCTTATCCGCCTTCGTCGCGGTGCCGGATTTTTCAAGCTCCAGCAACTCCGCCACACGCGCTTTCAAACCCGCCGAAGCCTGAAAGCTAGCCACCTCGCCAGTGCTCGGCCCGGCGGCGATGAAATCAACAATTTCTTCGTATGCGCTCATCTTGGGATGATACGAATTAAATACAGCGCGACAAGGCCGGTGTTTATTTCCGGAACGTGTGAACGCGTGCGCGCGTCACCGAACCGAGCGGCGGACGGCCTCCTGCACTCGTGAATTGATCAGCGTCCTTGTCTCAAGTGCCGTGTCCGCCGCATCCATTGCGGCTTTGATGTCCGACGGGCGGACGATTCCGCAACGGAAAAGCTCTGCGAGATAAGCGATGTCTTTTTCGCGGCCCGCTTCGGCTTTGTTGTACGCGATGTCGAGCGGCGAAAGACACCAGCCGACTGCGCCGCCCGGCGCATCCACTCGCACAAGCCGCTCGCGCCAACCGGGAAGCGAAGTCGCAACAGTCCAATCGCCGACGGGTTCGATGTAAAAATCGTGCAAGTCGGCGAATTCCGAGTCCGGACCGAAGTGCTCGTAAATCGAGCGGTTGCTTTCCAGCGTAGCCCCTTTGAGGAGGAACAAATCAATATCCTGCGAAACCCTCAGCACCGCTGGTGCGAACGGATGCCCACCCAAAATCGCAAGACTCCCGACCACTACAAAGTCCACCTCTCCACTCAACGTTGCGCATTCGGCCAGCGCGAGCTTCAAGTCATCCAGCGAAAGCTCTTTCAATGATATCCTTTCTCTCCTCCTCGGTCACGAATAGCGCGCCCACGAACGGACGCGAAGAACGGAGTCGCTGTCCTTCCTCCGTCTCGGATTCGAGAATGTCCGCAATCTCGTTGGCGCTCCGTGTCTGAATGATGTCCGCCCATTCGCGATAGGCCGAAAAATCACGACCTCTCTCTCTCGAACTCTGAATTCGGAGCAGGCCTTCCGCAATAAGTGCCGGATTCTCACGCAACCGCCGCGCAACACACCGCGCCGTCTCCAAAGCGATCCAGTCATTGCGTTGGTGCGGATGAGCGAAAATCATAAGTGATTGTTTTGGCCTATTTACTAGTGCTTGTGAACATTGTTCTGATTGCGACGTAAATCACGATCACTCCAAGTATTCGCAGACTGATTGAGATGATTGCGCCGGGGGCAGAAAAGCCCACAGCGCGGTCAGCATAGGCGTTTGCGTGGATACGAAGGCGACGTCCAACGTTTTCCGGCGGGCCGCCGAAAATCACAGACGGAATAGGCAGTAAAAGAAGACTGCGAATCTGGCTCTCACCCATATCAGTTCTCACTGTGACAACGGTCCGGCGGCTTTTGCCGTTACTAGATACAACCTTTTCAACTTTCAAAATCTCGCCCTCGTGCTGCTGATAATCAGATGCAAACCAAACTCTGTGCAATTCGCCGGGCAGTGCCGCGAGAGTCGCCCCGACGAGGGGCAAGAGCAGCATACTAATGATCCCGCAGACATTTCTCTTGGCGTTACTCATCAAATTAGACTCATCACGCAAACGGATTCATCCGCCGCAGCGCCGCCGACATACCTCCGACGCAGCACGGCTTCTCCCACTTGCACCAGCCCACGCTCTTGCGGCGCTTCCTCGCGCAGTGGCCGAAGTATTTCTTCGCGATCTCGCGTTCGTGCGGGCGGTGGGCGTCGTGCCAGACGATGAGCGCTCCGGGGGCCGCGTATTGCGTGGCG
>JAYUSJ010000427.1:0-29933 GCA_043755735.1 Verrucomicrobiaceae bacterium | reverse complement strand
GCCGTCGGTATACAAGGCTTTGTTGATGGTGCCGTCTGAGAGAAGAAATCGGTCCTGCAAGTTCAGGTAGGCCACTTCATCGGTATCCAGCGCAAGGTTGGCGTTGATCGCGTTGACGCGCTGGCATTTCTGCCATTTCGCGGCGTCGGCGACGGGCAGCAGGGCCATCATGATGAGGCGGGTGTGCGGGAGTTTGCGGCAGAAGACTTGGGCGATTGCCCTTTGCCCGTTGGCGATGTCTTCAGGCGGGCAGTCGGCACCTAAAGCCCAGGTTTCTTTGCCCTCGGCACTTTTGGTGACGCCGAAGTTGTTGATGCCGCAAAGCATGACGGCGACTTTGGGGTGTTTTCCGGCGGGGAAATCCAAGTTACCACGAGTGACGCGGTGGAGCATGACCGGGGTGATGTCGCCGGAGTTTCCCATGTTGATGGGGTTGTAAGTGGCGAATTGATTTTCCCATATCTCTCGACCGGTGGCAGGGCCGAGCGACCATGACCATGTGATGGAATCGCCGAAGAAGATGAGCTGGGTGTCTTGCGCGGCGGCGACCTCGCGGTTAACTCTAACAAACTCGCTGTTCCAGTAATCATCCAGCACCACGGATGGCCGCGTGGTGCTTGGAGACAGCGGAATCTCATCCCAGAAATTTTCCGCGCCGTGCAGTGTGGAGAACAGGAGCACGCCTGACAAATGGCATATCGAGCGTAAATTCATCGGCTAAAAATCAACTATATCAGGGCGTGTTTGCAACCGCGGATTTGGTGAGGCCGAAACCGCCGCTGTTGCGCTCCGAGTTGCTTCGCGGGCGGGGCGATGACCGCGATGAGGGGATCGGAATCGCGCGTCGTCTTCATTTCCAGGCTTGGACCTTGAGGCCCTTGACGCGTTTGAATTCTGCGGCGTTGCGGGTGATGAGAGTGGGACCCAGATTCCGTGCATGCGCGGCGATGACGAGATCAAGCGGGTCGATCGGCGTGCCTTTGCGTTCGACGTCCGCCCGGATTTGGGCGTAGTGGCGGGCATCTTCTTCGCCAAAATCAACCACCCTGAACAGTCTGAGGAAGGTTTCGAGGGATGAGGCTTTGTCGGGGCGGTCGGATTTCTCGACCCCCGTCCAAAGCTCCGCAGCCATAAGACTGGATACCGCAGTGTCCTTGCACGCGGGAAGCGCGTCGAAAGGTGCGCGTCCGCGCAACACTTGGATGCAGGCGCTCGAATCGAGCATGAATAAAGGTCGCATAAGAGAGGCTCGCCGTTACCACTCCAGAATTGGCCGCTCGTGTTTCTTTGGCCGGGGAGGCGGCTCGGGGAAGCTGGCGGCATCCGCGTCCTGCTCGGAAAAGTAACGGGACACGTCCCCAATGGTGCGGAGGTGCGGCAGCGAATTTTGGGCAGGCCGGAGGATGACGGCATCATCCCGCTTTTCGATGAGAACTTCCGTGCCCCCGAAGCGAAACGCCTTCGGCAGGCGAACGGCCTGGCTGCCTCCACGCTGGAATATTTTCGCAGTCTTCTTATCTACAGGCTGTATCTATTTTTGTTCCGCCTCAAGCGGCGAGAACTTCGTTGAGTTCATCCGCACTACTTCACCACGCGCAGCCGGATGAACTGCGCGTTTGCGGCGGCGTCGGCGGTCCAGGTTTCTGTCGTGGTGCCGGTGCCGGTGTAGATGCTTGCGGTTCGCGAGGCGGCGGTGGTCCAGGTTGTGAGATTGGTGCTGACTTCTACGGTGAGCGTGAGGTCGTCTGCGGCGAGGCGGCGGGGAAATGTGATTTGGAGGCGTCCGTCCACGGTGCGGCTGGCGGTAATGGGCGAGGCGTTTGTCACTGCGTCGTTTGTCGCGAAGAAATGCTCCAGCAGCGCGGGGATGCCGTCTTTATCCGTGTCGGCGAGCGCGGTGCCGGTGAATGGCGCAGCGGTGTCGGCCGCGCCGGGGTTTCCGCCGGTTGCGGAACTTGCGCGCCAATTGTTCGCAGCGGAACTCGCGAGCGGGTTGATGCGGACGAGCGTGTAGCCGTCGCCGTCGGCGGGGGCGGGCCATGGGGCGGCGTCGGTGTATGTCACGCGGTCGATTTCGGCACCGCCGTTTGCGCGGAGGATGATGGTGTCGGTCGAGTTGTCGAGCGCGCCGGTCCATTGTCCGGCGACGACGGGCATCGCGCCGTATGCGGCGAGGAATGCGGCTGAGTCTTCCACGACGAGGATACGCGCGCCGGGTTCGAGCGTGAGGTTTTCAAAAGTGTAGATCATCGCGCCGGTGAAGCTCGCTCCGGCGAGGTTCACGCGACCGGTGCTGGTGTTGAGGATTTCCACAAACTCCGTCGCGTCAGCCGAGCCGGGCGGGTTGTAGTGGATCTCGGTGATTGCGAGATTCCCCGACGCAGCGGGGGCGGCGTCGATGGTGAAAATCGCTTCGGTGAGCGCGCTCCATTCGCCGGTGCTGTTTAGTTTTGCGCGGGACTTGAGCGTGACTTGCGTGCCGGAAATCGCGACGGGCGCGGTGTAAGTGGGCGAGCCGGCGAGCTGCGGGTCGGTGCCGTTGAGCGTGTAGTGGATCGTCGTCGCGGCGGGCGCGGTAATTGTCACGGTTGCGCTGCTGGCGACGTTTCCGCCGTGCTGGGAAAATGCGGGTGCATCGAAGCTCGGGAAAAGCGAACGCGTGCGGAGTTGCGAGATGAGCGTGGCGCGGCGGGTGGTGAGGAAGCCCGCTTCGAGTGCGTCGTTTGCGGCGTTGAAGTTTGCGACAGTGCGCGGCGTAGCGCTGGCGGCATCGCCCCAGCGGGCGCTTTCGGCCAGCATCGCAGGCCCGAGCTGACCGCGCAGCGATTGCCAGCGCGCGATGGCGACGGGCGTATCCACAGCGCCGCCGTTGAAGAAATGTTTTTGCACGCGGTCGGCAAATCGCAGGCGATACTTCGCGTTTGCGGCGAGTTGTTGTGAAAGCCAACGCGGATTGAAGTATTGGAGCGTGCTGCCTGCAGTGATGGTTCCGGTCACGTCCGTGTTGTTCATCGTGCCGTCGCCGTCGTGCGTCACAAATTGAAAACCGAACCGCCCGTCGCGCGGGCGGAATGCGTAGAAGTTTTTCGGCACACCGCCGCCGACGCTTGTATTTATCGGCGCGTCGTTGTCCCCCGCGTAGTAGCGCAGGACGGTGTAATCGATCACCGCGTCCACATCGAGGAGTGGCAGCGTGGCAGTGGGAAGTCCGTTCGCATCGAGACCCTGAACGGCGTAGTAAGCGGCATCCGTCGCGAATCCCGCGAGCGCGGCGGCGTGGAGTTGCGACCATGCGACGTTGTCTCCGTCGGCAGCCTCGACGCGATGCGGGATGACGTACGTTTTCATCACGTCGTAATTTTCCCGAGAGCCGCCAAAATACGACGACGCGTAGGCGGAGTCCGCGCGTTCCTGCGTCGCGTAGATGCCCCAGTAAGTGCCGTTAAGATACAAATGGTAGTAGCGGCTGCGGGTGTATGGATGCCCCATGTGGCCGTGCGTCAACCGGTTCCACTCGTCGAGATTGTACGTCGCGTTCGCGCTGCCGTTTGCGTGCCACGCGTTGCCTTGCCCGATCTTCAAATCGATGCGGTCAAACTCATCCGCGCCTTCATCGCCAAAGAGCGGGTAGCTGAGTTTCGACGCACCGAATTTCGCCCGGAAATAGAGATGGAAATTGTGCTTTGGATTTGTGCCCTGGCGACTGAATCCACCGCGTATCGCGAGCCCGGCGTTGATGTGAAAACCGGGCGTGTTGTCGGGATTCAACAGCTCCACGGAGGTCGCGCGCTCGAAGCCTTCTTCGCGACCATACGGGTTTACATAGATGCCCGTTGCTGGGTCGAAGAGGTTCGCGATTTCCGTGGTGAGCGAGAGTGTCGGGATCGCGGAGAGAGCGTCCTTCATCGCTTGTGCGGTGACGGTTCCCGTGATGTCCGGGTCCATGCCGTAGTCGAGCTTTTGTCCGTTCACCGGACCCACCGGCCAGCCCGGCGGCGGCGCGCCGGTGGAGTGCTGCACGCGGATGTCTTCGAGGAAAAAGTAGCTCTGCGTATCCGGTCCATTCGGCACGAGATTCGGCGCAAATGCCGAAACGCGCAAAGTCGTGGTGGATGCGATATTCAGCGTGAGCGGCGATGTGGATTCCGTGCCGTTGGCGAGGGTCGGTGTGGAGCCGTTCGTCGTATAGACGAGCGTGGCTCCGGGTGTCGCGCTCGTGATGACGACGGTCTGCGGCGTCGTGTAAAAGCCACGCTTCACCGAGAACTCCGTATCCGCCGTGAAGCCCGCGTAGCCTACTCCGCCGTTTGGCGCGCCGGGCGTGGGGTCCACGAGATAACCACTCGTCGCGTAGCTTCCGTAAGTCCCGTAGCTGTGGTCCGCGCGCTGTGCCGGATAGAGCGGAACCGACGAGACAACCGCGCCGCCGGGCTGCGCGAGCGAGACGTGATTGCCCGCTGCGTTGGAGAGTTTGAAATTTGTGTGAAACGGGTTCGTTGTGCGGTTTTTCTCCGATGCAAAAACCACCAGAAATCCACGCGCAGGAATCGTAGTGCCGGCGGGAATCGCCCATTTCATCGGGAGCAGCGGGGAATCGCTCAGCCACCAACCGCCGACGTTTGCGGGAGTCGTGTCGCTATTGAAAAGCTCGATCCAGTCGGGCTGGTCGCCGTCTTCGTCTCGCAATCCTGTATCGTTCTCCGCGATAAATTCGCTGATGAAAACGCCTGTCGGAGCCAGCACGGAAATCGTGAACGTCTCCGTCACCGAACCACCGTCGGCGTCGCTGCCTGCAAACGTGACATCGTAACTGCCAGCGGTGGACGGAGTGCCGCTCAAAATGCCGCCGGAAAACGTGAGCCACGCGGGGAGTGAAGTCGCAACGAGCGTCACACTAGAGCCGACATTCGACACGACGCTCACCGGCGACGAGTAAAACACGCCGGGCCGCGCGAAGGGAACCGGCGTCGCGGAAAACGACTCGGTCGAAGTGCGTCGCAGCGTGAAATCATCGCAATCCACCGTCATCGCGCCGCCGGAGCCGGTGCTGTTGCGATAGCCGAAATGCCCAATGTTTAGCGGCTCGGAATCGACGATGTGATACGTCTCGCTCAGCGCGCCCTGCCGCAGGGTCACGTCCATCAGCAGCGCTCCGTATTCGTAGCGACCGAGGACTTCCATGCTGAATGGCAGCGCGGTATTTACGCTCATCGTCGCCAGCGTCGTATCGATGAGGAACGCCGTGTCATTGATGCCGACACGCTCAAAACTCATCACATTTGCGCCGGGCCGAAACTCGCAGCGGTAGTAGGGATTTGCAACGCCGCCGGAGAACGACGAGTTCGTTCCGAAAAGCCCGAAGCCCACGTTGTTGGTCGTCGCCGTGAGCGAGACGATGGTGAATTTCGAGGACAGGAAAAAGCCGGGCGGCGTCGCGCCGCTCAAGTCGTTCGTGAGAATGTATGCGCTCGACGCGGTGCTCGCGGAGGAAATCGTATTGCGATACGCGCCGCCGACGGCCTTCCAATTTCCGCCCCCAGTAAATGAGCCTGCGCTGGAATTAAACGGTTCGACGTATGGCAACGAAACCGAGCCGGTTGGCGGACTGCCCGTTCCGTTGATTCCGCAGATAAACACCGGATCGAAACTTACGGCTCCACTCGAACCAAAGCTCAGCGTCGTGATGCTCGCGTTTGTAGCGATTCCGAAGTCTGACAGATCCATCCCGACGGCGAAGACGTTTTGGGAAATCTCTGCGCTGTTGAGCGTGAGCGTCGCGGACTCCAGCGCGGCGAGCGTCGTGACTGCGGTGCCCGTAGAATAAAGGTCCGCGCTCGCAGCGGTGAAATTTGTCTGCCCCCAGGAAGCGGCCGCAACGACTTGTGTTGTGCCGTTGATCGTCACCTGCATCGGGTCCGCAGCGGAGCCGGGATTGATCTCCATGAACACGAGATCCGCGCCCGCGCGGTTCACGATGGGCGTCGAAAATGTGAGCGTCACGGTGTTCGTGCCGACGGCAGGATTGATGAGCCCGGTATCGAGCAACCAGTCTTGTAGAAGGTTTTTCCGCGCGCCCGCCGCGGGCGCCGCCGAGCCGTTCGAGACGAGCGGAACTGTCACGGCGGCAGCGGCAAATACAGTCACCGTGGGCAACGCAAGCTGCGCCTGCGGGTAATCGTTTCCGTTCACTGTCAGGCCGACAAGCTGATTCCCGCTCATCGAAACGGTATTCACCGGCACAGGCGCAGCGAAGCCTGGGAGTCCGAGCAGGAAGGCAAAAATGAACGTGAAAAGTGAGCGCATTAAAAAAGTCGGAAGATACACAAACGGTGGCGAAACGCGAATTGCGCCCAGCGTCCCGTCACGCACGGCGACGGCGAAAGCCGCGCACCGCGAGCCCGCCGAGCAGTAGTGCTGCGCTGCCGTCTGCCGGGTCAATGGTCGCACCGTTGCCGGTATCTCCAGCGTCCCACGTGAGCGTGGCAGATTGAGTGGAAGACGCAGCGAGAAGTGCAATTGATAGCGAGAGGATGCGCGCGGGCTTTTTCATTTCGGAAATGGTAGTCGTGGTTGGATGGAAAGGATGGCGCAAACCGTATCCTTTCGATCCTCTTCTGTCCCCTCTCGCACAAAGCAGCACAAAACTGTTCACCGATGATTGAGAATATTCGAAGTGCTATATCCACCGAATGGAAACAGATATCAGGGGACACGACATGACGAAACATCCGAACACCGACGAGACTTCGCTCATTCGCGCTGCGCAGCGCGGGGATTTGGCTGCGTTTGGGGCGATTGTGGAGCGGCATCATGGGAGCGTGCGCGCCTGCCTCACCGTGCGGATGAATTCCGCCCACGATGCCGAGGACCTCGCGCAAGAAACGCTGCTCGTCGCCTTTCGCAAGCTGCCGGAGATCGACGCGACACTGCCGCTTGGGCCGTGGCTGCGTGGAGTCGCGATGCACCTTCTCGCGAATCACCGCCGCAAGTTTCGCGCGATTCCCATCGGGATGAATGATGAACTTCAGGCGCTCATCGATGCACGGATGGAGGGCTCGGACCGTGAATGCGAGCGCATGTCGGCGCTCCGCGAATGCCTCGAAACCCTCGACGGCCCGGCGCGGCAACTCGTGACCGAACGCTATGCAGACGGCGCTTCGATCGACGAACTCGCCACCCGCACACGCCGCAAGGCATCCGCGATTTCCATGCAGCTCTATCGGCTGCGTGGATTGCTCGCGGAGTGCATCGAGAAACGAACCGCAACGGTATGACGCCCGGGCAACTCGACATCCTCATCGCCCGCGCCGCAGACGGCACTCTCACGCCCGAGGATGCCGCCGATCTGTCCGCCGTATGCCGCGAGAGCGACGAAGTGCTGGGCCTTCTCTCGCGGCATATCGAAACAGAGCGACTGCTCCACGCGACGGAGCGCGACCCGCTCGGGCACGTCGCCGCGCAGGAGATTGTTCTGCGTATCGAGCAGGAGCGCATCGCCGCTGTGACCACTCGCGAGTTTGTTCCCGAGGTGGTGGAAAGCGCACGCACTTCGCGCTGGTGGCCGCGCCTCGCCGTGGCCGCATCGGTGGCGCTCGCAGCAGGAATCGCGTTTCAGTTTTCAAAGCCCGCGCCACCCACAAAAGAGACCGCATTTGCGGTCGATGGCCCGATCTCCGAGCGCGTTGCCATGGCGGCCCCGGTCGCGGTTTTGAAACGCGCCGTCGCCGTCGAATGGGCGGGAGGCGCGTCTGCACATGCAGTCGGCGCGATGCTCCCGGCGGGCTGGATGAAGCTCAAAACGGGTACCGTACAAATCGAGTTTCTCGGCGGCGCACGGCTGCTCGTCGTCGGCCCGGCGGAGTTGCGCATCGATGCGGAAGACGCGGCATTTCTCCAGACCGGCACCGCCAGCGCCTATGTCCCGGAGCCCGCGCATGGCTTCAAGCTCCGTGGTCCCGGCGTCGATGTCGTGGACCTCGGCACGGCGTTTGGTTTCAGCATTGGAGCGGCGGGGAAGCCGGAAGTCCATGTGTTCGATGGCGAAGTCACCGTCGCCGGAAACGGCGGCAGCGCGACGAAACTCGAAGCCGACAAAGCCGTCCGCGTGGAAGGCACCGAGTTGCGCGACATCCCCGTGAGGCCGACGGATTTCCCAAACGGCGAAGAACTCGCCCAGCGATCCGACAGCGCCGGGCGCGACCGCTTTTCGCGCTGGAAAGACGACATCGCCCGCCTCGCCGCCGAGCCCGGCACGCTGCTCTGCTACACATTCGCGGATGAGCCGGAGTGGAGCGGCGAGCTCACCAACCGCGCAGACCAGACCGGCGCAGAATCCCACGGAGCCGTCGTTGGCGCAGGCTGGACGGCCGGACGCTGGCCCGGCAAACGCGCACTCGAGTTTCGCAGTCTCGGCGACCGCCTCCGCTTCACCGTGCCCGGCAGTCACCGCGCGCTCACGCTCATGGCGTGGGTCCGCGTGGACAGTCTGCCAAACGACTACAACTCGCTGCTTCTCCCCACTCGCTACAGCACCGGTTCGCTGCATTGGACGCTGGAGCGCGGCGGCGAACTGCGCCTCACGATGCGCACCGCCGGCGGTTCCGAAAAAAGCTTCGGCGGATGGAACGGCCCCGTGAGCGGCCCCGCCGTGTCGAACATGGACTTCGGCCGCTGGCTCTTCGTCGCCACCACCTACGACGCCGCGAGCGGCACCGTCACCCACTATCGCGACGGACAGGAAGTCGGACGCGGACAATTTACCAAACAAGTCCCCGCAGTCCTCGGCAGCATGGAGTTCGGAAATTGGGGGGCCGACGGGACCAAGCCCGACAACGAGTGGACCAAGCTCCAGAACCCGCGCCACGTCACGCGTAACTTCGTAGGCCGCCTCGACGAACTCGTCATCCTCGACCGCGTCATGCCTGCGGATGAAGTCGCGCGTCACTACGAAGTCGGGAAGCCGTAGCGGGGTCGGTGTTTGTTCGAGGAATTGAGTCGTACTGTCGCCGCCGTTTCCATGAATCGAAACGTATCCACTTGTCCCGCCGCGTCCCTGTTGCTAAGTGCGCAGCATGATTTCCTCACGGTTTCGATTAATGGGTTTCATCCTCGCTTTGCTCGTTCCTCGAAGTGGATTCGGGGAGACCCCAGAAATCAAGAAGGCGATGAACGACATGGAGGAACTTGCGCTGAAGAATCCGAGGCCGGGGTTCGCCCTCTGGAACGCGCGGGCGATCGCGGCGGAAGCCAGGGAGTCTGACAAATGGCTGGCTTCGCTCGAAGCGCGCACAACGGATGCCAACGCTTTGGTGATTCGTGGTTGGATGGCGGCGGAATCGGGCCAGCCCGAGCAGGCGAGGCAAAGGTTCGAGCAAGCAGTTTCACTCGCGCCTGATAATTCTGCAGCGTTGCTCGCGCTCGCCGAGTCGCAGTTGCGTGCGGAGCTTCCCGAAGGCGAAGCTACTGCAAAACGCGCCAGCGATTTATTCAAGGAGGCGCATGCGAAAGCTGGAGCACTCCTTCTCCCGGCGAGGATTTCCCAGGAGAAAGGGAATCTTGCCGGGGCATGGGCTGCGCTTTCAAAGCTGGAATCGGCCGACTTGGAGGATGACGTCCGGCTTGCCCTGATTCCGGACTTTGCGCGGGCGCACCTCGCGATTGGGGATTCACAAAAATGGGCAGGGTCCATTTCCAAAAAGCCGGGAGCCGAAAGTGCCGCTCAATATGCAGCAGCGTGCATCGCGCTCGGAGATCCAGCGCTCGGATTTAAGGTGGCCGTGGATGCGCTGAAGATCCACGATTTGGCGGGAAACCTTCAAAAAGTAGCGATCCAGGCGGCCCGAAAAGCGGGCTTCGGCGGAGAAGCTGCTGCGAGAATCGAAGCGTCGCTCGGCGAGTCTCCTTCCGGGGACGAATTAGTCGAAGCACTCGAGATATTCGCTGCCTTCGGGGCACATGAGCACGCGCTGAGAGTCTTCACGAAACATGCCGCCACTCTTGGGCCAATCGCAGCCCGCTGGCGACCGTTGCTTCCATCGTTCTGGGAGCGCGGCGCGACATCGAAGATCCGCGAGATACTAAAGCCGTTTGCTTCGTCGTCCGGTTGGGAGCTCGTCTTCGCTTTGGGCGAAATCGCCATCCTCGAGAACGACTACTCGGGAGCGCCCGAATTTTTGTGGCGCATTTTCGGAAGAGAGTTCGACGAGCAGAACTTTGCATCAACCGTGCGTGCGAAAAGCAACGCTACGTCGGCGTTTGACGGGGTGATTCCGATGCCCGGCATCGGAATCGAACACCGACTTGGCGGCCTGCAAATTCAATTGGAACGCGAGCCGAAAGTATTCGCTCCAGACGACGAGACATCGAGTCGATGGTCCGTCGCCTCGCTCACCGACGCCCGCGATATCGCGGGTGTCTACCTGCGGAAAATCGCGACGAGGAATGGCGGGGATCCATCACAGTTCGTCGAGACACTGCGCTCACGCACCGCGCACTGGATTCCGGAGGAGCGACTGCTGACGATGTGCGTCGCCGGGAATCTCCCCGGCATACTTGAAGCGGCTAATTCCATTATGGATGACCTGAAGCGTTCGCTCGTCGGCGAAGTGATGGTCCGAAAGCAACTCGAACGAATCCTCGCGCTACCATACATCTCTCCGGAACTCGTCGCGCATGCCTTGAGCGTCCGCGCAAAACTACCGGAAGAGGACCTATTCCCCGTAAGACCGGGAGTTGCGAGACGCTCATGGCATGCCCGCCTCGGGGAATGCTGGCGGCTTTTCGATGAAGGTCAATTTGAGCGGGCCGACAAAGAATTCCTGAATGTGCTCAAGGCTTTTGGGAATGAGGGCCTCGGTCCGAGGCCTGACCAATGGGCGAGTTTTCATACAGCGACTTTCGGGTCGGCCGGCGCATTCGATGATCTGGCAAAGCGCGAAGACGCAGCGGCACTCGCACTGCGGTGGATGGGCCTGCAAACTCCGCGTCGCACCGATTGGCCGTCCGCCTTCGATGCAAGCGGGACATGGAGTGGAGGCAAGGTGCCTCGCCTATTCTGGCCGATGTTTCAAAACCAAAGCCAAAATGGCAATTTCGTTCATGGAGGACTCGCTGGGAATCTGAAGTCGCTTGGGGGAGACATCCCGTCGGACTTGCTCGCGCCTCTTTTCTATTTCTCCGTCCGTGTGCGGAACGCCGAGGAGAAGCAACTCGAACAGCGCATAGTCGCACGCGTGAAGAATTTGCCGCCTGAGTGCGCCCGCATCGCGTGGATGGGAAAGTGGATCTCCGACATCTCAATCAGGGGAAACGGTGATTCACCGAAGGCGCTTAACGACCTAGCGAGCGCGGCGGATATTGACTCAGCAAGCGTTGTCCGTGTATGGGCCGGGCTACTTGCCGATGCGAACGGCGGAGACGGGAATGCTCGATTTGACGCGTTCAAATTCCCAACGGGCCCGGTTGGTCGGGGTGGATGGCTGTTGGCGGAACTGAACCTCCGGGCTCGTCACTTGGCTCCCAAGCAGGCGATTGAAGCCGCCGATGCTTTAGTTCAACTTCCGCTCGACGCTGAATCATATGCAAATGCAAAGAGTGTGCTGAAACAACTCGCATTGGGAAGCGGGGAGCTGGATCGCCCAACACTGGTTGCTCTGGCGGGGAAGCTCACGCTTGCGAGGCTCAAAAGCAGTGATTCTCCCCCGCTTCAGGATGACATCCCGGATTACCTCGATTCGCTCATTGACGCTGCTGATTCTGAAGGCGCTGTTTCGCTCGCGCGCCGCGTTCTCGAGTGGCCGGACTCGTCGTTTCTACGCCACGAGAAGTCAAACGCGTCAGTCCAGCGCGCCGTTTCCGCCCTTCAAACATGTGGCGAACTTTCATCGTGGTTCGACAAACAGCGGCGCGCTATCAAGCCGGACGACGCGGAGGGATGGAATCGCATCACCGTCCTTGCGGATGCCATTGTGCGTTTGGTTCCCGGGGCGGGTGATGAATCACGAACAAAACCGTCCGGAACCGCAACCGACTCCCTTGATGCCTCACTCCGTCAAAATGCATTGACCGTGCTTGCGGAAGCAAGCAACGCACTCCTTCGCCTCGAGCCGGAGAAAACAAGGCACTGGACGGCCATTCTTTCCACGCTGGATAACTCTGCGGATGGAAAACAACCACGGTTTGAAATCGATGCTCTGCTGAAAGGCGCACAGGGAGGCCTCGATCTGCACACAGCCTCGCGTCTGGTCGGGAAAGACCCCGAACGGCGCGCAATGCTCCTCGATAAATGGCCAATCAAGCGAGGCAGTCTTGCGCATTCTTCTTCCGTGAGTCTTGGCACTGAGCTTTGGTTTGCCGGTAAGCGAGACGAGTCACTCGCATGGCTGCAAAAACTCTTTGGTGAGCGCGGGGTGTCGTCGTACGAAGAACAAAACCTCTTCGCCACCCTCGTTGAAATGCTCGCGGTCAGGAAGGACAGGGACGCTATCAAGGCACTCTGCGCCACGATACTGCGATACTCGTTCGAGCCTTGCGGTGATACAGTTTCGTTCGACCGGGAATTCGAGAGAGCCCACTCAGCGCTCCCGTTGATTGAGCAACTCTCGGCGCTTGGCATGGATTCGGATGTTCGGGCGACGTTCGAGGGCGAGGCTACATGGCTGGCCAAGGACATCGCCATGCTCATTCGCGCTCATTCACGCGATGCTGCGGTGATCGCAGATCTGAACCTGCGCATCGCGCAGCCTATGATGCCGCAAATGCTTGAGGACTTTGCCGAGATACTCGCGGGGTGGCCCGAGGCTCGAGAAGCCGCGCGTGTAGCCCTCACAAATCTCGAATCCGCGCACAAAAAACAAACGTTTGGCCCTAGAATTCTTCAACTCTCGCGCCACGGAATGCTTGGCGCACGATGCGGTCTGGATAAGGCGGAGAGATGGCTTTTCGAAACATTGGCGGCGAGCGAAAGCGTCGCGGCCGAGCGCATTCCCGTCCTTTTAAACCTCATCGAAGGCATGCAAAAAAGCCCGGGGATAGGGAATCCAGGAAACCCTGCTATGGACTTGGCGTCCTATGTCAACAGTAGAGACTTCAGTCCGAACCCTGTGTCTGCCCGGGTGAGGGAACTCGCCGCTGCCGGGAATGAACAAGCGGTGCGACTGCTCGCGAGAGTCTTCACGATCAATGGCCCGCCCCGTGACAGATCGCTATTGGACGCCCTTCGCGAATCGTCCCTGGTCATCGCAGCGCAAAGCGGAAAGAGTAGTGATCTTGCGCCGATAGCATGGGTGACGGGAACCGAGCCGAACGGAACCAGCGAAGTGGCATGGTCGCACGGTTGGTATTTCACGAGTGAAGAAAAGGCAACGGCGATGCGAGTGGCGTCGCGAGTAAAGCCTCAGGAAATGAAGGTGGAGCTCTTTTACGGTGAGGGAAGCGGTCGCTTCGAGAGATTTGCGGTGATTGAGAACGCTGCCGCGACGGGCGTCTGGCGCGGGCGTCTTCCAAAACCGATTGGCGGACTTCTGGCCGTGAGCACTGCCGAAGGCCGAGTAGTAAGCGGCCAGGCAAACGAATTCCGGCTCGGAAAAAACATCCTGCCTCCCGTGAACGAAATCCTTCAAAAACTGCCGCCAGTCATTTGGAAGATTGGAAGTGGACCTTCGGGCGACTCATTGGAATCTGTTCGCCTCGTCGAACGCCCAAACAATGACTATCTCTCATTTCCGGAGTCCCGCATTGAACTCCCGGATGCGGCTGGCAAGAACATCTCCGTCACCGGGTGGCAAAAGCGCGGCACAGTATCTCTTTCCCGACAGGCGGAGGATGGGAAATGGCAGCTCATGGCGACGCAAGCGGGTGCCGGGCTATCCGACGCGTGGGAGTATTTTCAAATTGCCATCACTGCCGAAGTGAACTCCGAAGCTCAGACAAAAGCTGGTGCGCCGGCCGCACGTGTAGCTCTCATCCTGAATCCGGGTGGATCGTATAGCGGTCTGCAAGTATTCGCGACGCGCCCGCGCCCAAAGCCACGTGAGGCACCGAACGCAGCGCGGAACTTGCCGGGTATCCCGGGGCTGTAATCGGAAGAAGACCGGCGGGGTTGTCACGTCACAGCTGCGGTGTGATGATCCGGTAGAAGCGGGTCGGCTGTGCGGTCGGGTCTGTGTACTGCGATGTTGCGTCTGCGCCGACTGCGGGGACGTCGATGAGCTCGGTCCACGTTGGGTCGGTGAGCGCGTTTTTGTATTGAATGGTGTACGTCTTCCCGGCTTTCGCGGGGAAGGTGACGACGAAGCCGGGGCCGCCCGCTTTGACGACGCTGGTGATGAGGAAGCGGTCTGCGGCGTTTTGCGGATTCGTGCCTGCGAGGTATTCGGCGAGGTTGCTCTGGCCGTCGCCGTCGAGGTCGCCGTTGGCATCGTTGACGAATTTGTTGAGGCCGTTGGCGTCCTCGTAGGCGTTCGGCGTTCCGTCGCCGTCGTTGTCGAAGATTTCGGTTTGGCCGATGCCGCCGTTGTAGCTGCCGGGTGAGCCGGAAACGCCCTGCCAATTCGCTGGATCGTTGCCGATAACGGTGCGGCTGAAGCGCTGGAGCGTGCCGCCGAGTCCGTCGGTATCGAACGGCCATGGCGCGGTATCGGAATAGCTGACTTTATCGACATTTACGAAGACGCCAGGAAAGAGCGTGGGCTTAGCGATTTCGACATCGCCTTCGTCGTTCGGGAGCTTTGCCGAAAACGGACCGAAAACGGGAGTGCTCGCAGACATGCTTGAGTAATAGAGCCGGAAGGCATTGAGCGTCGCGGTGTCGGCGGGATTGAAGCCGACGATGACGATGTAGTCGCCTGCTCGGAGCGTGGTTCCATTTGGGAAAATAAAGTCGCTCGCGCCTTTGAGTTTCCAGCCGCTGAGATCGACCGCGCTGGTGGTCGGGTTGTGCAATTCGACGAATTCATCGCGCGTGTTGTCCACGGCTCCGGGGAGGTCGATTGGATGGTAGCTAATTTCGTTGATGATGACAGGCGTGACAATACTCGCCGCGTTTGCGGCACCGGGCGTGAGCGTGGTTTGCGGCCAAAACTCGGGCTTCCATGAGCCCGCCGGCGAGCCGGTGAGCACGCGACCAAAGCTCACATTCTCCGCCGCAACTCCGAAGCCGACTTGCGAACGGAAGCCGGTTTCCGAGCCGCCGCTGGTTGCGGTGAGTATGATTTCATCGCCAAGCGAGCTGAGCAGAAATGGATTCGCACCCGCGTTGAATTGCGTCTCCGTGAATGTCACGAAGCTGCCTGCAGCGATGGTTGTGCCGTTTGGAATCTGGAACTTCTGCCGTGCGGATTTGTCATCGCTCAGCCACCAACCGGAGATGTCCACCGCGCTGCCCGTCGGATTGCGCAACTCGATGGAGTCTTCGAACGGGAGCACGGAATTGCTGAGGGCGTCGTTCACGACGACGCTGCTTTCGAGCCAGTTGCTCAAGCCGCGCGATTCGGTGAGCGGGAAGTTTGCGAGCGTCGCGGCGCCGTCGGGGAATCGCCCGCGCGAAACGTTGGTGCCGCCACTCGTGATGGCGAGCGAGTCAATCGTCGCAGTGCCCGCGGCGTTTGAGATGATGAGATTGTCGCCGCCCGCGCTGAGCTTGAAGTCCGCGTGATCGAAGCCGTCATTGCTGCCGTCCGCGCGGAAGTCCGCGAATCCTTTGCCTGCGATGTAGCTGAGCGCGGGAATCTGCGTGATGCGCGGCGTGGCCGGTATGTCGCTGAGCCACAATCCGGCGATGCTCACGGGCAGCGCGTCGCCGTTATAAATCTCGAACCAATCGTCGCCGTGCGCGGGTTGCGCCATCCATTCGTTGACGCGCAGAGTAGCCGTCGAGCCGAGCGTGACGGCGGCGCTGTTCGTCGCGTTCGGCGTCGGCGTGGTCAAAGTGAACGCGCCCGTTCCATCGCTCACGCGCCCGATGGTGAAGCCGCGCGCCTGCGGGCCAAATGCCACGTAGTCGCGGATGTTGTTCACGCCTTGCGTGACGAGCAGATTCTGCCCGCCCGCGCTGAGACCGAATCCGGTTACGTATGCGCCGAGCGTGATGTCGTTGTCAAAAAATACGCGCAGATACGCGCCCGCCGCGATGGTCGTGCTCGCGGGGAAAGTGTAGCGGTTCGGAACGAGGATATCGTCCGTGAGGCCCCATCCGCTGATGTCCACCGCGCTGCCGGTCACATTCTTCAGTTCGATCCAGTCCGCTCCGATCGCAGGGTTTGCTGCGATTTCGTTGATGGCGATTTGATTGCCGAGCGACGGAATCGTTGCGGTGAGTTCGAGGCCCATCATCATGTCGCTGCTGCCTGCGCCGGTCTGGTGAACTTGCACCGCAATCGTGTTCACGCCCTGCACGAGAAATGGACGCGGGTCCAACCACGCCCATGTGCCGGTGTTCGCGATGGCGCTTGCGATTTGCAGAGACGCTTCGCCCGGCCCCGCTCCGCCGGAGGTAAACTCGGCGGTCGTGTAGTTTGCCTGCTCGTTGAAGAAGTAGCGGTGGATTTTGTTGCCGTTGATCCAGACGACACAGCCATCGTCCACGAGATGGCGGATTTGAATCGCCGTGATGCTCGCGGGGCTGGCGTTGAGCGTGAATTGCTTGCGGAAAAGATACGCGCGTCCGGCTGGCGAGAGCGTACCGGGCGCGGGAAGTATGGTGCCTGCGGTTCCGGGCGGCGGCACGGGTTCACCATTCTGGATGAAGACGCCGTTGCCCGTGGTCCATGCGCTGTCGTCAAACGCAGGGAGCGTCCACGAGTTGTCGGTGAATGCAGTGGTGTGGTTGTATTTCCAGCCCGATGCGTTGAATGCGATGAGCGTTTGGTTTGTCGGCTGTGCGCCGAAGACGAACGACGCTTCTGCGCTCGGCAGCGATGGATGTGCCGAGGCGTCCGTGTACGTCACGCGCCAGAAATACGTTTCGCCGAAAGTCAGCTCGTTAAACGGAATGGCGAACGACGTGAGGCTGGTCGTGCTCGTGGTGACATACACTGGAGCAAAGTAGCTGCCGGTCGCGCTGCGGATTTCCCATTTCGACGAAGCGTGCGCATTTCCGCCCGTGGTGCTGCCGCTCGTGTGTGTGTAGGCACTCGCGGTGAGCGATGCGGGCGGAAGTGAAGTCGCGCTGCCGATTGGCGCAGCGAGCGTCGGCGTGGTCGGGCGGAAGAAGTCGCTGCCGTCCGCAGCGTGGCCGGTCTGGATGTTCACGCTTTGAAACCGCTGCTCGCAGAAGCTCGCTTTCACGCCGTTGATGAAGCTGTAATAGCTGGCGTTCGCACCGTTCTGATTGCGGTAGGTGAGCGACTGAAGATTCGCCACGGTGTAGAACGTGTTGTTCAGAATCCACAGCTTGTTGTTGTACTCGGTGCGGTATGCTTTGAAGACGGAATCCTCGAACCAGTTTGGCCCGCGGAAGTTATTGCCGGGCACCGTGCCGAGCGCGTTGCTCGCGGGTGATGGCGTTCCGTTTTCGCCGAGGTAAATCCACGAGTTGCTGCTGGTCGTGTCGCCATTTCCAAACATCGCATCGAAGTCCCACGCGACGTGCGACCAGCGACCGTTGGCGCGTTTCCACAGGAAGTGGTTCTGCGTGGTGTTGTCCCACGGGCACATCCAGTTCAGCACCGCGAGCGAGTGCAGCGTCGTGTCCACATCGAGGTTTACGTCGAGGTAGGCGCGCAGAGCCGGGATGTTCGGATTCGGCGCGGTGTGCGTGTCGCCGCGCGCGGCCCACATTCCTTCGATGAAATCCTTGATCGGCTTCGCGCCTTTCCAGCCGTTGTTTTGCAGCGCGTAAGTCCACTCGTAGCGCTGCACCGCCGTCCACGGGCCCGCAGCAGTCAGCACGCGTTCGCTCCCGTGGCCGTATGGTCCTTCGCCATTGTCCTCGATGGTGCCGGTCGATTTATAAAGTTCGCCGTTCTCCTCCTTCACCGAGCCGGGGTTCAAGTCTTTGATTCGCTTGTGGTATTTGTCGAGCAAGTCGCCGTTGTATTCGCCCTGCTGGAGCCGCACCTGCACAGCGTTTCCGTTGAGATACCAGTCCACCCAATTGATCTCCGACATCGGCAAATGCGCGTTAATATAAAGACCCTGCGAGACGCTGAAGTAATCGTTTTTATCCGTGATGAAAAAGCTGTCCGCGCCGTCGATGAGTTGCGTGTCCGAGAACCGCACTTTGTAGGATTGCCGAGCGGCGCTGCGGTTGTAGCGACTGCCGTGGTAGCGGATGTGCGCATCGCGGACCACGCCGTTGTGGACGTGGATGCACGGCACGCTGCCGTTCCAGATTTGCGCAGTCGGCGCGACAAAAGGCTCGGCGCGCGGAACGCCTGTATTTGCAGCGTTCGTCACGCGCCTTGGGTTGCCGGTGATGTTGTAGTTCAGCGCCGCGACGCCGTTCAGTCCGTTGAACGCCGCGCTCGTCGAGTCGCTGTTGGAAATGAACACGTCGTAGAGAAACACCTTCGTCGTCGAGCGCACCGGCTGCACAAAATACGCCGCCCACGCCTCGCGCGCCGTCACGCCGACGGGCACAATCGCTGCGTCGTCCGTGCGCGGAAACACTTGCTCCACGCCGGTTCCGCGATTCGCTTTCACCCGCCAGCGCACCACGCTGCGGTCGGGCTGACCGGGGATGGTCGCGGTGAACTGATTGTTGCCCAGCGCAGTCATTATGAGCGTCGAGCGCGGCTCCGTGTAAGCCGTCGCGCCGTCGATGGCGTCGATGAAATACTCCACCTGCGGCACCGTGAGCGCGGCGGTGTTTGAAAATTGCGCGGTGATTCGCACGTTCTGCGTTGCCCGAATTGTCGCGCTGTCGTCGCTTGCCTGCACCGCGCTAAACGCCACGAGCACGGGCTTTGGCACTGCCAGCGAAACAGCGTTCGCCGCGCCCGGAGTCGGCTCGCTGCCGAGCGGAGAAGCGAGCCAGTTTGCCGGATCGTTGCCCTCCGCATTGGCGCTCACGCGCTGGAGCGAGCGGCCTTTGTATTGGTAGCTTGCCGAGTTCAGCAGCGTGAAATCATCGCCTGCGCCGAGGGCGTCCGCGCTGTTTGGCCACGGGAAGTCGCGGTCGTAGTTCACCGTGTCCACCGTTGCGCCGTTTGTGTCCTTCAAAACCACCGTCTCGCCGCCATTCTTTAGCTCATCCGTGTACGGCCCAAGCACGCCCGTCAGCCCCGCGTAAACGGCCTGCAAACGCGTCGGGTTTTTCGCAATGACGATGTAGCCGTTTGCCGCGATTGTCGTGCCGCCGGGGAACGTGAAATCCACGCCATTATCCAACCGCCAGCCCGCGATAGAAATCGGCGCCGCCGTCGTGTTGCGCAGTTCGACAAACTCATGCTGCTCCTCCGCGAGCACGATGGTCGGATTTCCCAACGCATCGAACGCCGGAAGTTCCACCGGGTTGTAGTGGATTTCATTGATGACCACCGTGCGCGTCGATGCAGCCGTAGTCGTGAACGTCTGCGAAGCTGATGCCCACGAAGTTCCAGCCGCATTGGTCGCATGTGCGCGGTAAAAATATTGCGTGTTCGCCGCAAGCCCCGCGAGCGCGTAGGCGACCGCACCGGTCTGCGTCCCGCTCACCGTCACGTTCGACGCCCATGAGCCTGTGCCGCCGTCCGTCGTGCCGTAGTAAAACCTCACCACCGGCGGATCATTTCCGATGCTCGTAACCGTCGCGCGCATCGTCGCGGAGAAGCCGTTCACATCGCTCGCAGCGTCCGTGGTCACTGCGGGAAGTGTCGCGGTCAGGGTGGTGAAATTCGCCGTAGCCGGAGCCCACGAACTTCCCGCGGCCTGTGTGGCAAATGCGCGATAGAAAACCTGCGTATTCGGCGGAAGCCCCGTGAGCGTTGTTGTCGCCGAAGTGGTCACTGCGCCAAGACTCACGCTGTTTGCCCACGAGCCCGCGTTCGTGCCGCCATCGGTCGTGCCGTAGTAAATCGTCACCGTCGGAGTCAGCCCGCCGGTGTTTGTAACGGTCGCGCCGACTTGTGCGCCGGATGCGACGATGTTTGAAGCCGCGATGTTTACGACCGTAGGTGCGCCATTCGCAGTGGTGAAGGTCCCCGACGGCAGGCCGAAGCTGTCGCCGCTCGCATTTTGCGCCCGCGCGATGAAGAAATACTGCGTCGCCGGAAGCAGTCCGGTGATCGGCGTGGAGAATGCAGAATTGCGCGTGCCGAGATTCACCGAATTCGCCCAGTTTGCCGGGACACTTCCGCCATTCGTCGTCCCGTAATACATCGTCACCGTCGGGTCCGGCGAACCAACTTGCAGAAACGAACCTGCAATCGTCGCACCGCTCGATGTAATGCCCGACGCCGCGCCGGTTTGCACGAGCGGCGCGTTCGGGTTCGTCGCCTGTGCCGCCGCGTAGTGCGCCGAGACGCGCCCTGCGTTCAGCGCCGTGCCGTAGTACGCCACTTCATCAATCTGCCCTGTGAACCAAAACGCGTTAATGTTCGCCCCGATGATAATGTCCGTACCCGCCGACATACTCTGCGTATCTGCCTGTGATGAGTGGAACGCGCCGTCGATGTAGAGCGAAATGACGCCCGACAGCCGGACATACACGACGTGGTGCCACGCATTGATCGGCACCGAATTCGCCGCCGTCGGCCCCGGCAGAAACCCATTGTGCCAACCGCGCAGACTGCCGCTCGCATTATCATTTGCGAAGATGCCAAAGTCCACGCCGCCCGCCTTGAAATTGAACATATCCCCGCGCCCGGCGACCGTCGTGCGGTACCAGAGTTCCACGGAAAAATCGCCCGTTCCGAGATTAAAAGCCGCATCAAACGGCATTCGCACGCGAGCATTCGTCCCGTTGAAAGTCACCGCAGTCCCGAGATTCGGAAACGCCGCGGTCGCACCGAGGGTGCAGTTTTCGTAAATGCCGTTTTGTGCGGCACCAGCCGAGTCAACTGCAGTCGTTCCGGTCGTCTCATCAAAGGTCCAATGCGCGATCGGCGAGTCGGCAGCGACGGACGAGTTATAGGTCACATTGCCGGCCCTGAGGGGCAATGCGAGCGCAATGAACGCGAAGAGACGGAGGATCGTGTGTGGAAGTTTCATGGTAAGGAATTGACGGGCTATGTTGGACCTTTCGCAATTTCACACCCCGTCGCAAGTTGATAATTTTGTTTAACCGGCTCTTGTCCGACGTTGTCATGCAGACAAAAAACGGGGCGATTCGACATGAGTCGAATCGCCCCGAAGTTTGATTGATTTACGGCCCCGCGCTACTTCGTTGCCGCAGGAGTTCCGCCGCCGCCGCCCGTTTTTCCGTTCGGGTCGCTTTTCGGATCGAGTGACCACAGGATTACGGACTGATTGATGTCCGCATCCGGTGCCCAGATAATCTTGCCTGTGGAATCGAGGAGATCCTTGCCGGCGACTTCGCGTGCGGTGCCGTCGAGGAAGGAAATGATGCCCTTCTGGGTGTAGCGCGCGACGAAGGACTTGGCGTTGCCTTTCGGGGCTCCGTCGTAGTCTTTCTTCGAGATGGTCTCGTGCGCACGCTCTTCGCCAGGGAGTCCTTGCTCCAGGAAGAGGACGGTTCGGCTTGCGTTCGCCAGACCCTGGAGTCGAACTTCGTTCTTCTTGTCGTCCTTGTCCTTGCGCTGGAGCTTGCCGTTGATGGCGACTGCGAAAAGAGGCTTTTGCATCTTTTTGTTCTCCTGATACTGGGCGCCGGGTAGGTAAAGAACGCTTTCCTTTGTGTAGAACGCCGCAGTGCGACCTTCTTTGACGAAGTCCGCTGGTGATTTGCTGCCCATTATTATCGGGAGCGCATTGTACCAGGCTTTTGCTTGCTCGGGACTGCCGATATTGCTCCAGTCTTCCTTGCCGGCACCATCCTCGTCCGGCAACTGGCCATCGTTCTGGCTGGCATAGTTCCCGGCAGCGCTTGCCAGGGTCCCCATCATTTTCAAAGCATTCGCCTTGTTGGCGTTTGCCTTCATCTTAGCGAAGACCGGGAGCGCGATGGCTGCGATGACGATGATGATCGCAATGACCACCAGGATTTCCATCAAGGTGAACGCCGACTGTCGGCGAAGTTTTTTTGCAGAGGATGAGATTCTCATAGGACTAGTTGGTGCCGAGCGTCCTGTTCGGAGCCGTAGAGGTGAGAAGGACGCGATTGTTCCCGTTCACCTGCTGGATGGCTGCGACCAGTTCGCCGGGCTGATGCTGCGGTTTGAGGCTGATGTTGTAACGAATTTCCGTCATCATTCCCGCTTGGATGGATTCCACCGAGATGATGTCATGTTTCTCGAGGAACTTGTTGAAAATATCCTCGAACGCAACGTCATAATTGATGTCATTTGTGACACGAATGCGCAGGAAGTGGCTGGCGCGATTCGGGGCGAACCAGTTTCCGCGGGAGAAGTAGTAGATGATCGCGCAGATCACAGGAGTAGTCGCGACGGCCATTCCGTATTGACGGGCACCGATCGAAAGACCGGTGGCCATGGCGAGAAAGATGAAGCCAATGTCGCGCGTTTCGCTGACATCCGCCCTAAATCGGATAATCGAGAATGCGGCGAACATACCGAATGCGGTCGCCTGTGCCTTGTCCTTGTCACCAAATCGGACGACCATGATAATCGCGGTGACGACGACACCGAGAATCATCAGGGTGTGGACGTAATCCTGCGACAACTTGGAGCCGCGGAACGTTGTGCGATAGACTGCGGCGATGAGCGTGTTGAGAAGGAACGACAGGATAATCGCGAAGAGAATCTCCGGCAGTCCTGCATCCGCAGCCTTGAAGTTGAGCGTGTTGTGGAAAAAATCGACCACTCCGGTCATCTTCATGTCGTGAAGGACCTTGAGTAGCGGGCCGAGTTTTTCTGAGTCGTAGTCTTCTGCGGCGGCGGTTGAAGCCACATTTGCTAGAGTTGGTAGTATGGATTGCAGCATTATGTTTGTTTTTGGAATCGGTTGATTGTGTGACGGATTTAGCCTTATTGCGGAATGATGATGCCGCCCGGCGTTGTGGTGGTGGGTTCTGGAAGAGGCTTTCTCCAATTAGGGGCGAGCATGGCGCGAAGAACCGGATCGCTCCGTTCCAAGGCGTTGCAATATTTCGAGTGGCTTTGGAGTTTGCAGCCTGTTTTGGCAAGCAGGACGCTGAGCCAGTAGGGGATCGTGCCGGTAATCTTCACTTCCAGGACCGAGATGTCGGGCGCGTACATGTAGTTTTCCGGCTTGAAATTCTTATCGTCGGGGCTGGGGTCGAGATTATCGAGGCGGTAGGCGATGCCCGTGTCGTACGTGACCCGCAAGTCGCTGGCCGGGTCTTTTGCTGCGTAGGCGCGCCGGTCGTAGCGCATGGTCATGCACGGCTTAAATCCCCGACGATGCACGAGGTCGTTGATGATCTCCTCGCAGGTCCGCCGATCGACGGGATTGAGCGGGATGGAGGGCATGATGCCCCTGCCGACTTTCAGTGCTTCTTCGAGCGGCATGCGGACCCGGCGCTTTACGCCGCGCCCTTCCTGTTTGTGCTTCACCTCGATGAAGACCGTCGGAGGAATTTTGCCGCCATTGCTTCCATAGACCCGGACGCGAAACTTCCGGCGGTTCTTGGAGCCCCGGACCTTCTCCCAGTAGCATTCGCGCTCGTCGTTGTCGTAATAGAGGGAGACGATGGGGTAGTAGGCCGTCTCGTCGGCATTGGCATCGGCGCAGAGTTCAGGTTCGAGGGTTTCCATCAGACGAGTGCGCGTTTCCTCGTTGATGACGAATTTCATCTCGAATCGGTCTAGTCTTTGGAAGCTCACGGGCGGAATCTATTTTCTGTTACGGGTTAAATGCAGTGGTAAATCGGGGGCGGGTTTTTCGGGATCTTCGGGGAGAAAATCAATCACGTTATTTGCAGAAAAGTAACATTTCTTCCGAAAAGATGATTAACTAATTTTCCGTTAGCGCCCATTTTATCGCTGGACGGTCCTTTCGGCTCCTCACTTTCCGCCAAAAAAATCCCGGAATGATCTCAGGATTCCGCCGGGCGGCTTTTGCTCCGGCCTGCGCAATCCGCCTTCCTCGGCAGGTGGGTCTTTTTTGATTTGCGCGACATCGGGCTTCCTGCTCTCGCCCGGCTTAAATCCTTGCGCCGGGTAACGTTCGGTGCCTGCGCGTTTCATCACATCCACCCACACCGGGAGGGCTAGTGTGGCGCCGTATCCTTTGGGGACGATCGTGGCTGGTTTATCGAGCCCGACCCACACTCCGCAAGTGAGGCTTGTGGTGTAGCCGACGAACCACGCATCGTGATAATCGTTTGTAGTGCCCGTTTTGCCTGCGGCAGGCAGTTTCCACCCGAGATCCTTCGCGGCGACTGCGGTGCCGCGTTCAAAGACCTTTGCGAGAATGCCGGTGGTCGTGCGTGCGACGTCTGTGGACATCGCGGGATACTTCACATGTGAAGCCCGGTAAATGACCTCGCCTTCCGAATTGTCGATGCGTTCGATGATGAAGCTCTGCCGCCGCAATCCGGAGTTTGCCAGGACGGTGTACGCGGTCGTCAGATCTTTGAGCGTTGCCCCAAATGCTCCAATGTACGAAACCGGTGCCAGAGGCATTTCATCAAGGCCTACGGCGGTCGCGGTTTTCTGCACGGCTTCCAGTCCTGCCCGTTCACCAATGCGGACAGTCATGGTGTTGCGGGAGCGGATGAGTCCGTCCTCGGCCGGGGTCGGGCCGCCGTATTTGTCGTCGGAGTTGTCGGGTGTCCAATCAGGCGCGCCGACGATTTCCCCGCGGTCGATGGCCTCGTCCGAAATGAGCGTGAAAGGCGACATTCCTTTGTCGAATGCCGCAGCGTAAACGAAGGGCTTGAAGGTCGAGCCAATCTGCCGTTTTGAATCAAGCGCGCGGTTGAACTTGCTCTCGCGATAGTCGCGCCCGCCAACGAGTGCGCGAATGGCACCGTTCCGATTATCCAAAACCACGACGGCACCCTGCAGGTAGTCCGTCGATTGCTCCGCCTGCCGCATTTCATCGGTGAACGCCGCTTTCTTTAAGTGGGCATACCCCGGCTTCAATTCGATTTTTGTCAATTGCCGGTCGAGTGCGCTTTGTCCCTCGCTTTGCAGGGCCGGGTCGATGGTCGTGTATATTTTGAGGCCGCCCTGATCCCGCTGGTCGTCGTCCAGCAGGATGTCGAGGTCCCGCATGACGGCATCCATTGCGTAGTTTTCCTGGGTCGTCACGCGTTTCGCGGCGGCAATTTTGAGAGTGGATTTCTTTGCTGCGTCGAGTGTTTCCGGGAGGAGGTCGTATTTCTCCCGGATCCAGTCGCAGTCGCCGCTTTTCATTCGCTCCAACACCATGTCCCGCTCGGCGATGGCTCGTTTGTAGTTCGTAAATGGCGAGGCCTTGGTGGGAGCGCGGATGATCCCGGCAATCATGGCGGCTTCGCTGAGCGTGAGTTGCGCGGCGCTTTTCCCGAAGTACACCTTGCTCGCCATCTCGATCCCATAGACGCCGCTGCCAAAATAGATGCGGTTCATATAGTGCTCGAGGATTTCCTTTTTCTGGAAAGCCTTCTCGATGCGGAAAGACACGAACACCTCCAGGAGTTTCCGGTCGATGCTTTTGCGCTGCCCCAGCGCGTCGTAGCTATTGCGCGCCAACTGCTGCGTCAGCGTGCTGCCGCCCTGCTGTTTTCCTTGTGCAGTCCTCACGATGGCGCGCGCCAGCCCCATCGGGTCCACACCCCAGTGGTTGAAAAAGCGCGTATCCTCCCGGGCCAGAAGCGAGGCCACAAACAGCGGCGACACATCATCGAACTTCACCGGAACGCGATTCTCGCCCTGCATCCGGCCCCACACCTTTCCATCCATGTCATAAACGGTGGATCGTTCCTTCATCTGCGTGACCTCGGAAATATCATACCGGGACGCGCGCCAATAGTAGAAGCACAGCACCAGCGTCACCAGCAGACTGGGCCAAAGCACGAGTTGGAGGAAGAGTCGCTTCCACCTGAAGTGTGGGCGAGGTCGGTTGCCGCTTTTGCGGCGAGTAGGTTTCGATGAGCGGCGAGCCAATGGCAAATACTGCGTTCCCGCATACCATTGCCCCTTCGATGGGCGGAGTCCAGTATCCATTCTGGAGGAAGATGCGCCGCGAGCTTGTCGATGTCCGGCGTCGGGATTTTGCCGCGCTCGGTATTTTAGCAATGCACGTCGCCGCATCCGAGATCGTCGGTGAGGATGATGAGGACGTTTGGCTTGGACGCAGCGCGGGCGGAAAAAGCAAACGCGCAAGCCGTGGCGACGATGAAATCTCAGCGAGCATGTCACGAATACCTCTCCCATGCTTGCGAGCGCGATAGGTTGGAAACCTGTCCTACTTTCGCACCCGGTGCAAACCGGGGCGCGGTGGAATCTTCCGGAATCCCCGTTTCCACTGACGGCACCGGAGAGTCTGGTCGGAGGATGCCCCGCTTAGAAATCCAGCGGACCTTCTCCCGGCTGCGGGATGGTCGTTCCGCTCATCGCGACGAGACGTTCGATCTGTGTTTCGAGAGGCGTGGTCCCGTGGAGTTCGTCGATGAATCGCGGGGCAATTCCGGGTGTTCCCGCACCGGCTCCGAGCAATGCGCCGACGACCGCGCCGCGGTGGCAATTATCGCCGCCGACATTCGCGTTGGCGATGACGCCGTCTTCGAAATCGTCGGCGTATTTCCATGCGAGGTAGAGGGAAGCAGGAAAGGCGTCGGCGATGTAGCAAGCGGGACTGACGCGGTGGCCGATGACGACTTCGTCGGGCTCGCGCGACCATTGTTCGGCTTTGCTTTTGGAAAACCAATCCGCACCGTGCGTGAAGATGGCCTCCCGTAAATCAATACCGGCGGCGGCGTCGCAAAGGATTCGAGCGAGGGCGTCGCCAGCAGCGAGGACTTCGTCGCTGCGATGAGTAAGGGCGATGTGCTCGCGCACCGCGGCGCGTGCCGCTTTCGCATCCGGCGCGAGGAAGGCACACAAGACGCCCACATGCGCGAGCCCGCCGATGTGGATGTCGCTGCCGGCGCACTTTCGCGGAGCGGTGCCGCGCGCGTATGCGGTGAAAAATTTGCGGTGATACTCCTCCACGTATGTATCCCGGTGCCGCCCCTCGGTGAGCATGAAGGCGATGTAGCGCGCGAGGTAATCATCCGCGTCGTAGCGACCATTCGCGATGAGGGAATCAGCCAGCACTTTTGCGAGCTGGAGGTTGAGCGTGTTTTCACCCGCGCTCAGGAACTGATGATAGTGAATGCCACGCCGGCCCCAGTATTGCGCCTGTTCGCGGAGAATGTCGCCGCGCTCGTTCAGCGGCGTGTATTCGGAGCGCCAGAGAATACTGTCGGCGTGCGGATTTCGCGGTGCCACATAGTCGCGCACGATGCCGTAATCGCGCTTCAGCGCAGCGCGGTCGTAATACCAATGCACGGGCATTGCGAGCGCGTCGCCGATGAAAGAGCCCCAGGCGGCGCCGGCGCGTCGATCGTGAGTCGAGGGAGTCATCCGCGGATTTTGCGATCGAGAACGCTCTGCGCGGGCAGCGGCTCAATGGGATGGGCACCGGCAAAGCCGCTGGAGCAGCCAGCCATCGGCCAAAAGCGGGGAGTCGGAGTCGGTTTATTCATCAGTGGAAATGTGCACGCGTCCTTTCTACGCCCCTGTCTGAATCGCGGACGCGGGCCGACTCAGCAGATCCCGTAAATTAAACAAGTACCGCGAATGCTCCACGCCGCGGTGCGCCACCAATTGCTGGCCACGAGACGGCGATGCACCGCCGCGTCGAAGCCCGCGGCAAGGCGATCGTGGAGCGGAATCTGCACGCGCCACGTCGCAAGCCAGTTGAAAGCCAGCGGAGCAAAGCTAGCGAGCAGCCACGCATCGCGCGCGCCCCCGACGAGAAGGATCGCGGCGGTGAGCAACTCGACCGCCATAAGCGGCGCGACGATCCATGTGATCTGTCGCGTGTGCCGCGCGTGGTAGCTGCGAAATGTTTCCGCACCCACTTGCGCGAAGAGCGGATAGTGGACGACCTGCACCGTCCAGATGAGACCCACGAGCGCCCACGTCGCCGCAGCATGCAAGGCGAGCAGCGCGCTCATGATGCGACTGGGATACGGCAAAGCTCAGCGAGACCCGACCGGACCGCGAGCGCATCGCGACAAAAATTGCTTCCCGTGTGCCGCAGAACGCATTGCCAGAACTGCGGGTAGTTCCGCAGCGGCGTGCCGGGCCTTTGAAAAATTGCCGACGGAAAGAGCGAAGCGAACGCGCCCCGGAGCACATTGCAAGCGCCCGCGGCGAATAGAACATCGTGCATCCAGGGACGAGCGGGATTGGTTGTAGTCATGGCATTGGTGGAAAAGTAACGCACATCGCCTCATGTGCGGACGCGGTTAAGCCGGACTCCAAGCAACGATCAACGATCAGTCTGGCACCGCAATTGCGGAGGTTGAAAAGTGGGGAAATAAAGCGGGACTATTCGCGCGAATTTAAGGGCGTGATCGCACATGCAAATGCGAGCCGTTGATGGATCCATTTCTCTGTTATTGCCTTACCCGAATGGTTCTCGCCGTTCTCGCAAGATTGTATTGACGCCCACCTACCTCTTCGCATATCAAGCGGACAGTGAACTCGACCGCCTCCATATTCGAACACGCCTTTCCAGCACAGCACGAAGCCGCAACTTCCCGGCCTTCCGCTGATTCCACTTTGTCGTCTCATGCAAAGGTGGCGCGGGTAAATACTACCCCATTGCACGGGGTTGCAATGGACCGGTGGCCAATTTCCACCCCATTGCAGCTTCTTACAACCCACTGGATTTCAAAATCCACCCCATTGCAGCTCCTTACAACCCACCGGATTTCAAAATCCACCCTGTTGCAGCTTCTTGCAACCCACCGGATTTTGAAATCCACCCCATTGCAGCTTCTTACAACCCACCGGATTTCAAAATCCACCCCATTGCAGCTTCTTACAATCGACCGGATTTTGAAATCCACCCCTTTGCAGGATGCAACAACACGTTCCCGACAAGGGAATTGCACACATTTCGAATCAAATTAACCAAAAATAACAAAACTACCATGCCTACACGCGCCATTCCACGCTCCGATGACAACCGTTCCAACGCCATGATGACCTGCGCCATCAAGGCCCAGAACACCACGCCGGCTGATTGGATCATCACCACTGCCCAGAATAACGACCTCAACGCCCTCCTCAGCCCCTGGCGAAACGCACGGATTGCTGCGGCCGTCGCCCTTCAAAACCAGACCAACGCCACCGCCGCCGCCAACGCCGCGTGGGCAGCCTGCGTGCGAATTATCAGCCATTATCTACAAGTGCTCAATTTCGCCATCGATCGCGGCGACATCCCCGCCAGTGTCCGTGCATTCTACACCCTCCCTGTTAGCCATGCGGAAGTTCCCATCATCAACACGATGCCGGATGCGCTCCTTTGGGTCGAGAAATTAGAAGCCGGAGAAGCCGTCCGCGTCGCCGCCGGAGGCCCCGCAATGGCCTGGCCTGCCATCGCCCAGGTGAACGCCGCCGCCGCACTTTGCGCCAGCACGGACGCAACGCAGACGACCAGAAAATCCGCTTACGACGCGCTCCAGGAAGCCATCGGCGACATGCGCCCGGCGGTCGATTCGCTCATCAAAAATCTGTGGGACACCATCGAGTTTAACCTCCGCGACGAAGACCTCCCGAGCCTCCGACGCAAGGCGCGCGAATGGGGCGTCATCTACGCAAACGACGCCACCACAGCCCCCACCGCCCTCGGAATCGACAGCCTCAACGCCCTCTCACCCACCAGCGTAAAAGTCACCTACTCCACCACCGGCGGCGAAGATGCCGACACGGAAA
>JAYUSJ010000426.1:0-69784 GCA_043755735.1 Verrucomicrobiaceae bacterium | reverse complement strand
CTTCATCCTCCCATTTCGGAAGGTTTTTCGGGACCAATGTGTTACCCATGTCCTGAACCACTTGTGTTACCTATGTCCTGAACCCGCACCGCAAGCGGGAAAACCAAGCCAACACGCTTGCGACAATTCACAATTCACAAGTCACAAGTCACAACCCCTCCCCGACTACCGGTTCACATACCCGCTCACCGCGTATTCGCTCATATTCTCATCCCGCACCCAAAGCCGGCTGAGCATGAACACCGCGAACCACACGCCGAAGAGCGGCAGGACGCTGAGCTGATTCTTCGGAAACCAAAACTCCCCGACGTTAAACGCGGCCCATTCCGTCTGCGGCGAGTGCGCTTCAAAGAGCTGGAAATACGAGCCTTCACAAGTCCCCTGCACATTCACCGAGACCGGGCCTGGGATTGCAGCGATCCATAGCGGGAGCGGTTCGCCGCGCTCGACTTTCGCCCACGTATCGCGGCGGTATTCGAGCAACTTGTCTGCGCGCTCTTTCGGGTCGGCGATTTCTTTTTCGAGCTTCGCCGCGACGCCTTCCATGTGCTGGGTGAACTTCCGATCCACAATCGGCCACGCGCGTCCATACACGAAAAGCGGCAGCGCGTAATCCGTCACGAGGTTGTAGCCGCCGTAGAGCTTGTCCTTGTATTCGCCGGGCCGGTTCACCCACACATGGTCGCCCACGCCGAGCGGATTCAGCGCGTCGGTGAAAGTCAGCAGCGCGTTTTGCACGACGCTCACCACGGCCAGAATCACCGAAAAAATCCGCCAGTTCACAAACGCCGGAACCAGCGGGATGCACAAAAACGGGATGGCCGGAATGAGGTAGCGCGGCCCCGCAGCGAAGCCGCCGTGAAAGCCGTTGAAGCACGAGTTTACGCCAAAAAAGAACAGCACAATCCCGCCGATGATCCACCGCTCCGCGCGCAGCACTTTCGTCCGCCACCACATGAACATCACACCCAGCGACAGCAGCAGCACCGGCGACAGCCAGAACAGCCCGCGCCACGGCGTCACCGTGATCACCGTCGCCGCAAACCACGACGGCGCGGTGAACATCCCGAGAAATGCAGGCGCGATTTCCTTGAATGCAGGATTTTGAAAGCTCGTGTTCAGCGTGAACGGCGAGCCGAGCGCCACCGTATTGTACGTGAGCAGCGCCGCGAGCGACGGCAGCACGCCCACCGTGTAGAGGACCGCCGCGCGCCGGTTCGGACGCTCCTCTTTCAGCAGCAGATACAGCGCGAACATCGCACCGGGGATCGCCGCCAGATAGTTCGTCACCGCCGCCACCCCGCTCCACACACCGCAAAGCCCCGGACGGTCATCCCGCGCCGCAGCAAACGCCGCGAGCAAAAGAACGGCCGTCAGATTGTGGTCAAAAAACAGCGTCGAAAACGGGAAGAACGTCGTCCCCAACGCGAAGACCGTCGCAGCGAGCAGCACCGCGACCTGACGCCCCGGAAACATCGTCCCTGCCAGCCGGATGAACACCACCACGCCCAGCGCCGAGATCAGCCCCACCGTGAACGCAGACACCAGCCACGAGTTCAGCGTCAGCACCCACCAATGGTCCGGATTCAGCCCGAAAAGCAACTCGATGTGATGCGCCAGAAAATACACCGGCACCGCCAGCAGCGCCGCGCCCGGCGGCTTGTTCGGGTGAAAGTGACCATCCGGCGCATAGCCCACATCCCCCGTGCAAGTCCCCTCGCCCACCTTCACCAGCACCGCCTCCGGGTCCGGCACCTTGTCATTCACCGTGAGCTGCGCCCACTCCGGCTTCTGCGGCGTCCCCACATTCCGCCAGTCGCCCCACGTCAGCTCGTGCTTCTTGCCCGCAAACGTAAACTCCCCGCGCACCATCTGCGGACGCACGAGCACATCCGGCTTCTTCGGGTCCCGCATGTAAACGAGGTAATCATCCACCGCAAAAGTCCCCTTCTCCACAATCGCACGCACCTCGGCAAAGCGCGCATTCTGATTCCACCCTCCGCCTTGATGAAACCAGGCGAAGGTGATGAAGGATGCGAAGAAAAACAGGACTTGCAGGCGGCGTGACGGCACCCGCGCACCATGCCGTCCCCCACCGAATCCCCGCAAGCCATCAGTTTCAAAGCGACCGCCGCGATGCGCCTTGCTCCCGCGAACAATTCTTTTACAACTCCCTGACATCCCCCGACCACTCGCCCGCAAGGGACCGCTATCATGCCGCCATGAAAATCGTGCTTCTTCTTCTCACCATCCTTTCCTCGCTTCTCCATTCCGCAGCGGCGGCACCGGTTCCTGAAAACCCGGGCACTTGGGAAAAGCGCAGCAGCTTTCTCCGCGGGCGCATCTTCCATACGGCCGTGTGGACTTACTCCGAGATGATCGTCTGGGGCGGCGGCTCCGAGCATCAGTTCTACAACGATGGCGGCCTTTACGATCCTTACAAAGACCGCTGGCGCTCCATGACGGAAGAAGGCGCACCTTCCCCGCGATGGGCGCACGCAGCCGTGTGGACGGGCACCGAGATGCTCGTCTGGGGTGGCCGCTCCAATTTCGCGGCGCAGGACCACAAGAACGACGGCGCACTCTACAACCCCACCACCAACACATGGCGCCCCATCAGCACACAAGGCGCACCGACTCCCCGTTCCCAAATGGCCGCCGTTTGGACAGGGACCGAGTTCATGGTATGGGGCGGCATTGGCGACGGCAGCGAATGCCCCGCCACCGGCGGCAGCTACAGTCCGCAGACAGATTCCTGGACATCCTTCTCCATGGACGGTGCGCCCGAGGGACGCGTAGAACCCGCCTGCGTCTGGACCGGGAGCGAGTTCATCGTGTGGGGCGGTCTCCTCCAAGGCGGCACCCGGTCCGCAGGCACCGGCGGAATCTACAATCCCGACGCAAAAAAGTGGCGTCCCCTGCCGATGGACGGCGCACCGAAAGCCGCGCGCGGCGTCCAATCCGTCTGGACCGGCTCCGAGATGCTCGTATGGGGCGGCGCACACCTCGAAGGCGAACCGCTCGTCAACGTCGGCCTCAACACCGGCGCACTCTACAACCCCCGGACGAATTCATGGAAGCCCACCTCCGTCACCGGCGCCCCGGACGGGCGAATGTATTACGGCGCTTCATGGACGGGCGACGAGCTCATCGTGTGGGGCGGCGGCAGCCACCTCATCGCCAACATGAACACCGGCGGACGCTACAACCCCGCCACGGAAAAATGGACCTCCACCGCGATCGACGGCGCCCCCACCGGACGCGGGATCCTCACCTCCGTGTGGACCGGCGAAGGCATCCTCATCTACGGCGGCTCCACAGGCGGCACCGCCGCGTTTAACGAAACCTACTTCTACTCACCCACCGGAAAGCCTCCGGAAAAGTGACCCCCGCCCCGCAGGCCCCGCACGATTGAGAGTGGTTGCGCCGCCCCGTTTGGCGGCGGCATAGGAAAAGATCGGCGAACTTGCAGTCGTGACTTTTGTCCGCGACAAAAAGTTTGCGCCGGGAGGAGGACGGGGCATTAAGCTGTGCATAGCTTGAGAACTTCGATGCCCATATCGCCGATTGGCGTGAACGTGCGCCCGCGCTGGCTGGCGCTGGTTTGGCCGCCGTTGCTGGCGTCGGACAGCGAGTTTTTGCGGCGGCGGAAGCTGGGAGTGCGCGGGTTGAACGGGGTGTTCATCGGCATGGTGGCGCTGCTGCTGGCGGGGCTGGCGGGGGAGATGGGGAGGGCAGGGCAATGGGGGCGGCTCGCGGCGGTGGCGGCAGGGACGGCGGTGTATGTCGGCTGGGTTTTGCACGGGCTGGTGCCGGTGCTGACGCAGTTGCTGGGCTCGGAGCCGGCGGCGCGCTGGCCGGTGTCGGCGCGCGGCGGGTCGCTCATTTTTCTGTCGGTGGAGCTGGTGCTGGCGGCGGGCGTGATGTGGCTGGCGCTGCCGTGGAATCCGGAAGGGGCACTGCGGATTCTGCTGCTTCCTGCGCTGGCTCATGCGGTGGTGTTGCTGCGCTGGCCCGGCATCACGGCGGTGGCGCTGGCGTTTGTGGGGCTTTACGCGGCGCTGCTGATGGAGCCGCCGCGCGGAGGCGGGCCGGTGTCGTTTATCATCGAGGGCATCTTCACGGTGGTGTGCATGCACATGGTGGTGGCGTCGGAGAAAAGTCGCGCGGAGGTGGAGCGGTTGGCGGAGGCGCTGGCGGCGGCGAATCGCCACCTCGCTGCGCAGGCGGTGCAGGCGGAGGAGCTTTCCGCGGCGCGGGAGCGCAACCGGATGGCGCGCGAGATTCACGATTCGCTGGGGCACTATCTCACGGTGGTACGCGTGCAGATGGAGGTGGCGCTGGCGTTGCATGAGCGCAGTCCTGCGCAGGCGCGCGAGGCGCTGGAAAAAGCGCATGCGCTGGCGGGCGATGGGCTGGGTGAGATACGACAGTCCATCGCGTCGCTGCGCGCGGCGCCGCTGGAGAGCCGCACGCTGTGCGAGGCGCTGCTGGCGCTGCTGGCGGAGTGCGAGGCGTCGGGGCAGCGTATAAAGATGGAAGTACGCGGCACGGAGCGCGTGCTTTCTCCCGCAGCGGGGCTGACGCTCTACCGCGCGGCGCAGGAGGGCCTGACGAATGTGCGGAAGCACGCGCGCGGCGCGGCGGTGCATCTGCTGGTGGATTTCAGCGCCGCACCGCCGGTGCGGCTGACGCTGCGCGACGATGGCCCAGGCGCGGACGACGCGCCCTCGGCGGCGGGCGCGGGATTTGGACTGGCCGGGCTGCGCGAACGCGCGGCGCTGCTGGGCGGCACATTTGACACGCGCACTGCGCCGGGTGCGGGATTCACTCTCAGCGTGGAACTTCCAGAATGAAGAACACCGTCCGCATCCTCATCGCCGATGACCAGTCGCTCTTCCGCGAGGGGCTGCGCACGCTCCTCTCGCTGCAGCCGGATTTCCTCATCGAGGGTGAGGCCGCGAATGGCGCGGAGGCGGTGGAGGCTGCGCGGCGCTTGCAGCCGGATGTGGTGCTGATGGACCTGCGGATGCCGGTGATGGGCGGCGTGGAGGCGACGCGACGCGTGCGCGAGGCGAGTCCCGCGACGCGCGTGCTGGTGCTCACGACGTTCCGCGAGGATGAGGAAATCTACGACGCGCTGCGGGCCGGGGCCTGCGGCTATCTGCTGAAAGACACGCCGGTGGAGCGGCTCGCGGAGGCCATCCACGCGGCGCAGCGCGGCGAAACGGTGCTGGAACCCGCCGTGGCCGCGCGCGTGCTGGCGGAGTTCAATCGCCTCTCCGGCCTGCGCCCGGATGCTGCGACTGCGGCGGAGCAGCTTTCGCCGCGCGAGATGGAAGTGCTGCGCCATGTCGCGCGCGGTCGCGCGAACAAGGAAATCGCCGCGCTGCTCCACGTCACGGAGGGGACGGTAAAAAATCATCTCACCAGCATCTTCATCCGCCTCGGCGTGCTCGACCGCACGCAAGCCGCGCTCAAGGCGCGCGACCTCGGGCTGGTTTGAGGGTCATGGGTAGGGCATGACCAGAACATGACTACCGGCTCGTTGTCGCGCGGCGTGCGGCGGGCATGATGTTGGAATGATTCGCCACGCCATCGCTCTTTTAGCCGTCGCTCTGCCGCTCGCTGCCGCGCCCGCGCCCACGTTCAACGAACACATTGCGCCTGTCGTCTTTTCCAAATGCTCCGTCTGCCACCGCGACGGACAGGTCGCGCCGTTTTCGCTGCTCAACTATGCGCAGGTGAAAAAGCGCGCGAAGCAAATCGTGGAAGTCACCGGCAACCGCGTGATGCCGCCGTGGCACGCCGACCCCGGCGTGGTGACGTATGCGAATGACCGCTCGCTCAGCGCGGAGCAGATTGTCCTTTTCCGCAACTGGCTGGAAGCGGGCACACCCGAGGGCGACGCCGCAAAACTTCCGCCGCTCCCGAAATTCCCCGCCGGCTGGCAGCTCGGGAAGCCGGACTTCATCGCCGAAATGCCCGAGGCGTTCACCGTGCCCGCCGAGGGGCCGGACATTTACCGCAACTTCGTCCTCCCGCTGAATCGCACGGAGGACACATGGGTCAATGGCATCGAACTCGTGCCCGGCGATGCCAGCGTGGTGCATCACGTCCTTTACTTTCTCGACACCACTGGCAGCGCGCGTCGCGACGATGCCGCCGACCCCGCGCCCGGCTACAACGGCATGAGCCGCGCCAATGCAAAATTCCGCTACCTCGGCGGCTGGGACGTGGGCACGCAGACCGCGCGCCTCGGCCACGGCCTCGCTTGGCTCGTGCCCGCGGGCGCGGACCTCGTCATCCAAGTCCACTATCATCCCACCGGCAAAGAAACGCAGGACCGCTCGCAGCTCGGATTTTTCCTCTCCGGCCAGCCCACGGCACGACCGTGGAGCGTCGTGGCCGTGCCGCCATACTTCGGGATCCTCTCCGGCATCCACATTCCCGCAGGGCAGAAGGAATACATCAAGCAGAGCAGCTTCGTGCTGCCCGTGGACATTGAGGCGTTCGCGGTGAACGCGCACGCCCACTATCTCGGGCGGCGCATGGAACTCACCGCCACGCTGCCCGGCGGCGAAAAGCGCTGGCTGCTCAAAATGTCCGACTGGAATTTCGCATGGCAGGAAGACTACGCGTTTCCCGCGCCCGTGAGGCTGCCCGCCGGCACGCGGCTCGATGCGCTCATCTCGTGGGACAACAGCGCGGAGAATCCGCGGCAGGCCGTCAGCCCGCCACGCGAGGTGAAGTGGGGGCCGACCTCCACCGACGAAATGGGCACCATCACGCTCTCCGTGATGATGAATACCGCGCCGGAAAAAGCCGCGCTCCACGAGGCCCTCACCGGCATGCTCACACGGCAGTTCGTTGAGCGCGTTTTTGAAAACGACGCCGCCGCCATCGCCGCCGTGCGACGCCAGATTGCCGGCGAAAAATATGTCCCCGGCCCTGTGGAGTTCCAGCTCTTGCGCACCATGCTCGTGCAGCCGCTGGATAAAAACAAAGACGGCAAACTCGAAGACGCCGAGATTCAGCCGGGCCTCACAGCCGTGCGTCCCTTTATGAAGGGCTTCTGGTCCATCGGCATTGATTGAGCCATGCGTCTCACGCCAACCATCGCTCTCGCCGCTGCGCTCCTGTGCGCCAACCGGCTGCGCGGAGAAGGCCGCGCCCGCTGCCGCGTTCACTTTCGCCGACTCCGCAGGCCGCCCCTGCTCGCCGCTCGCCGCGCATCAAGGTAAAGCCACCGTCCTCATTTTCCTCATGACCGACTGCCCCGTCACCTACGCCACCACGCCCGCGCTGGCGCGATTGGTGGAGGAATTCACGCCGAAGGAAACGAATGCACTTTCAGCCTGTCACTCTGTCCGTCCCCGTGAATGAGCGGCGTTTAATAGGATTGTTTCTTTCACTCGATCACCATCTTCCCGAATTTCGGGGGAATGTGCCAGCCGCCGCCGGTCGGGGAGAATGCCTGGAGTTCGGGGGTTTCCATGCCGGCCCGACGCTGTCTGCCCACATTGAAAAACCAAGGGGCCGCCGCGGTGGGCTTGGCTCCAGCGACACGGTGTTTCGGGTCGGCTTCGGCTTCGGCCTCGTTCACCACGAGGATGCGCAATTGCACGCGCCAGAAGTCGGCACCCTTTTCTGTTTTGACGTCGGCGAGGGATTTCCAGCCGTGCGTCGGATCACCGTCCACCACGACTCCGTCCGGGCTGATCTCCATGATGTAATAGGAGTGGTTCGGCGTCTCCAAGCAAACCGCCACATTGTCTCCGCTGACGACACTTTGGGAGACACTGAGTTTCGCCATGTCCGGTTCCGTGCAGTGGATGTCGAGCAGCAAGGCGTTCTTGTCCCAGCCCACTTTGAAGGTGGTTGTCGGGATGGCTTCCTTTCCACCCCGATTGGCTTTCAGCTTGTACGTGGCCGCCTTGGAAAGGTCCGCGCCTTCGGTTCCGACCGCGAGCGGAGCTTTGGCGCGCGACTCGGCGAGTTCCGTCTCCCTGGCTTTGTATTTGGCAATGAGTTCATCTTTCGGCTGGAGGTCCGAGATCACGGCCTGGACGCGTTGCCCGAAGACGGTGTCACCTGCCGCCGCCTTCGCCTTGTTGAGCAGGTCCCTGAACTTGAGCGCGGTGTTCAATGAGACATTCATCGGGTTCCCTTTGCCCCTGCCGCGACTAACGTCCTTGTAGGCCAGATTGCTTTCGGCGAAATCGATCGCCTCCTTCATCGCCGTCGCCGCAGGGCCGTAGAAAAGAGTGCAGTATTCATTCAGCACCTGGTCAACATCCTGATCCGCATCCCAGAAAAAGCGGGCCTGCACATAGAGGGTGATGTGCTCCAACCCCATCGCCTGCCATTTTGCCCGATACTGGCTAACCTCGCCACTGCCTCCGAGCGCGACCCCTTTGAGATACTGGAGGTCTTTGGCCATCGCCCGCGGGTGGATGACCGGATAGGAAATCGCGGCACCCCGGACTCCATCCTCTTTGCCCCAGAGGTGATAGAGGTTGTTCTCAAAGCGGATGAGGTTCCCCGGTGCCACCTTCGCTTTCCATCGCTCCATGCGGCTCGTGTAGTCGGCCCAGTGCTCGGGGTCGTTCATCTTCGGACGGCCCGAGTTTGAAATTTTGATCGCCACGTTAGGGGTGAACTTCCCGACCTTGTCCGATGTGTCGTTGTAGGAGGTGTAGGCGCCGCTGGTGATGAGTTTGTCCGGATGAGTCTTATAAAGTTCGCGGCCGACGCGCTCGGTGAAGCCCCACACGAGATCGGGAGTGGACTTCGCCTTGCATCCTTCGCACCCGCAGTGGGAGAGCCCATCCCCCGGCCAGAGGTCCACGGCAGGCATGTCGTAAACGTCGAACATGAACCGACAATAATTCACGGTCTCCCGGATGAGCCCCTCCGAGGTGAAGCACGGCGTGCCGTGCCCGCGATGCTCGATGTCGCGTTTGCCACCGAGGAGCGCGTAGTATTCGGGATGGGCTTTCTTCATCGCCTCGCCGCTATGGACGTGGGTGAGCCCATGAGCGCCGCCCGCGTAGCCGATCTTCTGGTGGGGCGAGTTCATCCCGATCCGCCGAGCCCAGAGGACATCGTCGAAGGAAAAGGCGGAGTAGTTATTCCACATCCACGAGCGGAAGTGCGTGTCGGGCGTCACGGTTTTGTTCACCGCGGTCAGCCCGATCGATTTCCGTTCCGGCACGACCTCGCCCAGCTTGCCGGGCATAAACCACCGGACACCCAGACCGCGCAGGAATTCGCACACCGCGTTCAGCGATCCGTTTTCATCCTGGTATTCAAATCCACGGGTCGTATTTCCGCCGGCCAGCCAAAGCTCGGCTGCACCCTTCCCGTAGTTCGCCTCCAGCAGCGCATCGAACTGCTTGGGAATCCACTGGCTCTCGACACCCGACTGAAACGGGAAGCCCCATTCCATGTCGGTCTTGCCCACGAGTGATTTCTTCCAAGCCAGTTCCGCCGTCTTGTCGCTCCGCTTTCTGGCCAGATACGCGGGCGGAACGAAGTCGAAGTCATTGCCGAGCAACACCAGCCAGTCCGGCCCGGAAGCCATCCGGAACGCACCGTATTTCAGGTCCTTGTCGGTCACACCCAGCTTCTCGGTCGCCGGACTTTTTCCGACGTAGATTTTGACCGGCATGCTCGCATCCGCACTCGTAACGATCGGCAAGCGCGCGCCGCTCATCGTCTGGATATGGCGCTGCAATTCAAGCGCTGCCAGCGTCGCCATCCTCGGGCGATTTTCCGCCGCGATCACGATTTGGGCGCGCGGCGCACCCTTATCGACGAGCAGCGTCTCGGCAGCGCGAAGCGGACC
Organism: Verrucomicrobiaceae bacterium; assembly: GCA_043755735.1. Classification (GTDB taxonomy): domain Bacteria; phylum Verrucomicrobiota; class Verrucomicrobiia; order Chthoniobacterales; family Chthoniobacteraceae; genus SXWH01. Next base: position 59,934 of record JAYUSJ010000426.1, on the reverse strand, counting down.
GAAAAGGAGAAGTGCGGTTAAGAGCAGGATGGTGTGCTTCATATTCATTTTGGTGGTTGCTGGTCCGAAAGTGGGAGGCGGCTGATCAATTCGCGAAGGCGCACTTTGTCAGTGAAATGCTTCCCCGCGCGGACATCATCCTCGCGAAACGTCGCCATCAGCACTTCGCCGAGCGGCGTGCGCTGGTGGTCGTAGATGATGTGGATGGTGCCATCCGCAGCTTGAACGCCGTCGGGGTAGGTCACGTCGTCGCGTTCATCGAGCATGAGGCCGCCCTGCCAAGTCTGGCCGTCATCATCAGAGATGAAGGCCATGAGCTTTTCGCGCTTCACCTTCTCCTTTAATCCGCCGTGCTTCACGAGTAGCAATGCACCGGACTGCAAACGCCGCAAAAAGAAGCGCGAGGTAGGATGCTGCATGGGGATGTGTTGCACCGGTGTCCACGTCTTGCCTTGGTCGTTGGAGTGCGTCTCCGCCAGTCCGCGACAGCGCACCATCATCCAGAGTGAGCCGTCTTTGCGCTCGACGATCATTGGTTCGTCCGGGCCGCGTGACGCCGCAGCCTCGATGTTCGCAGTGCCGCGGAGCGTGAAGGTCGCGCCGTTGTCCGTGCTGGCATACACTTTGATACTGTTGTCCGCCTTCCACACCGATGAGGTGAGCAGCCAGTCGCCGTTCGCGAGCACGGTGGGTTTGTTCAGCATGATGCCGTCGCCGATGCGCCGGGGCGGGGACCACTTTGGCTCGGCGGCATCTGGCTCATCCGTCACGATGGCCCACACGCCGAAGCGCCCATCCTGCATATCCGCGCTCTGCCCCAAAAGACCCACAGCCGTCCCTGCGGATCGATCCACACATTCGCAGACATCGCACGGGTGCCCGCACGCGGCAAAATCATGAGCTTCGCGTCTGACCACTTCTTGCCGTCATCATCGCTGCACTTGAGCACCTGAAAATTCCGCGTGCTCTCGACATCGCGCCCATAGATCGCCCACAGCCGCCCCTTCGCCGTCCGCTCGATGCCTGCGACTCCCTGCCGCTTCGTCGGGGGAATGTGCTGCTTCCATGGCGCGACGACGACGTGCGCGGGTTCAAGCGCCAGATCGGCAAGCGCGGGCGGAAGCGCCACGGGGAGCAGGGCAAATTCGTTCGTCTCGTAGATCGCCTTAAACCTCGGCTCGACCTGCGCCAGCAAGCGGTCGCGTTCTTCCGCGGAAACGCCGACTGCCGCCCCGACGACCGACGCCGCCAAATTAAAGGCAGCAATCGTGAGCAGTATTTGGAGTCGTGGAGCCATTGGATTTCGGAAGAGAAAGAACATCGAAGAATGAAATGAAGCGGCACGTTTCCGCGCGGCAAGTAAACGAGAAACTCGGAGCCGCCTTTGCGATAAAATGGAAAAGCACCATCCACATTCCCGATCCCCTCCTTGCCAGCCCAGTGAAACCCGCTCTACTTCACGGGTCTGCATTGGCTCCCGAGTTCCCGGGAATCCGCGTACCGGCTCCGGTCGCGAATCCGCGCCAACGCACCTTTCTTTATGAGCACTACGATCCACGCACTCGCCGCATTCGGCCCGAAACAACCGCTGCAACCCTTTGAATACACACCCGGCCCGCTCGGCGTCGGGCAGGTCGAGATTGCCGTGGAGAGCTGCGGCATCTGCCACAGCGACCTCTCCATGCTCGACAACGAATGGGGCATGACCGCCTACCCGCTCGTCCCCGGCCACGAAGTCGTCGGCAAAGTCGTCGCCCTCGGCGAACACACCAAGCGCCTCAAAGTCGGCGACCGCGTCGGCCTCGGCTGGTTCTCCGGCAGTTGCGGAGCCTGCGCCGCGTGCCTCTCGGGCGACCCAAATCTTTGCGCCAGCGCCGAAGGCACCATCGTCCAGCGCCACGGCGGATTTGCATCCCGGGTGCGCGCCCATTGGTCGTGGGTCAGCCCGCTCCCCGAGGCGCTCGACTTCACAAAGGCCGGCCCGCTTTTCTGCGGCGGCATCACCGTGTTCAATCCCATCGTCCAATGCGGCGTGCGGCCCACAGACAGCGTCGCCGTCATCGGCATCGGCGGGCTCGGCCATCTGGCCCTCAAGTTTCTCCGTGCCTGGGGGTGCGACGTCACCGCCTTCACCACCAGCGACTCCAAACGCGCCGAAGCCCTGCAACTCGGCGCCCACCGCACCCTGAACTCCCGCAACCCCGACGAACTCGCCAAAGCCGCAGGCACCTTTGATTTCATCCTCAACACCACCAACGTCGGCCTCGACTGGAACAGCTACATCGCCGCGCTCAAGCCGAGAGGCCGCCTCCACACCGTCGGTGCCGTGCTGGAACCCATGGCCCTCGCCGCCATGCCGCTCATCATGGGCCAAAAATCCGTCTCCGGCTCGCCGCTCGGCAGTCCCGCCACCGTGGACACCATGTTGCAATTCAGCGCCCGCCACAGCATCGCCCCCACCACCGAGACCTTCCCCATGTCCCGCGCCAACGAAGCCCTCGAACACCTCCGCAGCGGCAAAGCGCGGTATCGGGTGGTGCTGGTGAATGATTTTGCGCCTCCCCACCTCCCCACCGCCCAACCGCCCTGCGCGCCCTCGGGTTCGGACCGAGGGCGCGCTGCTCCGCGTCTTGGTTAGACGACGAAGGTGCCGATCTCCTTGATGCGCACATCGCCCGTGGTGCCCACGGCGAAGTCGTCCGTGGTGTTGCTGTTGAACGCCAGCTTTGCCTTGCCGACCTGCACGATGGCGATCTGCTCCGCAGCGAAGGCGAAGCTGTCGGTGAGATCGTCGGGTGTGCCGAAGATCTGGCTGCCGATGCTCAGGCTCGCGATCCGGGCGACGATCCCATTCGGCGCGGCGATGAGCGAATCGTCGGAGGTGCCAAACATGCCATCCGCGCCCGCTTCGACGCCGACGGCGATGATGCTCGCCTCGGCGAAACCGGCGATGCGGATCGCGCCGGTGGAGACGTCTGCATTGACAGGCAGTCCGTCGCGGTCGTAACCGACGAGGATATCCCCGTGTTCGAGGTTGCCGCTCACCAGCAGGCTCGTGAGGGCGAGCGAGGCGCGCGAATTCGACGGCGAGCTATTGCCCGCGAGCAGGATGCTGCCGCCCTGGATGTCGCCGCGGATTTTCACCGGCCCCGCGGACCGGGCGATGATGCTGCCGCTGAGCGTGCCCTCGCCGCCGATGAGATCGCCGTTGAGGTTGATTTTCGTAATGCGCCCGCCTGCTTCGAGGCTGCCGGAGTGGTCGTCGTCGCCGCCCTGGATGTCGCCGCCGATTTTCACCGAACCGATATTGCCATCGACGATGAGCGTGCCGCGGAGGTCCGTGAGAATCGACAGCTTGCCGAGGTTGCCGCTGATGTTGCTCTCGAGGTCGCCGCCCACTTCCTGCGTGCTGGTGCCGAGCAGGCCGAGGGAGTGGACCGTGAGCTTTTTCACGCCAGCGGCGTCGATCTGCCCGAGGTCGCCATCGACGCTGACGTTGCCGAGGTTGATGCTGGTGGCGTCGATGAAGCCGACGTTGACCAGGCCATCGCCGCCGCCGCTGGTGCGGCGCGCGGTGATGAAGACGCTGGCGTTGGCGAACTCCGCGTCGTCAAGGTTGAGCGTGAGCGATTGCTGCCCGCCCGCCGTGCCCGAGGGCGTGAGGACGAAGTTGCTGGAATCGAGCGAACCCTGCGTTACGCGCACGGTGACGATGTCACCATCCACGTCGGTGAAGGAGACCTGCTTCGCGTTGACGATGTTGATGTCGTCGTTGAGGATCGTACCGATGCCGGTTGCGTCGCCGAGCACGCCGCTGCTCAGGTTGCTGAGCGTGACGCTGAAGTTTTCGTCCGGCTCGGCGCTGGTGTCGCCATTGACGGGCACGGAGATGGTTCCGCTAGACTGACCCGCGAGGATCGTGAGCGTGCCATTGGTCGCCACGTAGTCGCTGCCCGCCGTGGCCGTGCCATTGGCGGTGGCGAAATTGACGGTGGTGTTGCTCGCGCTCGGGTCGCTCAGGCTCACGGTGAAGACAAAGTTCGTCGTGCCGAATTCACCTTCCGTCTGCGTCACGTCGGTGATGCTGACGGTCGGCGCCGCTCCATCGTTATCGAGGATCGTCACCGTCGCGACATCCTGCGCGTCGTTGATTGCTGCGGCGCCGGTGGGATCGGTGAGCGTGACGAGGAATGTTTCAGCGTTCTCATCGAGCAGGTCGTCGGTGATAGGAACATTGACCACTTGTGAGGTGACGCCGGGGCCAAACGTGATCACACGATTGACTGCGGTGTAGTCGCTGCCCGCCAGCGCGGTCCCATTGCTCGTGCGGAAGAGCACAGACACCGTGCCGTCGCTGCCGCCGACGCGGTTGACCGTGATGGCCGCATTGCCCGCGCCTTCGCCGACCTGCACATTCGCAGCGCTGACCTGGATGGTGCCCGCAGGCGCGATCGCGAAGCCTAGCGAACCACTTGTGCCGGTGCCCACCGCGCCGACCACGGTCGCTGCGCCGGTGCTCAAGTTGATGCTGAAGAGTGAAGTCACACCGCCCACGGTGAGAGTCGCGAAGGCTTCGTTGTCCGCGCGGATGTCGAAGCCGCCGACGCCGGACGCATCCACGCCCAGATTACCCACGAGCGTGAGCGTGCCGGTATTCGCATCCTGCACGAAGAGCTGATCGGTCGCGAAGTTAAGGTCGAAGAGCGTTGTGCTCGTCGCCCCCGAGAAGGCATTGGTTTGCGCCGAGGCAAAGACCGACGTGGACGCGCCGTTGAGGTTCGTGTCGGTGATCGTTCTTCCGGTCGAGACGTTGATCCGGAGGTTTTGTCCGCTGTCGCTGACGATGCGCAGCCGATCGGTCTGCGGATTGAAGTCCACGCCGAAGTTCGTCCCGCTCAGCGCGGTGAACGGGCTGCTGGTGTCGGTCCCATCCGCCGTGAGCGTGGCAGTCGGGGTGGCGACGGCGGTCGCGGTGTCGAGCGTGAAGAGTCGGCCCGCGTTGCTCGCGTTCTTGGTCACGACGATGAGTTCGCCGCTGCTGGCGCGGAAGTCGAACCCGATGATCGATTCGCCGACGCCGAGGCCGGTGATCGCACCGAGATCGGTCGTGACGTTCGGCGTATCGGTGTTGAAGCGCAGCAAGTGATTGGTGGTCGCGTCGATCGTGAATGCATTCGCGCTCGGCGCGCCAGTGGCCGACGTGAGGCCGCTCAGGGGGGCTCCGGTGCCGACCGTTCCGACGAGGGCAGCGGTGCCGGTCGTGAGATTGATTGAATAAAGCCCCGTCGAACCGGCCACTGTCAGCGCCGCGAAAGCGCTGTCTGTGACGGTGCCATTCGCCGCGCGCGTGGAGACAATGTCGAAGCCCGAGACGCCGTTCGCATCCACCCCGAGTCCGACGCCGACCGTGGTTATGGTGCCGTCGTTTGGCGGACTTTGAAGCACGAGCCGGTCTCCCGCGACGTCGATGTCGAAGAGTTGCGTCGAACTCGCGCCGGCAAAGCTATTGGTATAAGCGGCACCAGCCAGCGTCGAGTTTGTGCTGATCACGAGGTCGGTGGTCACGAGGCCTGTATCGACGTTGATGCGCAGATTTTGCTCCGTGTCGCTTACCACCCGCAGCCGATCTGCCACGGGGTTGAAGTCCAAACCGAAGTTTGTCCCGCTCAGTGCGGTGAAGGGCGAAGTCGCGTCCGCCGGATCGGCCGCCAGCGCGACACTGCCACTCGCCGCGCCAGTAGTGGCATCGATCGCGTAAAGTTTGCCCGCGTTGCTTCCATCGATGGTCAGGCCGTAGAGCTCCCCGGTCGCCGCGCGGAAGTCGATACCCACCACGGTTTCGCCCGCTCCGAGTCCGGTGATGGCGATGGTGGCACTGATCGTCCCCGGCGACGCGCTGTCGAAGGTGATGAGTTGGTTGGTGTTGTTCAGGCCGATGAGCGTGGCCGGAGCGATGCGTGCTTCGAGGATTTCGATGCCGCGGGAGGATTGTGAATACGAATTATTTTTCATTTTGATGTTGTTGTTGATGTTGTTTTTTGAACTTGCCCGCAGAAAAGCGGCGAAAGGAACATCGGACCGGTGTCGCACGGCGGCTGTATATTTCACCGAAATCGCATGCGGCGTCGCGCATCTCGCGTCGCATGGACTCGTAGAACGCGCTCAGTGCGTGGCGATCCGCACTCAATCTGAATGGTTTGGGACAGCGTTGGTGTTGCCGAGCGGCAGCGGGAACTGGCCCGTATGGCCCGCTGTGCTCGGTTTGCAATAACCGCCCGCAAAATGCGAACGACTGCTGGAAAGGGTGGGCGTTTGCGCACTCTACGCGAGGTGTGGGGTCAAAGGGGGGCAGGTAAGGGAAAAGAAATCCCCCCACGATATATGTCCGGAGATGTTCCGTTTTATCGCCTGCCCCCGTTTACCCGCGCTGCATACCTGACGCGCACTTCCCGCTTGCCCCGCCCCGCTTTTTTGATAAATCGCCCGGCACATGACGATGACCGGAATCCATTTTCTTTACGGGGTGCGGGCGGGGGCGGCGGTGGGTTGATTCGTTTGTTGTTCTCCTCCGATGAAACCGAAGTTCCCTCCAAAGAAGAACGGCACCGGTGGTGGTTCGCGGGGTGGGGGCACGGGGCAGGCGGCGCTTTTTTTGGAGAAACGGGAGCAATTGATCGTGGCGGCGGTGGCGGTGATTCGGGAGGAGCGGGAGGCGCTGGGGCTTTCGAAGCGGCGGGCGGCGTTGCGGGCGAAGATTTCGCCTTCGCAGTGGGGGCAGGTGGAGCGGGAGGTGAATGGGGCGAAGGAGATGAGCAATCGGGTAACAATGGGCTCGAATCGTTCCTCTCTGTTCAACAGAGAAGAAACTTGTCTCAAAAATCATGTAAAACGACTCAGTTTTTCAAAAGATGAGGACATTTTTGCGTTTCCTAAGGACAGGAACGGGATTCCTGAGATCAGGTTTTCGGAACTTGATGAGAGGATTTCATTTCCTGAGGTCAGGCTTGCGTTTTCTGATGACACTTTTTGAATTCCTGAGGACAAGAATGTGTTTCCTGAGGTCACATTTTCAGTTCCCGACATCAGGTTTGGTATTCTTGACCTCAGTTTCCCAGTTTCTGAGATCAGATTTTCGAAACCTAGTGGGAGGGTTCCATTTCCTGAGGTCATCTTTTCCGTTCCTGAGGTCAGATATCGGGTTCCTGTGGCGAGGCTTTTTGTTTCGGAGGACAGGAAACGGTTTCTTGAGGGCATGTTTTTGCGGGATGAGGAGTGCGGGGGGCCGGGTGAACGCAAAACGACGCCGACTTTCGCAAGCCGGCGCCGTTTCGCTTATGAGTTTCTGTTTGTGGACTATTTCGCTGAGTTGGCTTTGTCTCCGCCGAGTGTTTGAAGGAGCGTTTCGCTGTGCTTCAAATGGGTGCGGAGGCCGGGCAGCGTGTTGTCGGCAAACGCCTTCAAATCGGCGTTTTTCGTGCTCGCCGAGAATGCCTCGAACATGGCCACGCACTTCGTGTGGCTGGCCACGGTGGCGGCGACGTAAGTGCGATCGAAATCAGCATCCGTCTTGGCTTTGAGTCCGTCGATGAACGCCTGATGATCGCCGAAGTCCTTCGGCAATTTCATGTTCATGCGATCCGCGAGCGTGGCGAGGTTCTTGTTCACGTCGGTGTGATCCTTCTCGATGCTCTTGGCGAAGGCTTTCACGTCGTCGCGCTTGGTCTGGCCCTGCGCGATGTCGGCGGCCTTGATTTCCGTGAGGCTGCCGCGGGTGACGTCATCCATGAATTTCGCGTCTGCGGTGGCGTTTGCGGCGGTGCTCTCTGTCTTCACCACATCTTCCGCAAAAATCGCGGTTGATGTGCTGAGCGTAAAGAGCGCTGCGGTGATGGTGGTAGTGATGATGTTGTGTTTCATACACAAGGATATCGGCACCGCGGGATTCGCGGTTGTATCGAATCCGGGAAATCGTGGGTTTCTCGCGGCCGCCGGCTTGCGCGCCGCAGCAGGGACAAAGATGACTATCGAAAACTGCACATCCGCCGGCAACAACTTCGGCATCGTGGCGGACGGCATCATCTACCTCTCTACCTCCACGGTCACCAACAACACCGTGCTCGGCCTGAAGCGCACAGCCCCCGGCGCGATCATCTCGCTGCGCAACAATCGTATCATGGGCAACGCGGTGGATGGAAAAGTGACGAAATCCATCCCTCAGCGATAAACCGGCCCGCTGCTATTGCGCAGTCCAGCCGCCGTCGATCACCACATCGGTGCCGGTGATGAAGCCTGCGTCTTCCGAGCAGAGATAGACGGCGAGTTTTGCGATCTCGGCGGCTTCGCCAAAACGACCGACGGGAATCTTCGCGAGGAACTCGGCTTTCAGCGCGGGGTTTTGCATGAGCGGTGCGTTGATCTCCGTATCGCAAACGCCGGGGCTGATTCCGTTGACGGTGATTTTTTCTCCGGCGAGCTCGAGCGCGAGTGCTTTGTTAAACCCGAGCAGTGCGGATTTGCTGGCGGAGTATGCGGTGCGGCCCGGCAGCGAGATGTGGGACATCATGGATGTCATGTTGATGATGCGACCGTAGTCGCGCCCTTTCATCATCGGCACAAACGCGCGGCAGAGCAGGAATACGCTTGTGAGGTTTGTGGTGAGGACGTTGTTCCATTCGGCAAGGGTGAAGTCCGTGATGGGCTTGCGGAGATTGATGCCTGCGTTGTTGATGAGGATGTCGAGTCGTGCGCCGAATTTCGCAGCGACGGAATCCCGCAGACGCCCGACCTGCGCTTCGTCCGTCACATCCGCGACAAACACGTCGGCAGTGCCGCCCGCGTCGCGAATCTGCGCGGCGGCTTCCTGGAGCCTGGCCTCGTCGCGGGAGACGAGCGCGACGTGCGCTCCCGCATCGGCGAGCGCGAGCGCCATCGCTTTGCCAAGTCCCCTGCTCGCTCCGGTGATGAGCGCCGTCTTTCCATGTAGTGTGTGTGCCATGCGCGGACGCTAGGGAGCAGTGCGGCGTGCGCCAATTCCATTCTTGGCGACGACAGCATCGCAGAAACTACTCCGCGTCGATGAACGCTTTTGCAGCGTCGCGAACTTCGTGATCCGGATCGGTTCGCGCGATTTTCTTCACGAGCGCAACGGCTCGCGGATCTTCGATTCTCCCGACCACGCCGAGAGCGGCACTGCGGACGTTGCGCGCCTGCCCTACGAGGGCCGAGGCGAGAAGGGAAAGCTTGCCATCGAGCTCCGTGCTGAAGTCGGTATCCCCGAGCGCGGCGATGAGCGCCTCGCGTTCATCGGGATGTCGGGATCGATGAAAGAGCGTGGCGATATGATGGAGGGATTCCGCGTCGTCCATCGATGCAATCGAGCGGGCCATATCGCCGCGCTCGCGCACATCCTCAATGTGGAGATACGCCGCGACGAGTTCGCGGGTTTGGACAGTTACCGGACGTGCCACCGCAGATAAGCCGGGCCGTGCTTCGGCGGCACCGCTCGTCTGCTCCTCGCCGGAACCGCGCGCTTTGGGCTCCGGCGCCGCTTCATGCACGACAACAGGAGCAGGAATGCTGGTTCTATCGGCCCTGCCGGGGCCGGACGCCGCCCGATAGGCGCACACGGAGATCAACAATATCAAAAAAGCGCCCCAGACCGGGAATAATGTGCGATTTGAAATCATCTACTAACGAGAATAAGCATTGACCGCCCAAAATAACCAGTTCCAATCGGCGACGCTTAGGCGGGGTGGAAACAAACCGCTTACCCAATCAACACAACAACCAACTCCAGCCTTATTCATGAAAACATCATCGATCCTACTCGGAACCATTGCAGCCCTCGGGTTCGCACTATCCGCAATTGCAGCCGACCACGCAGATTCACCCACCGTGGGTGGCGACCAAGGTGCAGACCTTGCCGACGTCTATGCGTTTCTCGATCCCACCAACAACGACAACGTCGTTCTCATCAACACAGTCCGCGGATTCATCGTCCCCGGCGAGGCTGGAAACTTCGCAATCTTTGACGAAAACGTTCGCTACACATTTCAAATCGAAAACACCGGCGACTCCACGCCGGACATGTTCATCGATGTCACGTTTAACAACCGACTCGTTCCGGTCATCGATAAAAAGGGGCTCAAGTCCGGAGACACCGGGTTCGTCGCGCCTGAAATCAAGGGACTGAAAGGCGTGCTGCGCACTCAGCAGGATGCAATCGTTTCGTTCCGCGGAAAAGTTCCTGCGACCCTCGCCGGGGCTAAGGGATTGTCTCATGCGCCTGTCACCCAACCTACGCTGGCCGGGACTGCAACGACCGATGGGACCGCGCCGGCCGAGCTGATCAACAACCTCAGAAACGCAAAGGGCGATGACCTCGGAATCAAGTTCTTCGCAGGTGAGCAGGATGATCCGTTCTTCTTCGATATTCCCGGCTTCATCCGTTTCGCGAACTCCGTCACCAGCGGAACTCTAGACCCGACGCATCTTGACCGCGGACGCGACACGTTCGCCGGCTACAATGTCATGGCGATTGCACTGACGATCCCCGCCGCGCAACTTCGGAGCAGCCTGGCGAGCGCACCGAGCACCGTTGGAATCTCCTGCGTTGCATCGCGGAAGAACGAGAAAATCAAAGGCGGTGCCAAGGTCGGCGGCGGTGCTTACACCGTCGTGGACCGCGAAGGCATTCCCGGAGTGAACGCTGTTTTCATCCCATACAATCGGAAGAATGAATACAACGGCGCCACAACGAAGGACGACGGCAAGGGCCGCTTCTTCAACTCCATTGCAGCGCGCCTCACATCACTCGGCACAAACTCCGCTAACATTGGAGTGCTGGCCAGCGTGGTCGGACTGCCGGCGACATTCGACAGCGTCGCAAACAAACTCCTAAAAGGCGCTGCGGAAGGAACTGGCGACATGCTCCGACTCGAAACCGACAAGATGGTCAAACCCAACGACGGCGTAGGCGGCGCAGGCAGCAACACGAACGGCTTCCCCAATGGACGCCGGCCCGGAGATGACGTCATCGACACAATCCTCAGCTTCGTGGTGAATCAAAATACCGCCATCGACAGCGACAACGTGAATGCAAACGACGTAGCATTCCGGACGACATTCCCATTCCTCGCACCACCGCAAATGCCGCGCGGAAACGCCAATACCGACGACAACACCCGTAACTAGTTTCGTCCCGGCAAATCTCAGCCGTGCCGGTCTTCTCGCGAGACCGGCACGGCTTTTTGTTGAAAACCTATGTCGACACTTTCGCTCCTCATTCTCGCTTGCGCTGTATCCGCGCTATCGGCTGCGGAGCCGCCCCCGCAAGGACTTGCCTTTCTCCAGGAGCGCGTCCGCAAAGACCCGGATGATTTCATCGCCCAGGCCCAACTCGCCGAACGCTGCCTGACCCAACTCCGCGATACCGGCCAGATGAAATGGCTGCCGCTTGCCGAAGCCGCATCCGTTCAGGCGCTGCGCGGGCTTGAGGCGGAGAACAACGTATCCGGCATCCTAGCGCAAGGCCGCGTCGCGCTCGCCGCGCACCGCTTCGTCGCAGCCCGCGACGCCGCGCAGCTATTTCTCAAACTACGCCCGGAAAAAGCCGCCGGGGCTTATCTGCTTTTCGACGCGCAACTTGAGCTCGGCGACTACAACGCCGCAGAAGCCACGTTGAACGATCTCGATAAACGCGAGTCCGATGGCATTGCAATCTACTCGCGTCGCGCCCGACTCGCATCGGTTCGCGGACAAGACACTGCCACTCCGACCACGGCATTGCTGGAAGCCGCCCGCAAACTCTCGCCCGCCCAACCCGCGGTGCTCGCCTGGGCACTCGTGCAATTTGGCGGGCGCAAATTTCGAACCGGCGATTTCGATGAAGCGGAGCGGGCCTATGCCGAAGCCCTCACCCACCGGCCCGGCGATTGGAGCGCCACCGAGCACCTCGCCGAACTCCGCGCCGCACAAGGCCGCACGGACGAAGCGCTCGCGCTCCTGGACGCCGCTATCGCCGCCACCGAGGGCCGCCCGGAACTGCTTCAGGCCGCCGGTGATGTCGCGCTCGCTGCGAGCCGCGAGGAACTTGCGCGCACCTTTCACGACCGCGCGCTTGCCGCGTATCAAGCATCCATGGATCGCGGAGAAGTCATCTACCTGCATCACCTCGCCGGTTTCTACTGCGACTCGCGGGCAAACTACGAAGAAGCCGTAAAACTCGCGCGAAAGGACTACGCCGACCGGCAAAGTCTCGGAGCATGCGAAGCGCTCGCTTGGGCGCTTTCGCTCGCGGGCCGGCACGATGAAGCGGCGAAATACGCAGACCTCGCAGTGGCGACCGGCACACGCGATGCGCACATTCTTTACCGCGCGGGAATGATCGCAATGTCGCAAGGCCAGGTCGCGAAAGGCCGCGAACTAATCCGACGGGCAGGCATCGAAAATCCGCGACATCAGTCGGTCCACTTTCACCGATGAAAACCACCGTCCGCCATTGGTTGTGCGTTGCGTGTTTCCTCCTGCTCGCCATCACCGCGTTCGCGCATCCGGTGGCGCAAGGCAGCATGGAATTCACGGTCAAGTCCGACCATCTTGTCATCGATGCGCGTGTCTCCAACGAGGCCGTATTCGTAGCCACCGCACACTCGACCGAAGAACCACCCGGAGACTTCGCTGCAACGTGCACCGCACACGGTCGCTACTTGCTCGGACATCTCACATTCGTCGCCGACGGAATCCCGCTGACGGGTCGTGTGGAGACGGTTACCATTCCTGAGGACCGCAGCGCCAAAGGCTTCGCGCGCTACGCACTGCGCTACGATTTTACTACAGTCCCGCGCGAAATCCGCGCATCACAGAACCTGCTCAACGAAATCCCGTTCGCGCCCGGCAATCAGTGGGAATCGACATTCGTCGTCACCACCCGTCCGCCCGGTCTCATCGCCGACGGCTCCACGCTTTTCACCCATAAAACTGCGTTGACCATCGTGCCAGCAACCGTCGCGACTGCGGCGAACATCCCTTCTACCACCACGATCTTCAGCGAATACCTCGCCCACGGATTTCACCACATTATCGAGGGCTGGGATCATCTCCTTTTCATCACCGCCCTCGTCCTCGCAGCGACTCGATGGCGCGAACTCATCGTCATCGTTTCCATCTTCACCGTCGCACACACCATCACGCTCGTGTTCTCGGTTTGCGATATCGTGAGGCTCTCGTCGCGAATCGTCGAACCGGTGATCGCAGCAAGCATCGTCGTCATCGCGCTGCAAAACGCACTGCGTCCCACGAATGCCCGCGGACGGTTGCGCATGGCTTTGGCATTCGGGTTCGGCCTGTTCCACGGTCTCGGGTTTGCAGGCGGATTGCTCGACGCCATGCAGGATCTCCCCGGCCTTCCGCTCGGTGCGGCGCTCGGCGGATTCAGCATCGGCGTGGAACTCGGGCACCAGATCGTCGTGCTCCCCGTTTTCGGCGCGCTCATTCTCATCCGGAAAGCCCTGGCCGACTCGCAGTCCCGCGAACGATTTAGCCTGCGCGTACTTCGCGGAGGCTCCGCATTCATCGCCCTCGCAGGGATTTTCTACTTCGTCGCCGCACTGCGCGGCTCGTAAGCTATAGGCGGAACTCTCTCGACAAAGACCGCCCGCATTCCTTTACCCGCTAAAACCGATCGCGCTCCTATGGCTCCAGGCCGGCTGGGATGGAGTCTGATTGTCCGGTCGGATTTTGGGTCTGTCCGTTGGGGTCGAGGATTTTCACCCATCGCACCGTTGGGAACTGTTTCAGTAACGGAAAGATTTCCGCCGCGATGGTGAGCGTCGAGCCGTGGCTGTCGGCCCCGCCGGTCAGTCGGACCCGCGCGACCCGGTTGCTAATCGTAAGATTGCTGAAGCCCGTGGCGTCGGAGTTCACAAACGTCAAACCTCCCGCAAGCTCCGCCGGGGTCGGCCCTGCAAACAGCCAGTCCAGCGATCGCGCAGCGACATTCGGGGGAATCACTGAACGAAACACCGCCTTGGTGTACGGTTCCTGCCCGATCTCAAAGCGATGCGAGTCCACAAAGAATACGCGCGTCTGCACGGTGGTGAAGGCGGCCGCGATGTCGATGACCACCCGGCTCGGATTGGAAAGGGTGAACACATCGATGCGCCCGCGCCGCGCCAGCCCGATCCCGAACGAAAGCACCGCCTCAAAATCGCCGGACCGAACGACCTGAATAACGTTGGGCAATCCACAAGTGGTGCGCTCTGCGGTAAAAACAGTGCCGAGGTCATCATGGTTCGTGGCGTCCGAAAACGTCACGCTCAGAAACGCGGCACCAAACATCGGCACCACAAGGCCCGAGGCATCCGCGATAATCTCCGGCACAAATGCCACGTCGCGGCGGGCGGGAACAGGGCCGTCAAACTGGAAGACCACACGATCGAATCCTTCGTGATGCGCCGCCCAAATCGAGGTCAGCTTGGAAATGACGGGTGCCGAAGCAATCCGCTTGGAGCCGACTGCCTTCTTTTGGATTTTCGTACGAGTAGCCATATGGATGTTTTCAGTTAGGAGACCGGTTGAGTGCCTGCAAAGGAGCGGAAAGTCCGACGCGAAATCGTCGCAGTAAAGGATGACGCAAACGAAGCACGCCACATGCAGGGCTTGCAAAGGAAGTCCGAGGCAGACCTCAGACATGCCGATTCTTGCGTGCAAAATTTGATCGCGGGAAGTTTCATGCGCTCACTCTTGTATGCACACATATGACTATCCGCCCGGTCACTGCCAAGCTTTTTCGATGACGCTTTCGGGAACCAGCGTCACCCATCAACGCACTCATCGACTAGCTCTCTGTCAGTCGTGAGGTGATGGTAGCTGCTTGAGCAATCCGGCGGTGATAATGTAATACCATCTTTCACAAATAATACTCCGGCAAGAATAAGCAGTGACAATTTTCAAGCGGCAGCGGCGTAACGAACGTGCTCAGCCTGAAAGTAGGCAGCAACTCGTGCGGGAGATTTTCTAAGCATGTACATGTGACTGTTGAGGTTCTTCTCCAATGTCTTCTGTTCCCTTGGCGAAGGCTTCCGTCCCAACGAGGCTTTGAGGTCTCCGTTGAGATACTCATCCGGGTTGGATGTCGGAATTGATGGCGGGGTTCAGGGCGCTGGGACGGTCACCGGCAAAGTCGTCACGTTGTTCGTATAGTCTCCCTCCAGTAATATGTGGTCGGGGTTCATCGTGACTTCGAGGATGTAATCCCCCGCCGCCACATCCGTGATGTCCACCCACTGCCCTTCGAGGCCGCTGTCGTAAATGTCGGACCAGCCTTCCTGGATACCCTGTGCGTCGCAGGTGAACTTCGTATTTTCGCTGGCCGAGACATTCCAGCGCGCGATGTCTTCGAGGCAAAAGCTCACCTTTCTCCCCACCGCCGCGACTCCGCCCTGCAAATCCAGCAGCCGATATCGGGCAAATCCGAGGAAGTGGTAGTGCCCGTGGCATTCCGCAAACTCGAAGTTCGGATTCCCGACCGGCGAGCCGACCACCAAATCCGCGCCGCCGATGTTGCGCGACTCCGTGCTGAACCGGAGCAATCGGCGCGTGCCTGCGACGATGTGCCCCTCGACGACCGCGCATTCATCCGCCGCAAATGTCTGCGTCGTGATGTAAGGTTGCAGCGTATCCCGCCAGACCACGAGATCCGGGATCGCGGCGGTGTGGTTTGCAAACACCGCGACGCCCGAGTAGCCACCCAGCGCGCGAACCCCGATATACCAGTCGCCCGGCGCGGCGTCCTTGCGCTCAAACGAAGCGATGTTCCGGGATTTGTTGATGCGGCGGTCAAACTGCCGCGTGGTCGGAGGTGCGCCGTGACGGACGTAGAGCGCCGAAGCCCCGAACCCGCCCACCGTCTCGATCTGAAGTTTGCGCGGCTGACCGGCAGGGACGTTGAGTTTGAAAATGCTCATACTCCCCATGCTTCCGCCGCGGTGCACCGCAGCCACACCGCTTTGCAGCGTCGTCTCCGTCCCTGCGGGCTCGATGATAAATGTCTCGCTGACGACCGGGCTCGCCGTCCCATCGCGCAGAAAAGCGCACGCTTTTACCGTCGTCGTCGCGGCGAGCACCAACGGCTTCCGATAGCGTGTCGAGGTCGGCGTCGGTTCGCTGCCATCCGTCGTAAATGCCACCCTCGCCCCAGCCGCCGGCGAGCGAAGCGTGATCTTCGCCGCCCCCGTAAATGTCCCTGGCCCCGGCAGGAAAACCGGCAGCGCGGCGACACGCCTCGGCAGCGAATAATCGACCGTCAGCCGCACTCCCTGGAAGAGCCTCGAAGCGTGAAGCAGCACATACCACACGCCGCTTTCCGGCGCTGCGATGAGGACCGTCTCAGTGTTCCCGAAATTCGTGCTCGCATCATCGTACTGCTCATGGGTGGGATGAACTCCGCGGCGGACGAAAACATCGCAATCCCCCCGCCCGCCGACGGTCTTTACAATGAGGTTCGTCGCGCCCGGCGGCACCGCCATGCGATAAACCACTTCGCTTTCCGTAAAGCTGTTCAAGTCCCGCAACGACACTCGGGGCTGAAGCAGCTTCGGGGACTCCGTTGGTTCGGCGACATGGGCAAAGGCCGTCGCTGCGAAAACGGCAATCAAGGGAATAAGTCTGAGCATAAAATCAGTTGGCGACGGTGACGCTCGCGCTGGCGGTTGCAGTCTGGCCGAGGTCGTCAAAGACGATCATCTTCACGGTATGCGGCCCGTTTGCCAGCCCGGTCGTATCCCACAACGCGTGACCGCCAAAAAGATGGTAATGCCCCGTCGTCCCCGAGTCCGTGAAGACGAGCACATCATCCACATAAAACTCCGCCTTCACACATCGGTAATCGTCACTCCCGCTACCGAAAAACTCCGCGTGGCTCCCTGCAACCACCTGCCCCTCATGCGGGGCGGACAGGACGAGCGAGGGAGCCTCGTCCGCAGCAACCATCAGCGTAAAGCTCTGCTGCGCACCCGGAGCCCGCCCGTTATCCAACGTCAAAGTCACGATGTGACTGCCGAGCGTCGGCACAGGCCACGTCACCGCGCCCGTGGCAGCATCGACCGTCATCCCCGCCGGACCCGCAATCAGTGCATACGTCGGCGCCGGCAGTCCCACTGCGCTGCACGAATATAAGTAAGGCAGGCCGGCCACGGCCTGCGTCTTCGGCGCACTGGTGAATGTCGGCGGAGATGGGTCGTTGTCCAGCACGGTCACCGCCACATTCCGACGTTCGTAGCCACGCCCGGCAATGCTCAGAGTGTTCGATTCATTCACCGTATTGCGATCCTGTCGCGCAGATACACGAACGGTTTTCGGGCGGTTGAAATTGCGCGCATTAAACGTCATCCGCCCGCCGGAAATCTTTACCCCCGCAGGCCCGGTTGCCCGCCTCACAGCAAATGTCACCGGCCTCGACGGGGGCTCCGAAAGTGCGACCGTGAAAGACTGCGAACGAGCGCCCTCCGTGAGCGTCATCGCGGATACCGACACCACAGGCGCAAGCGCACTCGTATCTGCAATCCCCACATTGACCTCCACGGGACTGAACCCCGTGGCGCTCAAAATCACCGTTTCCTCCGCGTCCTCCGTATCCGCATCCACTGGCGAAGCGAGCGACACCGATTGCGGCACATCCCAGTTCTGCGGAGTGAAAGTAATCTCGCCGCCTCCCGTCACCAACACAGGACCATCCGGATCAGCGGCACCGGTTCGCACCGACACATTTCCTGTTGGAGCAACTGCGAGCCGCACGGAAATCACACCCGAACCTCCCTCAAGAAGACGCATCGAAGTGGGAGTGACCACCAACCCGCTGGGATTCGTAGCGGCAACCCGCCAGACATCTCCCGAGTCCACATTGAGATAATACAACGCTCCATCCGGTCCCACCGAAGTGTCCGTGACCGAGCCCGCATCGACCACAAATGGCGCGATGCTCACCGGCTTGTTCTCCGAATCGAGCCTCGCCCGCATGACCACACCGCCGGTGTAATCGCACCAGAAAAAGTTCCCGCGATATTCCGCCGGAAAAGCCGTGCTCTCGTAAAACGTCCCGCCTGTAATCGCCGAACCAATCACCACCGGTTGCGCAGTCCCGCCGGTTTCCGTGGCATCCACGCCGGACGCCGCCGCAGTGAACGTCGCCGACGTAGGCACCGCTCGAACCACATAAGTCCCGCTCAGAACTCCCGCGCCGTCCACGTTCACCGCCTGGCCGATACGAAACGGATGCGCGCTCGTCGTCGTCACCGTCACCACCCCCGCGCTGCGTGCCACCGAGTCGATACTTCGCACCTGCCCCGCGTCGTCAAAAGTATCGGTTTTATATTGGATCACCGGATGCGCAAAGGGCCTCGCAAACGGCGTCGTGTAGCGCTCCCCGGCAGGCTGATTCCCCTCGTAGTCATCGTATCCGCCGTCATCCGCCCGATTCAGTGCGAACACCTGCTCGTAGCCGGGCGTGCTGTTCGGCTCGGTTTGTCCGTTCGGAGTGCTGCCCACCACATTCAGCCACAGCTTTCCCGTCCGTGGCTGCAACGTCATCGTAAATGGATTTCGAAAACCCGTCGCCCAAATGTAGTCGTTGTTCGGCCCCGCCCCATCGCGAAACGGATTATCGCCCGGCACACTTCCATCCGCATTTGCCCGCCCGACTTTCGCAGCGAGCGTGCGCAGATCACCATCCACACCGCGCTTGTCGCCGAGGTCTCCGATTGCCCAATACAACTTCCCATCCGCCCCAAATGCCATCGCCCCCCCGTTGTGATTCGCGCCCATCGTCGGCAGGCCGGTAATGATATTCACGCGCTCCATCCCCACATTTTCCACGTCACGGAATCGCATGATCCGCTGCTCATGGTCCGACACCGTCACAAACACATACACCCAGCGATTCAGTGCGTATGCAGGATCAAAAACCACACTCAACACCCCGCACTCGTTCTCCGAATAGACCGTGGGAAAACTCACAAAGGGAGTCGGCAGCAATTGCCCGTTCTGCACCACCCGGACCCCGCTCGCTTTCTCGGTTACAAACATCCGCCCTGAGCCGTCGGGCGCCCAAGCCATGCTCGTCGGTGCGGCGAGACCGGCCACGAAATTCGTCTCCTCAAAATCAGAATCCACCGGCCTCGCAAACGAAGGAGAAGCGAGAAGCGTGAGAGCTGAGAGCAGGCAGAGCGTTGAACACATAAGGCGAAGTCAACGCAACAAATCACAGATCCTCCGAACCCGCAAATAGACATCGCTCCATCGCCGAGAGAAACCCCTACACGGCGACACTCGCTCCCGTGCGATGCGACTCCAGCGCAGCGGCGAAAATCTCATGGCTGGCGACGGCTTCGTCCGGCGTGGCGCAGCCAAAGCGCTCGCCGAGTTCCCCTGCCCGCTCCATGAGAAATGCCGCCCACATTTGCTGAATGACATCCGCAAATCCCGGCTCGAAGATTCCGCCCGTCACCACTTTGAACTGCGTGCTAAAGCCGAGGTCCGTGCGCTTCCACCATTGCTCTTTGCCGCGCTCGAAAAGCCAGAGCGTCTTGGGCTCGGCGGTGGAAAAGCGAACCCCGCCATCGGTGCCGAGCACTTCGATATACCAAGTGTTCGTCGCGCCGGGCATCAGGCGTTTCATCTCCAAACGCACGGGCACTTCCTCACCGGCGACCGTAGTCCAGCCGTGAACCATCGCATTATCCCAGGTATCGCAAGCAACCGTGCCGCCTTTCCCATCGGGACGCGTCGCGTAGCCGTGCTGGAGTTGCGCAAAGACGCGCGAGGGCTTCCAGCCAAGGCGCAGAGGCAAATGACACGCATGCATACCGAGATCGTTGAGCACACCGCCTTCGCCGCACGTCGCGCTAAGGCGCTTCCAGTTTGCGGGCTTCGTCGCATCGAGGTCGCTGCTGTGGTGAAAGCCGGAAACGACTTCCAGCACCCGACCAATTTTTCCACTCGCAGCCACCGCAAGAGCGCGCTGTCCGCCGGGAAAAAACGGCATCTCCGAGCTGCAACGCACAAAGCGCCCACTCGATTTCACCGCTGCGGCGATGCGCTTTGCCGAGGCGAGGTCGATGCCAAACGGCTTCTCCGCGAAGAGATCTTTACCCGCCGCGAGCACGTCGCAGTAAATCTTCTCGTGCAGGTTGTGCGGGACCGCGACATAGACGACATCGATCTCGGGATTCGCGAGCAGTTCGTGGTAATCCGTCACGCGCTGCGTGCAGCTCGGGATGCAGTCAAACCACGCGAGCGTCGCGGGGTTCAAGTCCGCCACCGCGGCGAGCACAGGGCGCACAGTGACGTCTGTCATCGCGCACCACCGCGCAAACGCACTCGCCATTTCCCGGCCCATAAGACCGCCACCGATGATTCCGATTTTGATGTCTTTCATGGAGTGTGATTAAGCAATCATCGCCAGCGCCGCCTCGACGCTTGCGCCGTCGTGGACCATCGCCATCAGCGCTCGGACGATTCCGGCGGGGTTGGTGTGCTGGATGATGTTGCGGCCATAGACGATTCCGCTCGCACCTTGCGCCAGCAGGCCTTGGGTGCGGACGAGGATTTCCTGGTCGCTCACCTTTCCACCGCCGCGGACGAGAACCGGGATGCCGCTCGCGGCTTCGATGACTTTGTGGTAGCGCGAAACGTCGTCCGTCGGGTCGGCTTTAATCACATCCGCGCCCAGCTCCACAGCCTGACGGACCAAGTGGACGATCTTCGTTTCATCGCCATCGACCATGTATCCACCGGCCTCGGAATTCGGGCGGAAAACGAGCGGCTCCACCATCATCGGCATCGCGTAGTGGTCGCTCTGCACTTTGAGTTTCAGGATGTTCGTGATGCACTGTTCGGTCACTTCGGGCGCGCCGGGAATATGGAAAAGATTCACGCAAACGCACGCCGCATCGAGGCGCACCGCTTGCAGCATCGCATCTTCGATCATCGCGCTAAACGCCGCCTTCGGCAGCTCCTTGCCATAGACGTTTGCCGTGTCGGTGCGCAGGACGAGCCGTGGCTTGTCGTGCCCGAGCACGCCTTGCAAATGACGCGCCTGTCCCGGAGTGAGCTGAATCGCATCGGGCCCGGCAGCGACGAGCGTCTGCACGGTCTTCGCGATGTTTTCGATGCCCGCGAGAAAGCCGGGCTGGTTGAAGAATCCATGATCCACCGCGACATCGAAGCAGCGGTTGGACTTGGCGTTAAAAAGGCGGTTGAGACGAAATTGTTTCATAATGTGTGGTGGATGACTCCCCGCGAAAGACGCGAAAAGACGCGAAAGGAAAATCATATTCGCGCACTTTCGCCCATTTCCCGGGCCGAAGAGTGGTTACCGAATCCCCATGAGATGCTTGAGGATGTAAAGCTCCAGTGCCTCGTAATCTCGCGCGTCGCGGAGTTGCGCGACGAGCTTCTGGTCCATCGTGCGGACCTTCTCCACGAGGTGCAGGAAAAGCTCGCGGCTGTTTTTCAAATGATCCGTCACCGGGAAACCCCGCTGCGTGCGCATCGCTTTCACATCGAGCCCGATGAACTCCCCGCGGCTGCCGTAGCCGCTCTCTTCCAGCACGCGGACTTGGTTAAACGCCGCGCGCAAATTCGCACCGCCGAAGTTTTTGTCCTGATCGTATTTCAGACCGTTCTGATCATTGAGATGGACGCTCGCGAGTTTGTCGTGTGCGAGCGCAAAGGCCATCTCGTCGCTGGCGTCGAGTCCTGCGAGCATTGCGTGAGCGCTCTCGATGAGCCCTTTCACGCGGCTGTGATCCTTCGACGCATACGACATCGCGATCGCGTGACCGATGGTCGGCACATACGCCTGGTCCGTCGGCTCGTTTGGCTTCGGCTCGATCCAAATTTCAATCGTCTTATCGTAATCCAGCATCGCGTTCACCGTCTCCAGCAAGCGCTGATACGCCAGCTTCGCGTCCTTCGCCTCGCGGATGTAAGTGCCCTCGCGGGAAAGCCACAGCACGATCCCCTTGCAGTCGATCGCCCGCGCAATATCGATGCACTTCTTCGTCCGGTCCCACGCATACGCCCGGTCCAATTCGCTGTTCGACGTATAAGCACCGTCCGTCGTCTGCTCCGCAAACCACAGCCGCGGCGCAACGAATTCCGGCGTCAGCCCTTGATTCCCCAGCATCGTCTTCACCTCCGCCGCCTTCGCCATCAGTTGCGCCGGCGACAGCGCATCCATCCCCGGCACCACATCATCGTCGTGAAACTGCACGCCCTCAAAACCCATCGGGCGATAAAGCGCATACTTCTCCTCGTGCGGGAAAGCCTTCCGGACCTCCACGCCGAAAGGGTCCGCGCCCTCGCTGATGTTCCAAGGTCCGAATGAAAAACGGTAGTTCGTAGGTGTGCTCATGACCCCGACCATCGCACGCCGCCCGCCCCCGCCGCTACGCCTCCCCGCGCAAACACTGGCACTATTGTCTCAAACGCCCCGCGCCCCGAGTCGAGGCCGCGCTACGGCCTTCGCACCACCATTTTTACCGAACCGCGCTCGTTGCCATCCTTCGTCACGACATAAATCCATAGCGTCACCACCGCCCCCGGCGAACCTAACCCAAAGCCAGTTACAAAATCCGCCGGCACCCGCGCCGTATGCGTGTCCAGCACCACCGCATCCTCCGCATCCGCATCCTCCCCGACCGCACCCCGCGCCTCATAGCGCAAGAAATCCGCATCGTTCGACTGCGTGTGCGCGATGCGGGCCTGATTCGTCCCCTCCAGCGCCGCGCTCGCATTCACAGCATCCGGCGTATGGCCAGGCTCCGGAGTCAAACGTGGAAGCGTGTCCAGCAGCGGCTGATTCCCCGCAACGGCATACGGAACCGCATCCCGATACGCCACCAAAACCGCCCGGATGCTCTCAATCGTTTTATCCCGCTTCCCACGCGCAATCGCCAAATCCTGAAGCGCATTTTTCTCCTGCTCATACTTTCCGCGCAGCGTCTGCAACTGAGCCAAAAACGTCGCCACCGGCACCATGATCGGCTCATCGTTGGTTCCTTCGTTGATTTGAATGGGCAACGTAATCCCCGTAGGCGCCGGTGCCGCATTCAACTTTGGCCACAGCGACTTCATATCGCGCAAGGGAGCCATAAAATTTTCCTCTCCCGCCCCAATACCGGCCGGAGCCGGGCGAGTGACATAAAAATCCGTATTCTTATAGTAGCCGTCAAACATCTCCAGGAACAACGTCAGCCGCTTGTAGATAATCGCCTTTTGAGAAGCAATGCCGCCCCGCGCAATCTCAGCATCGTTCAACTTATCCTGCACTGCATCCAGCCTATCTTGTAACAAATCCTTCAGCACAGCAAGCCCGGAGCGGTTAAATCCCGCCGGAATCTTCCCCTTGTCCTCTGCCAACACCATCCCGCCCGCCGCGCCCCGCTCCGTATCGACCGAAGACCAGTGCGCAAGGAACTCGTTAGTTGTAGGAATAACCGATGCTTTAGAAGAAAGAGCCATTTTTTAAATATTCGTTAAAGGTGGATAGATGATAGCGACGCATCGCGGAGCCATACGGCTCGAACGCATCACAATGTGTGCAACGAAAACCGGATTCCCAGCTAACGCTCACGGATTACTTCAAAATGCAACTTAATAGTCAAATAAAAAATACAAAAACTTTTGCGTGCTACCGGAAGCGCATTTCGCACCACCGCAACACTGTTGAAAAATGACGTATCTTTGATGAGAAACGGCATATCCTTTAATAAAAACGGCGTATCTACGACGAAACTCTGCACCGTATTGCCCAAAATTGCAGCATATTTGACCAATCATCACGCAATATGTTTGAAAAATCACGGTTTTGGCAAAGCATGGTGCAATTTTTGGACATTTCTCTTTGATAACCGAGGAAACCGCGAGCATTTCAAAGGGAATAGCCCGTGCAACGGGTCGCCACGATTCCGCTCTCGCCGCGTCGCAAGCCGCGCGTGCGAAAGTAGTCCGCGGATTTAGCCGACACACCGTCGTGCTTTCGGCGCGAGAACGCTTCGCAGAGAGGCGCTGTGGGTGAATTCCTTCACCATCCCTGCCTGCCACATCGCTACGGCTAAAGCCGCTGACTACTTTACAGGGTCTCGGCCCCTCTACCGCCGCCCTCGCTCGCAGAATGTTCCGGGTGGTGGTCATCGGGGAGGTTATAGGGTGAGCTTAGCGCGGAGGTCGGCAATCATACGCCGACTTTCGGTTAAATCCTTTTGCCACATGACATTCGAGGGCGCAGATGCGGCGAGTCGTTCGGCGATGGCAAGGTTGCGCTCCATGTACGGCAGTGCATCGCACCAGCGGGATTGCTTCATGAGGACCTGCGCAATCTTGTAGCAACTAGAAGCGATGTCGCGCTGCCACGCGGCGTTGGCCGAGTCGCTCGCGGCGAGGCGCTCGCGGATGCTAAGGGAGTCGGTGAAACGCCGCATCGCGCCGGGCAGGTCGCCCTGCGCGACGGCCAAGTCCCCGAGCTTGTTGTGCGAGATGGAGAGGTCGCGCTGCAACGGGGCGTTGGCCGGGTCGCTCGCGGCGAGGCGTTCGAAGATTTGCACGCTATCGACAAAGCGCCGTATCGCGCCGGGCAGGTCGCCACGCTTCACGGCCAAGTCTCCAAGCCTGCCATGCGACACGGAAAGTTGGCGCTGCCACTCTGCGTTCTCCGGGTCGCTCGCGGCTAGGCGTTCAGTGATGCGATGATACTCGGTGTTGTGCAGTATCGCGCCGGGCACGTCGCCCTGCGCCTCGGCCAAGTCTCCGAGCAGCCTATGCGACACGGAGAGGGCGAGTTGCCACGTGTCGTTGGCCGGTTCGCTAGCGGCGAGGCGTGCTCGGATTTGCAGCCCGTTGGTGAAGAGTTGCATTGCGCCGGGCAAATCGCCCTGCTTCAGGGCTAACTCCCCGAGCTTGTTATACGACACCGAGAGGGCGTGCTGCAAATCGGCGCGAGCCGGGTCGATGGCGGCGAGGCGTTCGCTAATTTGCAGACTGTCGGTGAAACGCCGCATCGCGCCCTGTAGGTCGCCCTCCGCGACGGCCAAGTCCCCACACGCCCCCAGCCAAAGCACACGGGTGCCGTCATTGCTGAAGGCGGGGTCGCCTGCCTGCTGGATGAGGTGTGCGCCTTGTGTGACCATGCCGAGGTTTGCGGCGCTGCGGATGAGGGGGACTAGAAGGCGGGTATTTTCGTCGGCGGCGGGCTTTTTGCCGGACTTCATGACCTGTTGCCAGAGGGGCTGAAGGGAGTTCCATGTGAGGAGGTCCGAGGCGCCGAACGATCCGGAGGCTGTGGTGCTTTTTTCGCTGTGGCTGGTGGCTTTTTCTCCCCCGCCGGTCTCGGTGAGGGTCATGAGTTCGAACTTCGGGCTGCACCAAGAGATGAGGTCTTTGGCGTGGCTGAATGCGAAAGGCGTCTGCGCGGTATCGAGGCAGAGGAGGAGCTGGGCATTGAGTTCGCCGAGCGGCTCGCGGTGGGCGTTGAGCTGTTTCCAAAATGCGGTGACGGTTGGGAGGTCGGCGTCGGTCACTTGGCCGGGCTCGGGGCGGAGGATGAGGACGGGGACGGTGGAGTCTGCAAGGCTCTCGCACCGCTGGGCGATGCCGCTGGCGGAGTCGGTGCGGGGATTGAAGCGGACGTCGTGCAACTGCCGCGTGCCGAGCTGGGAGCGGAGCCTGCCGAGAAGTGAGGTAAGAACCAGGTCCGACTGGAAGCGGAGAAGGAGCAGCCCGGCAACGGGTTCGCTGAGGCAGGTCTCCAGTTCGGGAAGCTCGTGGGCGCTATCCGACATCGAGTTTGAGGGATTTCAGATATTGGAAGGCCAAAGGGTGGACGCCGAGCCAGCCCTTGCCGTTGTATTCGAGCAATGCGCCGCTCATGAGCAGCAGCTGGATGTCGGGATCCGGCTGGGCGGTTGTGGTCTCCCCTGCGGCTTGCGCTTTGGCGATGGCGTAAAGTTTCTCCTGCAACGGCCGCGGCGCTTTTTTCTCTTCGGGCGGGTAGGCGATTTGCAGGCCGATGATGTTCACCATGCGGTCAAGAGCGTCGCCGATAGAGACGCGGTCGATGATGCCGATTTTGCGGACGGTATTGAATTGCGCGGCGGTCTGGATGGCCTCGAAGATGTTGCGCAGGACGCCGCCGGTGCGCTCAATAAGGACGGTGAGCGCATCGTCTGGGAGGATGCCCGACTCGACACGTTTGCGGACGATTTTTCTGAGAATATCGCGCCCGTCGGTGCAAGGCTTGCCGTCCGGGCCAAAGACTTTGATCATTGGTAGAGCGAGAGCGTTCTCGAAGTAGGAGCGGATGGCCCCGGCGTCGGCGGAGTGAAAGGTAAAGACAGGGATGGTGTAGATGGCACGGATGGCGACTTCGCTAAGGATGCGCCCGTCGTGGACAAATATCTGGCGAGCATCGGCGAGGCCGAGTTTGTCGAGCGCTTCGATGACAAGGAGAACGCGTGCCTTCGGGTCTTTCGATTTTTCGCGCCAAGCTATCTCGGCAGCGTTGCCGAGGGCGTTTACGGCGGCGCAGAGTTCGCCTTTGCGGCGGCGAATTTGGTGGACGGTGCTGTTGTCCGTGCGGGAGCCAAACTTGAGCTCGCTGACGAGATCGGCTTTGATACCGAATAGCTTGCCGAAGAAGCTCTCGGAGACATTAACGCCTGCCTCGACACCTCCAGTAGCCTCGCGCGTGCCGGTCTTTGTTGTAGTGGTTTGTTCGAAAAATTTCCAAACGCCCTCCATCGATTTGTCGTTGAGAGGCAGTTCCTTTTTCTCGGCGACCTCCATGAGCTTTGTGCAAGCGGCCAGGAGGACATCGGCGGCTTCATTGCCGCTGGTGGGGAGGTAGTCATCGGCATTCAACGATACCACGAGCCAATGAGGATCGAGGGTGGAGAGGAACTTGTTGATTTCGGTGCTCTTGCCGCACCCTCGATGTCCGTGGACTAGGACCTTTTGCGAAGTGTCTTCGTCGAGGATGCTTTTGAGCGAATCGCGGAAGCTGGTACGGGAATCGCGGGCGTCCGCAGTCTCGACCCAGAAGTCCGTGATGCCGTCCCCGAGCAGCGGCCTCGGTGAGCAGTTCTTCCGTGCGGTATCCAGTGTTTGTGCGGCGTGCGACATGGGCTCTGGATATAAAGTAGGCAGGCTGTTTGCAAGTGCTTCGTTCGCGCGGGTGATTCGTTCGGCGAGTAGAACAGCCGGGGAGGCACTATCGTCTCACTTTTACTCCTTTTCATCCCGAACTACCCGGCCAATCATACCAGCGATGCCTGTGCAGCGTGAAGATATCCGACTTGATGCCGATGAGACGTTCCGTTTGCTCCGATGGACGCGGGGGGTGGACCGTGTGAGCGTGATTAGGGGCGGCGTGGCGCGGGCGATTCAAGGTCAGGGGGACCACTGGCATTATCATCGGGCGACGGAGCTGACGCTGATTCAGCGCGGCTCAGGGACTCGGTTTGTGGCGGACCAGATTGAGCTTTTCGATTGGGGGGATCTGGTGCTCATCGGTGGGAATGTGCCGCATTACTGGCATCAGCACGGGGGCTCAACGGGGATGTCGCTGCAGTGGGATTTCCCGATGGAGCACGGGATTTGGAGTTTTGGCGAGGCGGTCGAACCTCTGCGAACGCTGGCGGTGAAGGCGCAGCGCGGGCTGCATGTCCGGGGCGAAACGGCGCGGGCGGCGGCAGGTATGATGAGCGAACTCCAGCATCTGAACGGCCTGCCGAGGCTGGTGGCATTTTTGAAGCTGATGAGCCTGCTCGCCGTCGCGCCGGCCCGCGAGATGCGGGCGCTGGCCGCGCGGCCGTTTTCGCTCAATGGGACTGCGGAGCAACAGGACGCGATTCAGCGGGCGGTGAGCTACATCCTCGCGCACTACCGCGAGCCGATCCGCCTCGATGCGCTGCTTCCCCTCGCCGGCATGAGTCGCGCGACGTTTGCCCGCCAGTTCCATCGCCACGCAGGCAAGTCGTTCTCCACTTTTTTAAACCAGGTCCGGCTGCAAGCCGTCTGTCGCGCCCTGCGCGAAACGGCCGAGCCCATCAGCACGATCGCGTTTGAACATGGGTTCAACCAACTGTCGTTTTTCAACCGGCTCTTTCGCCGCGAATTCGAGATCAGCCCCGGCGATTTCCGCGCGCAGTGATTCCTTAATCGACGAACGCGAACTCGTTCGACTGCAACAACACGTGCGCGAATTTGGCCCAGCGGTCGAGCTTTGTCCCTGGAGCGTCGGGGCCACGAAACTGGTCCTTGGCGGAGAAAATGGTTCCGTCCGCAGCCGTCAGAACAGTGCGCCATTCAAAGGTGTCGGAGTTCGCGTCGCCGCGGCTTTCGACGACAAAATCAATCACCTCCCCTGCTTTCACATCCAGCGTGCCGACGGGAGAACCGACTGCGCCTTTCGGCTCGACGATCCATTCCGCAATTTGCCCTTTCCGATCGCTGACAATGCGCGCGAGCACTCCGTTGCCGGCCTCTGCTTTCCGATGCACACGACCCGCCAAAGTGAGCACCATGTCGCGAGGCGCGGTGAATCGGCGAATGGCAGCCTTCTCGACATCCGGGTGGCCGCTCTCGGCGGTCAGAAAGGCCCAGCCGACTTTCGGATCGGAAAGCTTGTCGCCGCCCTGCCACGCGTTGCCTGTCCATTTCGGGAAAGGCGTGAAGCTCATCCGCTGCGTCGCACCGTCGTAGCGACCGGAGCCATATTGCCAGAGCGGTGGCGCGACCGTGACTGGAGCGTCGGGCTTATCCGCAAAGAACTCGCGCGAAGCCGCAAGCTCGGACGGAGTGGGCTGGCGGCCAATTACCCGCTCGAACAAGTGCACAATCCTCTGCGCCTCGGGTGCGCCGCCATCGGATGCGCCTGCGAGCGCACTCGCGCGCTCCATGACGAAAGGGCTGTTGAGCATGTAGAGCGCTTGCTGCGGAACACTCGTCACGGAGCGCTGTGGGTTCATCATGTCCGGGCTGGCAAAATCGAACGTTCGCAACGTCGCAGGCAGATTCTGCCGATCGATGTAACCGTAGATGGCGCGGCGTTTCGGAAATGGGGCGTCGAAGATTTTCACGGGACGACCGAACATCGTTTCGTCGAGTTCATCCGAGGCCGCGAGGAGCGAATCGTGGAGCGACTCCCAGTCGAGGCGCTGGCGGTTCTGGCGTGAAAGGAAACGATTTTCGGGGTCGCGAAGCTGCACATCGGCACGCTGGTCGCTGGTCTGCATCCACGTCGCGGAAAGTAAAATGGCGCGGTGCAGTTTCTTGAAACTCCATCCGTCGGCGACAAATTTCCCAGCCATGTAATCGAGCAACGCCTGATGCTCCGGCGGCTCGCACTTTGTGCCGAAATCACCGGGCGTCCGCACAAGCCCCGCTCCGAAAAGGTGCGACCAGACCCGATTCACGATCACGCGAGCCGTCAGCGGATTGGACGGACTAACAATCGCCTGCGCAAGCTCCAGACGCCCGCTCCCGTTTTTGAAAGGCGCGGCCTCACCGCCCAGAAAGGACGGGAACCTGCGGACGACTTCGTCCCCTTGCCTCCCGGGATTTCCGCGAATGAATACACGGGAATTGATCGCCTTCGCCTTGTCGGCGAGCGTATGGGCACGCGGCGGCGCGCCATCGCTCATCTCCGCTTGCGAACGCTTCTTCTCCAGCCTCGCACGCTCATCGCGATACTTGCGGCTGAAAAAGCGCGCCTTTTCCAAAATCGGAATTCCTTCCGCAGGAAATGCCGGCGGCACGCCCGCGAGTGTCAACATAGCGTTCAAGTGTTCCGCAGCGCTCTTTTGATACGCAAGGATCTCGGCATCCCGTTGCTGGCGCAATTTCTGGTAGGCGGCGGTCGCCTTGCCTCCCGAAAGCTCCGGGAGCTTGCCGGGATCCTTCTCCTCATCGCATGAAGCAAAAACGCCGTAGAGCGCGTAGTAATCCTTCGCCGTGACGGGATCAAATTTATGATCGTGGCATCGCGCGCAGCTGACGGTGAGTCCCATGGTTCCACGCATGACGACATCAATGCGGTCGTCGATGATCAGGTGCTGGTCATTCAAAAACCGGCGCCCCAAAGTAAGAAACCCAAGCGCAGCAAGGTCCTCTTTGTCTCCACCGGAGCCCGCGATATCGGCCGCGATTTGGCGGGTGAGAAACTCATTGTATGGAAGGTCATCGTTGAATGAGCGGATGACCCAATCGCGATACGTCCACGCAAACGGATACTCGCGACTGTCGTTCCCTGCGAGATACCCTCGGTGATCCGCATACCGCGCCACATCGAGCCAGAACCGGCCCCAACGCTCTCCGTAGCGGGGTGACGCGAGCAGTCGATCCACGACTTTCGCCCATGCATCCGGCGACGTGTCTTTCAGAAAAGCGTCCACTTCGCTGTCCGACGGAGGCAAGCCGGTGAGCACAAATGCTGCGCGGCGAATGAGCGTCTGCTTGCTCGCGACCGGCGAGGGCGCGAGCTTCTCGGCAATGAGCTTTTCCAAAACGAACGCATCGATCGGGCTTTTCACCCATGCCGCGTTCTGCGTCGGTGCAGGTACCGGGACGGGCTTAACCGGCTGGAAAGACCAATGCGTCTTCGCAACATCGGGCTTCATTTTCGAAGCATCACCTTCGGGCCACGGCATCCCCATTTTCACCCACTCTGTCAGCGCTGCAATTTGCGGCTCCGGCATTTTAGGACCTTTCTCGGGCATCTTCAAATCACCATCGTGCCGGATGCTTTTGATGAGCGAGCTCTTGTCCGGTTGCCCCGCCAGCGCCACCGGTCCTGTATCCGCGCCCTTCAGGACTCCGGCCAGGGAATCCAGCCGCAACTCCGCCTTCTGCTTCTCGGGTCCGTGGCATTTCACGCACTGTTCCACCAGAACAGGACGGACCTGTTTCTCAAAAAATTCCACCTGCTCCGGCGTCGGTGCGGCCATCGCAGCCCCGCAAAGAAAGGCCAGACTCACTCTTAATAGTATCATTCGCAGAACCAATCCCCGGCAGCCTGCACGCTTAGACGTTTCCGTGTGACGGTTCAGCAACCATGACCTTTGCAATGCCTTCGCGACTCATGAAAAATATATCTGGAATCTACGAGCGGTTCCATCTCCACTCCGCCGCCGCATGAAATTCCTTACCATTCCGATTTGCCTGCTCTCGATGACGTCCGCGCTGTTTGCGCAGGGCGAAGTCGCTGTGACCATCAAGACGCTCGCCGCGCAGATGAAATACGACGTGCAGGATTTCATCGTCCCGCCGGGAGCGAAGGTGAAGCTGACGCTCATCAATGACGACGAGATGCCGCACAATCTCGTGGTCACAAAACCGGCGAATGACAAAGGCATGGCGCTGGCTCAGACGGCTTGGGCGCTTGGCGAGAAGGGCATGGAGCTGCACTGGGTCCCGAACGACCCGCGGGTTCTCGCTGCGACGAAAACTCTCGCGCCTCATGCGAAGGAAGACCTCGTTTTCACCGCGCCGACCGAGCCCGGCGACTACCCGTATGTCTGCACATTTCCCGGCCACGCGGCGGCGATGAATGGCGTGATGCAAGTGCGTCCCGGCGGGGTGAACATGCCTGCGGGACCAAAGCTCACCGATGGCAAATTCCAGCTTTTCCTTGGAAAATGGGAGATGCTCCCGGACTTCGGGCAGCTCAAGCCGTTGCGCGAAGGCGCGCTGGACAAAGGGCTCATCGTTTGGAAATTCGATGACTACAAAAACGAATACGGCATCCGCTTTACCGGCAAGCTGGAGGTGAAGAAAGAAGGCGAGCACACGTTCCGTCTCGCGTCGGATGACGGCTCGCGAATTCGCATCGATGGCAAGACTGTCGTCGCGCAGGACGGCATCCATCCTCCCGGAACTGGCAAGACGGCGAGCGTGAAACTCGCGCCGGGGATGCACGATTTTCAGCTCGATTACTTTCAAGGCGGCGGCGGCGCGGAGCTATATGTGTCGTGGACGGGGCCGGATTTTTCCGAGACGTGGCTGACCAAGACGACGCTCGATGCTTCGCCGAAAAAGAAGAAGAGCGAGAGCCAGACGGGCACTCCGCTCGTCGTGAAAGATGAGGCGATCATCTACCGCAACTTCATCACCGGAGTCGGCTCGCGCGGCATCGCAGTCGGACTGCCCGGCGGAGTGAATGCGGCCTACGACGCCGAGCTTTGCAACGTCGCGCTCGTCTGGCGCGGCGCATTTATCGATGCCAAACGCCACTGGACCGACCGCGGCACGGGCACACAGCCGCCGCTTGGTTACTCGGTTGTCGCGCTCGACAAAAACGTCCCGCTCGCTGTCCTCGCCGGAGCCGATGCGCAGTGGCCCGCCGCACCGAAGGATTTACCGTGGGGCGACTGGCCCGCCGGCTACAAGTTCGGCGGCTACACGCTCGATAAAAAGAGCATCCCGACTTTCCGCTATTCGTTCAACGGAGTGGAAGTCGAAGACCGCATGGAAGCCGCGCCCGCCTCCGCGTCGCACAGCGGACACACCGGCGCGACGATGAAGCGCTTCATCACGCTTCGCGC
This sequence comes from Verrucomicrobiaceae bacterium, assembly GCA_043755735.1. Taxonomy (GTDB): domain Bacteria; phylum Verrucomicrobiota; class Verrucomicrobiia; order Chthoniobacterales; family Chthoniobacteraceae; genus SXWH01. The sequence goes on along the minus strand of JAYUSJ010000426.1, from coordinate 27,340 downwards.
TGGAAAAGCGCCCGCCGATTTGCACTTCCGGCTCGCATCCGGAAAGCCCGTGGCTGCGGGGAAAAACGGCGTCTTTCCGCTCGATGAAGGCGTTTCGCTCAACGCCGCCGGAGCGGTTGTTCGCGGCACTGATTTGCTCGTGCCGGTCACTTTCAAAGACGGCGTCGCACGCATCGAAGTCAGCTACGTCTGGAACCATTAATCACATTCTCTTTCCATGAAACGCATCACATTTTCCATCGCCCTCGCAGCATTTAGCGGCGTCGCATTTGCACAAAAAGGAGCATCGTCTGCCGAGCTGATCAAAGCCGAGCGCGAGTTTTACAACGTCACCAGCGTGCCGATGCCGGAAGGCGAAGTGCTCGAAGTCTCCGGGCTCGAACTGCTGCCCGACGGCAAGCTCGCAGTCGCCACGCGTCGCGGCGAAATCTGGACTGCGGCAGGTCCCGGCGATACCGCGCCGAAGTGGACGCGCTTCGCCGCCGGGCTGCACGAACCGCTCGGCATCTCGTTCAAAGACGGCTGGCTCTGGGCCACGCAACGCCCCGAAGTCACGCGCATGAAAGACAGCGATGGCGACGGAAAAGCGGATATATTCGAGACCGTCGCCGCGCCGTGGGGAATCAACGGCGACTACCACGAATACACATTTGGAGCGCGCTCGCCGAAAGACGGCTCGATTTGGAATACGCTCTGCCTCACCGGCTCCGGCGGCTCCAGCAGCCTCTTCCGCGGATGGGTTATGCGCGTTACGCCGGATGGAAAATCCGAGCCCGTCGCGACCGGCGTCCGCTCGCCCGGCGGCATCGGCTTTGCGCCGGATGGCGAGGTTTTCTACACCGACAACCAAGGGCCGTGGAACGGCAGTTCGTCGCTCAAGCACGTGAAAGTCGGCTCGTTCCAGGGCAACCCGACCGGGCTGAATACGTTCGAAGCAGCGGCGAAACGCGGCATCTCCACAGCGCCCATCGCCAAGAAACCCGCGACGCCGAAGAGCGGCAGCCGCATCGACACCGAGCGCGGCACGGTCGAGGAATTCGTCCCGCCCGCAGTCGTCCTGCCGCACGGAATCGTCGGACATTCGCCCACGGGAATGTGCTTCGACCTCACCGGAAAGTTCGGCCCGTTCAAAGGCCAGCTCTTTGTCGGCGAGCAGACGTTTTCGAACGTCCAGCGCGTCTTTCTCGAGAAAGTGAACGGCGTTTACCAGGGCGCAGTCTTCCACTTCCTCAGCGGATTTGGCAGCGGCAACATCGCCACGCTCATGACGCCCGACGGCGTGCTCTACACCGGCGGAAGCGACCGCGGCTGGGGCGCGAAAGGCGGCAAGCCGTTCGCACTCGAGCGCGCTGCGTGGAATGGAAAAATGCCATTCGAGATTCACGAAATGCGCGCAAAGGCGGATGGCTTCGAGCTGACATTCACGCAGCCCGCCGACGCGAAAAGCGCCGCCGACCCCGCGAGCTACAAAGTCTCGTCGTGGACGTATATTTACCAGTCCAGCTACGGCAGCCCGGAAGTCGATAAGACCGACGTGAAAGTCGTCTCCGCGACCGTCGCCGCGGACGGCAAGAGCGTGATGCTGAAACTCGACAAGCTCACCAAAGGCCACGTCCACGCAATCACCGCCGCCGGCGTGAAAAACGCGGAGGGCAAAGGACTCCTGCACAACGCCGGCTACTACACGCTGAACGAAATTCCAAAATAATTGCCGTCCGGCGGTTATGAATTGCTCCACCCACAACAGTATCCCAATACCATGATCAAAACCGCATTATTCATTGCAGCCGCCGTAGCCGTTCAGGCGGACACCGTCCTCATCGAGGCAGAATCATTCAAACAGCCGGGCGGCTGGTTGATCGACACGCAATTCATCGAGAGCATGGGCTCGCCCTATATGCTCGCACATGGCCTCGGCGAACCGGTGAAGGACGCTACGACCACCGTGGCGCTGAAGCCCGGAAAATGGCGCGTGTGGGTGCGGACGATGGACTGGGTCGCGCGCTGGAAAGCGCCGGGCACACCGGGCAAGTTTCAGCTCCTCGTGGACGCGAAACCTCTCGCTGAGACGTTTGGGACGAAGGGCGCAAGCTGGGATTGGCAGGATGGCGGAACTGTGGAAATCACGAAAGCAGAGACCACGCTTGCACTCCACGACCTCACCGGGTTCGCGGGCCGCTGCGATGCCATTATATTGAGCAACGATCCCTCTTTCACCCCGCCCGGCATGAAAGACGCGAACGATAGTAACGCACCGTGGCGTTTGAAACTTGCGGGACTTCCCGAGAAGCCCGCCAACGGCGGAACCTACGATCTCGTCGTCGTCGGCGGCGGATACGGCGGAACCGGCACGGCGATTTCCGCGGCGCGGATGGGATGCAAAGTCGCGCTCATTCAAAACCGTCCGGTCCTCGGCGGCAACGGCTCCAGCGAGGTTCGCGTATGGGCGATGGGCGGCACCCGGCGCGGGCTCTATCCGCAACTCGGCGAAATCGTGGAGGAATTCCAGGATACCGCGAAGCTTTCTCCGGGAACCTACGAGGAATTTGGCGACGATAAAAAAGAGAAGCTCGTCCGCGCCGAGCCGAACATCTCGTTGTTCTTTAATGAGCACGTGACCGGCGTGGAGAAAAAGGGCGCGAGTATCTCGGCCGTGACCGCGCTCAACACGATCACTGGCGCTCGCACACGCTTCGAGGGAAAGTTTTTCTGCGACGCAACCGGGCACGCATCGGTCGGATACCTCGCAGGCGCGGATCACACCATCAGGGAAACCGAGCACCTCGGGATGTCGAATATGTGGCGTTGGAAAGAGACTTCCGCACCGGCACCATTCCCCGAACTGCCGTGGGCACTCACGCTCGAAATGGAGGATTTTCCGTATCCTCAGCGCTTTCACGCGCAGTGGTTTTGGGAAAGCGGCTTTGACAAACATCCGATCCTCGGCCTCGAAGACACGCGCGACTGGAACTTCCGTGCGGTCTATGGCGCTTGGAATGCGATGAAAAATCGCGGCGGCAAAGAGCAGCATGTAAACGCAAAGCTCGAATGGGTCGCCTATGTCGGCGGACCTCGCGAAAGCCGGCAGTTGCTTGGCGACGTCATCCTGAACCGCGAAGATATCGCGGGTAAAAAGCAATTCCCGGACGGCACCGTACCGACGACTTGGGACATCGACCTCCACTACCCGAAAGAGCAATACGCAAAAGGCGTGGCCGAAAAAGATCCGTTCATTTCGAAAGCGGTGTTCGACAAGGCTGTGGACCGCAAGCACGGCTACCCGGTGCCTTATCGCTGCTTTTATTCCCGCAATGTGGAGAACCTTTTCATGGCTGGGCGCAACGTCAGCGTCACCCACGAAGCCCTCGGAACCGTGCGCGTGATGAAGACCGGCGGCATGATTGGCGAAGTCGTAGGAAAAGCCGCAAGCATCGCGCTGAAGAACCAATGCACACCGCGTGAGGTGTACGAGCGATACTTTCCCGAACTGCAAGGCCTCCTGAGGCAACCGGGCGCGGCACGACGCAAGACTCTGCAGGAGCCGATCTCGCTTCCGGCGGGCTACGTACCGCCAGCAGCGGTGAGCGTGGACGACGAAGGAGCTCCAGGAGCTTCAATCAAGACCCTTCCAGGCCTCGCGCTCGATGACACCAAGGCCAAGCTCACCGGAACATGGGGCGGCGGACACGGACTCGAAGGATACTTCGAGACCGGCTACCGTTATCGCGGTGGAAAAGAAACCGGCACCGCCCGATACGAATTCACGGTGAAAGAAGCGGGCAGTTACGAAGTGCGAATCAACTTCGCGCCGCACCAGAACCGGGCGACCAATTCGCCCGTGACGATTGAGAGCGCGGATGGAAAAAAGACGGTCGCCGTGAACCAGCGGACCGCAGCGCCGGATAAAGGCTTTGCCTCACTGGGCAAGTATCGCTTCGAGCCGGGCAAGCCCGCCGTCGTGATCATTGGCGACGGTCCTGCGGACGGAAACGTCCACGCCGACGCCGTGCAGCTTCGTCCTGCGGCTCAGTAGCACCGCTGTCAACGAAGGGCGACCAGCTCGCCGCTATTGTTCCGGCAATACAGGACGCCGTTCGCAAGAACCGGCTGCACCCAGCAACGTCCGGGCAGCACCTTCTTGCGCGGAGCGAGTTCCTTGAACGCCGCGGCGGAGGCGTCCGCAAGAACGAGTTCGCCGGCTTCCGTGAGGATCAGCAACTTGCTCGCAGCAAGTATGAGCGAGCCATTTTTCACATTGCGAGCACGCCATTTCTCATCGCCCGTTTTCACATCCAAACAGACGAGCGCGCTGCGTTTTCCAACCTCGCCATCAATTCCAAAGAGCGCGCCGTCGAGATGAACGGGCGTATTGAAATGCGCGTATAGATCCTTGGTGAACCACACGCGCGAAGGCTCGCCGCCCTTCACCCGGACAGCCGCTGCGCCGTGATTGTAAGCCGACGAGAAGACCACCAGATCGTCCACAATGAGCGGTGTCATCGCGTTGATCTTCCATGAAGTCTCCCATTCAAATTTCCACAGCGGCTTTCCGCTTGCGGCGTCGCTTCCGACGAGGCCGCTTGCGGTAAATGCCACGGCGGACTTCTTTCCATCGACCATACCGACGGCGATGCTTCCGTAGCCCGGCTCATCATTGCCCGACTTCCAAAGTGTGGCACCCGTTGCTTTATTCAGCGCGATCGTGCTTCCCGCGTCGATCAACACGCGCTCACCGTCGATTGTAGGCGACGAACTGAATCCCCAGTCCATACGCTTCGCACCGAAATCCTTGACCAAATGCTTCGTCCAAACCGGCTTCCCCGTCGCGGCTTCGAGACAAACCACATGTCCCTCCGAGCCGACCATGTAAAGGCGGCCGCCGTCGATCGTCGGCGTCGCCCGCGGACCTCCCTCGAACAGATAGTCCCCGATCTTTGCCTCCCAGCCGTGTGACCAGACCTGCTTGCCCGTCGCGGCATCGAGGCACTGGACGACCTCCTTTCCATCACGGTAGCCCGCAGTGAAAAGGCGGTTGCCGGCAACAGTCATGCTCGAACAACCCGTGCCCACCTGCACGCGCCACAACTCCCGCGGTCCGTCTGCGCTCCAAGGAGCCAGCACCTCCGTAGTGGAGCCATCCATTTTCGGCCCACGGTAGTGCGGCCAATCTGCGGCGAGGGCAGCAACCGAGATGCACGACGAGAGGAGGAACCCAAAAAAAGCCCTGCCAAATCGGCGAGGCAAAGACGGCCCGAAACGCGTGCATTGAGGGATTGCCGGTTTGTTCGAGATAGGAGTTTGCATGAGAAATAGATGGTTCAAGTTGCTGACAACATTCTGCCTTGTTCCAGCAATCCGGCAATCGCCGAATCCCGACCCAATACTCACCGCGCCGGCGTTCTTCTTTTCGAAGCAATAGAACGAACCCTTCTTTGACCAACTGCACAGCTCGATCCGAGGAAAACGAAAAACACAGAGCACCGACAATCTTGACCCATCGCCACATGAACAAGTGCGAGTTTTGCATTCACTGGACCATCCGTCTGCAACATTTGAATCCGCCACACGCCAATTGACACTCTGCATCCGGCTCTGCGCATTTCTGCTACGATCCCGATCGGTGCTCATATTGCGCAAGAGACGAATCGCTCGACTCAAGACTCAACCGGGCCAATACTCGCGACACTGATGAGCCGCATACTTCAAACAATTTCTGCGCTAATCACGATGCTCTTTGTGGCGACAAGTTTCGCCCAAGAATCGGCACATCCCCGCACAGTCGCAGACGAAGCGGCGCTCCTTCAGAAAGGTCGCGGACGGGCTCAGAAAAACGCGCTCGCCCGTCTCGCGGTATCGGCTGACCCGGAGGCCGACAAGGTCATTCTCGCGCAGTTCGATCGCCTCCGCGAAGGAACGCTGCCGCCCGCGCTCTGGCTCGATCTTTTCGAGGCGGCCGCTAAACGCAAGAACGCCGACATCAAGGCCGCCCTCGCAGAACGCGAGGCTCAACTCGCGAAATCGAAAGACCCTCTGATTCGGTTCCGCGAATGCCTCGAAGGCGGGGACGGAGAGGCCGGCAAGGCGCTCTTTAATAAGAGCCCGGAGCCCGGCTGCATTCGCTGCCACGCGATGGATGGCAAGGGAGGAGAGATCGGACCGGAACTGACATGGCTTCGAAACTCGGCGGAACGATCGAACCTTCTTGAGTCGGTTGTCCTGCCAAACGGGACGATGGCCATCGGGTTTCAGTCTGCTTTGCTCCAGCTCGGCAACGGCGAAGAAGTGTCCGGCGTCGTCACGCATGACAATCCCTCGGAACTCGTCCTTACGTCTGTGGCGGATGGCAAAAAGCGCGTCATTCAATCATCCGACATCGTGAAGCGTACTGCCCTCCCCAGCCCCATGCCGCCACACTTCGGCGTAGCACTCACGAAGCGTGAGCTCCGCGACCTTATCGAGTACCTTGCGGCAGGCGAATAATCAAATTACCTCCCCCATATTGGCACGAAACAGCGCCTCCAGACGCAGCGGCGAAAGCACACTAATCCGCTTGCCGGCGACCGAAACATGACCCGCATCGCGGAGCTTTGCCAGCGCGCGGGAGAGTGTCTCGTTACGCGTGCTCAACTCGGACGCCAGGACCGACTTTGTAACATCGAGTGAAATCTCCAGGGTCTCCGAGGTGCGGGGAATCGGACAGCGCTTGAGCAGCCAGTGAATGAGACGCGTCTCCACATCCTTGCCCTGCAAATCCTCGAGTGCATTCACCAGCAGTCGCAAGTGCTGGCTCATCGAAGAAATCATACTCAGCGCGAGCTCTGCGTGCGATTTAATGAAGGATAGAAATTCCCCGCGCGGGACAAAAAGAAGATCGCAATCCTCCACCACGCGGGCACTCGCCGGGTATCCCCCGCTCCCCGCAAGAGCGCCTTCGGCGAACGACTGACCCTCTCGGAAAATGTGGATCACCTTCTCCATTCCGTCGGCCCCCGAACGATGAACATTCACCGCACCGCGACGGATGATGTAGAAGCCGCGGGCATCGTCTCCCTCCCGGAATAGATACTGCCCGCGATCCGCATGCCGCACCTCCACAAAGTTTGCAATCCGCTCCAAATCCTCCGGTGTAAGATCAGCAAACATACTGCAACCGCGAAGTGCAGCAGTTCGCGCGGCCAGTCGGAGTTCGGAGAATTTTTCGTGCATGAGTTACGGGTTGAAAAACCGCACTTTTTACCGCTGTGCCTCAACCGGCAAGATTTCCTTTGCGAGCGGATTCGAATGACCGGGCCGCCACTGCATCACACCCATTTCCCCGCGCCCCAAATAATCCCGCTTGTCCTTCGTGCCCGGAACCGCTGTCCTTCCGCCGACTATGGCAAAACCTTATTGGACAGGCGTATTTCCGGCAATCACCACACAGATGGACCGCGACGGTTCTTTGGACCTCGAAGCCACCGCAAAGCATATCGAAGTGCTGATCGAAAGCGGCGTCAGCGGCATCGTGATGCTCGGCTCGCTGGGCGAAAATCAAATGCTGGAACCGGAGGAAAAGCGCGCAGTCATGGACATGGCGGTCGAGACAATCGAAGGCCGCATTCCCGTCTTGAGCGGTGTGGCGGAAACTTCGACGTCTTCTGCGGTGGAGTTTGTGCGCGACTGCGAAGAGATCGGAGCGGACGGCTTCATGGTGATGCCCGCGATGTGCTACAAGACGCCCGACCCGGCTGAAACCATGGCCCATTTCAAGACGGTGGCGAAATCAACCGGCCTGCCGATCATGATTTACAACAACCCGATCAGCTACGGAAACGACATCACTCCGGAGATGTTCGCAGAGCTTGGAAAAGTGAAGAACTTCGTTGCTCTCAAAGAGAGCAGCGGCGACACGCGGCGCATCACGGATCTGCACAACGTGTGCGGCGACCGGTTTGCAATTTTCACAGGAGTCGATCCGCTCGCGCTGGAGTCGGCCATTCTGGGAATCGACGGCTGGGTGGCGGGAACGGGCATCGCATTTCCGGAACAGAATCAGTATTTGTGGGAGCTGATGAAGAACGGTGAGTGGGATGAGGCGTTGCAGATTTATCGCTGGTTCACTCCCCTGCTCCACCTCGATACGACCGTGAAATTCGTGCAATACATCAAGCTCTGCGTGCAGGAATGCGGCCTCGGTAAAGAGTGGACTCGCGCACCGCGCCTGCCGCTCACGGGTGCAGAACGCAAGCGCGTGCTCAAAGTAATCCACGACGGAATCGCCGCCGCACCAAAGGTGCCGAAACGGAAGAAGAAGTAACGCGAGTTACTTTTTTGGTTCGCCCTGCGGAGCGAACATCTTCTTCCCCATCTCCATGCCGAATTTCTGCATGTCGCGCATTTGTTGCAGCGACTTGGTGTAGGTGACGATCTGGTCTGGACTAAGGATGCCGCTGGCTTGTGTGAGCACACGATTGTGGAGTTCCTCTTCGCTCTTGAGCCAGTCGCTAACGACTTTTTCGTCCTGAAGAGCGCGCATCCCCTCGGTCGGGTCGCTGTTACCCTGCTCCAGTGCGGAGCGCGGCGTTTTCATTCGTTCCTGTGCCATGAGTGCCAGAACGCCCTCCCGCTGGTCTGGCGTTAGCGGCGTGCCGGCCGCGCTGAACTGGCTCTCGACCTGGCCAAACATCATGCGGTCGCCGACGGTGCGTTCATAGGACTCCAACTCGGTCATCTTGTCCTTGCCAATCATGCCTGTGAGCTTTTTGTCGAACTCGGCTTTTTGCTCTGCAATTTTTGCCTGTGCAGCTTTCGGATCGGCTGCGTTCATCGCCTCGATCCCAGCGGACGCCATCATCCCCTGACGCTCGGCGAGCAACGCCATGACTGCGTCTGCGGTCGCCGGGTCGAGCTTCTTGGTGAAGTCGCCGTACATCATCCGGGCGCCCATCTCGGACTGCATCTTGAGCATCTTCTTGCCCTCATCGCCTTTAAACATGTCGGCAAGTCCCTTCGCCATTCCACCCGCGTCGGTTGCGGATTTCTCCACAGCCGCAGCAGGAGCAGCCCCCGCAGCCGGGGATTCTTTGATTTTCGCGAGCGCAGCGTCACGCTCTGCGGCGAGACGTTTCGTATTTTCCTCGGCAACTTCGGCGTAGAGTTTTGCGATCTGACGTTCCGACCTAGACTCATCGGCACTGGCTCGCAGTGCAGCCAATTGCGCGAACAGGTCGCTGATTGTCGCATCCCGTTCGTTGACAACGGAGCGTTGATATTGGGCGGAAATGGCGAGTAACGCCGCGACAGCAAGACTGAAATATGTGACAACGGATTTCATCAATTCTAAGCCTTCTCCGGCACGATATAAGGAGCGCGGTATTCGCGGGTGAGCATTTTGTCGGCGGCGGCGTTTCCGACGAACTTCTCAGTCTTCACATCCATGGTGAGGAATTCGCCGAGCGTGAGCTGCTCTTTTTCAATATCGACACCGTTCTTTTTGAGATGCTCGGCCATGCGCTCGTAGCTGTCGGCGGCTTCTTTGTGCGCCTTCACTTTTTCGAGGATTGCGCCGGGAGCCTGCTTGCTGCCGAGGCGCAGCGAGATGTTGCCGGTGTGGCAAAGTCCGCTGCTGAGGTGCCCTTCGAGAATCTCGGCATTGAGTTCCGGAGCCTTGCGACTGCGGATTGCTTTCGTCCAGTTCTCATGATGTGAGCCCTGGCCGGAATTGTCCGGCTTGCCGGGATCGGCATCTTCCTTTGGAGCCGGGTAGCCGCCGAAGCGCTTCACCATCTTGCCGTCTTTGCCGAATGCGGCGGCGCTGTTGTAATCCGGGACAACGACGTAGCCGTTCTCGTATTGGAGATACACGCCGACGCCCGCGTAGCCGCGATACTTGTCCATGTCGCCCTTCTGCCCTTCGGCGGGAAGTCCGCGCACTTCGAAAATGAGCGGCGCTTTCGCATAATCATGCACCACGAACATCGTGTTCGGCGTCTCGCCGTCATCGACATACCCGAGGCGTCCACCAACACTCCAGACTTTCGGCGAAAGTGTCTGCTCGCCCATAAACCAGCGCGCGATGTCCATTTGATGGATGCCCTGATTGCCAAGGTCGCCGTTGCCGGTGTTCCAGTCCCAGTGCCAGTCGTAGTGGAGCTTCTTGCGCATGAGCGGCTCGATCGCCGCCGGGCCAAACCACAAATCCTTGTCGATGCCCGCAGGCCACGGTTGCTCGCCGTCCACCTTGCCGATGCTTGCGCGGCGCTTGTAGCAAGTGCCCCGCGCCCAAACGAGTTTACCAAGATTGCCCGCTTGCGTCCACGCAACGGCCTGGTGCAGCCCGACGGTGGAACGACTCTGCGTGCCGCACTGCACGATTCGCCCGTATTTCTTCGCGGCCTCCGCAAGCACGCGCCCTTCGAAGACGTTGTGCGATACTGGTTTTTCAATGTAGGAATCCTTGCCGGCCTGACACGCCCAGATGCCGATGAGCGAGTGCCAGTGGTTCGGCGTCGCGGTGGAAATGGAGTCGATTTCTTTGCTCTCCAGCATCTTTCGGACGTCGGTGAATGTCTCAATCGCCTGCCCTTTCTTGCCGAGCTGATCCTTTCCTTTCGACAGGACCGAATCATCCACGTCGCACAGCGCGGTGATCTTCACTCCGCCGATTTTCAGCAGGTCCGAGATGTGGCTCTGCCCCCGCCCGCCAAATCCGATGATGCCGACACGGATGTCGCTGTTTGGAGACTGCGAGCGGGTGATGGCCGGAAAGCCGAGCGCGGCTACGGCGGTTGTTTTGAGGAAGGTTCGGCGGGTAAGTGCGTTTGCGTTCATGTTGTGTGACATTGCCTTTATTAAAGCGGTTTCCGCCAGCAGGAATTAGCGGGAATCTGCGAAACTTGCATTTCCCCCTCGCTGTTTCCGCGCCGCATGTGATGTTGCGAGCTCATATGGGCGACAAATCACCAAAAGCAAACAACAAGAAGGCATCACAAAACCAGGCGAAGACCAGCGCCAACACTCAGAAGAAGAAGTCCGCCGAAGCCGCTAAAACGGCACAGAAGCCCAAGAAATAAAGCCCCTCAAGCGAGACGCTCAAACGTCTCCAGCAACGGACCGAGGTCGATGAATTCATTCACCGCCGTCTTTAGTCCTGCCCCGAGAGTCTGCGCCGTGGACGCCGCTTCCACACGGATTCCGCGCCTTCGCAACTGAAGCGCGAGGTGGGCAAAATCGGCGTCGCCCGTGAGCAGGATCACCACATCCGGATGCATCGCCACGGACAGCTCCACGGCATCGATTGCCATCATCACATCCACATTCGCCTTGTAGTGCGATTCCACTGCGGGCGAGCCGTCCTTCGTCACCACGAGGAAACCGTGTGAGCGCAGCCAATGGAGAAATTTATTCTTCTTATCGCGCTCGGCCTGCCACTCCGGCATCGCAGGCGGAAGCCCGGCATATACGACCATTTCGATCAACTCCCGCTGCCCGACCAGCGAGTCCCGGAGCTGAACCCAATCGAGCTTGCGATTGGCCGCTTTTGCGGAGCTGGTGACGTTGGACTCATCGACGAGCACAAGGACTCGGCGGAGCGGGACAGGATTTGCAGTGATACGCTTCAAGGTAAGCTCAACATGAATGCCCGCCCCGCAACGGACGAGGACGATTTTTGAATCGCACAAAAATTCGCCACGACGGGATCTTCCCGTTTCCGAAAACAGATCATCCGGTATCGACCGAAAAGAAACAACCCGCCGGCACGCACCGGCGGGTTGTTCTGTTTTCGTCAGCTATTCCGAAATGCCGTGCGTCAGCGGAGCGCGGCAGTTTTCGGCGCTGATTTCAGCGTCGGATCGAGGTCGAAGCGATCGAGGTTCATCACCTTGCTCCACGCGGCGACGAAGTCGGTCACGAACTTCCGCTTCCCGTCGGCGCTGCCATAGACTTCCGCGATGGCGCGCAGTTGCGAGTTCGAGCCGAAGACGAGATCCACGGAGCTCGCGATCCATTTTACCTCGCCGGTCTTGCGATCCCTGCCTTCGAAGAAGTGCTCGCACTTCGCCGACTTCTGCCAGGTCGTGTCCATGTCGAGCAGGTGGACAAAGAAGTCGTTTGTCAGCGCGCCCGATTGCTTGGTGAAGACACCCATTTTCGGGTCACCCACGTTCGTATTCAGCACCCGCATGCCGCCGACCAGCACCGTCATTTCCGGCGCCGTGAGCGTGAGCAATTGCGCACGGTCCACGAGGGTTTCCGGTGCAGGGCGGTCGAGGTCGTGGCCGAGGAAGTTGCGGAATCCATCGGTGGTCGGTTCGAGCACGGCGACGGATGCGACGTCAGTCATTTCCGGAGTCGCATCAGTTCGCCCCGGCGTAAATGGAACGTTCACTTCCTGGCCGGCCTTCTTCGCTGCGGCTTCGATTCCTGCGGCTCCGCCGAGAACGATCAAATCAGCCATCGAGACTTTCTTGCCGCCGGTCTGCGCACTGTTGAAATCCTTTTGAACCTTTTCCAGTGCGGCCAGAGTCTTAGGCAGTTCGGCGGGTTTGTTGACTTCCCAATCCTTCTGCGGAGCGAGACGGATGCGTGCTCCGTTTGCACCACCGCGCTTGTCACTTCCACGGAAAGTGGATGCCGACGCCCATGCGGTAGAGACCAGTTGTGAATGCGACACACCCGATGCTAGCAACGCGGTTTTTAAATCCGCGACATCCTTGGCATCGATCAATTTGTAATCCAACGCCGGAACCGGGTCCTGCCATTTCTGCGGCTCCGGCACGAGCGGGCCGAGGCAGCGGACGTATGGGCCCATGTCGCGGTGCGTGAGTTTATACCACGCCTTAGCGAACGCGGCCTCAAACTCTTTCGGATTCTCGAAGAACCGCTTTGAGATCTTCCCATAAGCGGGGTCCATCTTCAGTGCGAGGTCCGTCGTAAACATGATGGGCGCGTGGCTCTTCGCCTTATCGTGGGCATCGGGCACGGTCCCCTGTCCCGCTCCGCCCTTTGGAATCCACTGCTGGGCACCGGCGGGACTCTTGGTCAGCTCCCACTCGTAAGCAAAGAGGTTTGAGAGATACATGTGCGACCAACGGGCTGGAGCACTGGTCCATGCACCTTCGAGACCGCTGGTAATGGTGTCCCCCGCATTGCCTTTGCCGTGTTTGTTTTTCCAGCCGAGGCCCTGCTCTTCGATGGGTGCGCCTTCGGGCTCCGGGCCTACTTTCCCCTCCGGAATGGCTGCGCCGTGGGCTTTGCCAAAGGTGTGACCGCCGGCGATGAGCGCCACGGTTTCTTCGTCATTCATCGCCATGCGCGCAAACGTCTCGCGGATGTCCTTCGCCGCAGCAAGCGGGTCGGCCTTTCCATTCGGGCCTTCGGGGTTCACGTAGATAAGACCCATCTGCACCGCAGCGAGCGGGTTCGCGAGTTTGCGGTCGCCGGAATACCGTTTGTCGCCGAGCCACTTCGACTCGGAACCCCAGTAGATATCCTCCTGCGGCTCCCAAACATCCGCGCGTCCTCCGGCGAAACCGAACGTTTTAAAGCCCATGGTTTCCAGCGCGACATTGCCGGTGAGAACCATCAAGTCGGCCCATGATATTTTCTGACCATACTTTTGCTTGATGGGCCAGAGCAGGCGGCGGGCTTTGTCGAGATTCGCATTATCCGGCCAGCTATTGAGCGGAGCAAAACGCTGGGTGCCGTACGATGCCCCCCCTCGTCCGTCGGTCACTCGGTAGGTTCCCGCGCTGTGCCATGCCATGCGGATAAAGAGCGGGCCGTAGTTTCCGTAATCGGCCGGCCACCAGTCTTGCGAAGTGGTCATCAGCTCGGCGAGGTCTTTACGAAGCGCTGGCAGGTCGAGCTTTTTGAACTCCTCCGTGTAGTTAAACGTCTCTCCCATCGGATTACTCTTCGCCGTGTTCTGGTGAAGGATTTGCAGGTTCAGCTGATTCGGCCACCAATCGCCGTTCCTCATCGTTCCGGCAGCCGTGTGCCGGTTTGCCGGGGCCTGGTCACCCATGATAGGGCATTTGCTTTCGGCCGCACCTGCCGCCGTGGGTTTTGCAGGGTCGGCGTGCAGTGCTCCGCTGAATCCCATCAGGGCGGTGAGAGCCATCGTTCCCATCCGGAATGGCGTCCGGCTTTTCATGTCTGGAACGATAAGCGTTTGGATGCCACCGTTCATCACGGGTCGGTTCTGTTTGATTGTGTAGGTTTTCATGTAGGTTTGTGTTTCGTTTGTTGTCGGTGGTTCGGGGGTGAGATTGGTGACAACCAGCTCCGCGCGGCATTATGCGATTGGTAAATCCGCCAGAACCCATTTACCCTGCCAATCGATGAACTTCCGCGATCTTGAATACCTCGTAGCCGTGGCCGAGCTCGGCCACTTCGGAAAGGCCGCCGAGCGCTGCCACGTGAGCCAAAGCGCGCTGAGCCTCCAATTGCAAAAGCTCGAGGCGGAGCTCGGCGTGCAACTCATCGAACGCACCAGCCGCCGCGTGGTGGTGTCGCCCTCGGGCCGTCCGCTCGTCGAGCGCGCGCGCAGCATTCTCCAGGCACGGCAGGAACTGCTCGATGACGCTGCGGTGGAAATCGGGAAAATGCCCGCGAGCGTCACGCTCGGCATCATCCCCACCATCGCGCCTTACCAGCTAGGGCCGATATTGGAGTCGATGAAACAAGCGTATCCCGGTACTGCGCTGCGCATAGTAGAGGACCTCACGCAAAACCTCGTCCACGCCACAGCGCGCGGCGAGCTCGATGCCTCAATCATCGCTACTGCCACAAGCGACTCGCTCATCGCCGAGACCGAGCTCGCTCATGACGAACTCCTGCTGACGATCTCCCGCACGCATCCCCTCGCAAAGCAAGGCGTCGTCGTGCCGAAGCAGCTTGAGAAAGAGACCATGCTCCTGCTCAAAGACGGTCACTGCCTGAGCGACCAAGCCATTGGATTCTGCAACGCAAACAGCGCCACCGTCGCCCGCGTCTCCATCGCAGCGAGCATCGATACGCTGAAAGCCATGGTCTGCGCCGGCATGGGCGTCACGCTCATCCCTCGCATGGCAGTGGATGCGTCTCCGCCGGACAAATGCCTCGTCTTCCTACCGCTCAAGCCCTCGCCATCGCGCACCATCCGCGTCATCACCCGCAAAACATCACGACTCGGCCCTCTCATCGCAGCCGCGCTGAAAATTGCGATGTCCAAGGGAAACGCATGCTGCGGCGACGACAAAGCAAAACCGGGGGCGAATCCCGTCAAAGCACCCACATCACTAAATAAAAGCTGAGCAGGAGCATCATTTCAGCTCCGCGGAATTGCCCCTTTTCAACTCCTCGTGACAACCGAGGCCAGTGTGAAAACTCGCGCGACTCTACTTACTCCAGACGAAGCGGTATGTGCCGGCGGCGACTTCAAATCCGAATGTCCCGGCGGGGCTTTCCTTGAGTTTCGATCCTTCCGGAATCGCCTGGCCGTTTTCTGTGATGCTGCCGCCTTCGGGCAGGAAAACAACGGCCGTCGTATTTGCGGGGATTGTCACGTCGTAGGTTACCCGTTCTCCTTCACGTTTCCATGCGCTCGCGATCTTTCCGCGCGGATGCACGGTGCTGGCATTCACCCAATCGAGGGGCTTGCCGTCTGGATTGCTGCCCGCCGTAGGCACATGCGGGAAGATGCGAATCCGGTGATGCCCGGCACCCAGCGTATCCATGCCCGCGAGTTTTCCAAACGCCCACTCGATGGCCGCGCCAAATGCGTAGTGACTAAAGCTGTTCATCGCGGCGTTGTTTTTTCCGCTGGCCCCATTGAAGCCGTTCTCCTTGGTAAAACTGTCCCATCGTTCCCACACGCTCGTCGCGCCCTGCTCGACTTCGTAGCCCCAACTCGGGAATTTGCGGCTTTGAAAAAGGCGGCAGGCGAGATCGTTGCGACCGTGCGAGCTGAGGACGTGGAGCAGCGACTTCGTTCCGAGGAAGCCCGTCGCCATTCGGTAATCATTCTTTTCAATGAGCTGAACGAGGCGCTTTACCGTGGCCTCGCGGGAGGCTTCATCGGGAAGAATCCCGGCCGTGATTGCGAGGACTTGCGCGCTCTGCGTCTGCACTTTCGGCGTGGCGGTGGCATCCATCCAATTCGCGCGAAAACCGGCCGCGAGTTTCGCAAAACGATCGCGATAGCGTGCGGCGTCCTCCGGTTTCTTCAGCGCCGCGGCCAGTTCCGACATGAGTTGTGCGCTGAGGGCGTGGTAGCAGATGTCCACATACTCGATGGGGGTCTCTTCGCCGAGATTCAGCCAGTCGCCCCATGTGTTCCCGACGCTGACTCCTTTAAACTCCGGGTCTTCCTTTGCGCGCCAGTCCATGAATTTCACCATCGAATCCCAGTGCTTTGCGACCAGCCGCGTGTCGCCGTAAACCTTCCACATCGCGTGCGGAACGATCACACCGGCGTCCGTCCAGGCTGCGCCGTTTGTCGCACCCGGTTTCCCGTGGGCGTAGGGATACGGCGCGTAGTCCGGGTAAGCGCCGCCCGGTCGCTGCGACTCGCGGACATCGTCGATCCACTTTGTGAAGAATGCGGCGACATCGGCGTTGTAGCTCGCCGTGCGGACGTAGATTTGGGCATCGCCCATCCAGCCAAGGCGCTCGTCGCGTTGCGGGCAATCGGTGGGAATCTCGAAGAAGTTCGCCTTCTGAGTGCGCACGGTGTTCTTCCAAAAGCGCGTCATCACTTCATCGCTGCACGAGAAGTCACCCACAATTGGCGTATCGCTATTGAGCACGAGGCCGGTGACTGAATCGATCGTCGGCCTCTCGGTGAGGCCGGTGAGCTCGACAAACTGGAAGCCGTGATACGTGAAGCGGGGCTGCCATGTCTCGCCGTTCGCGTCGCCGCGCATCGTGTAATAGTCGGTCGCGCGGGCCTTGCGCAGATTCTCTGTCATCAATCGCCCGTCGGTATGCAGCATCTCGCCATAGCGGATTTGCACCTTGGTTCCCGCGGCGCCTTTGACTTTCAAACGAATGATTCCCGCAATGTTCTCGCCGAGATCGAAAATGTAGGTTCCTGGCTTTGGCTCGGTGAGCTTCTTCGCCGGTAATTCCTCCGTGATGCGAATCGGTTGCGCAGCGTATGCCACGAGTTGCCCCGGCTTTTTGAAACCGAGTTCCACTTCCTTCTTCGAGCCGGGCTCAAAGAAATTTGCCTTCACGCTCCCATTCGCTTCGGCGGCGATTGCAGGCGTCCACTTCCACTCCGAGGCTTTGGCGACCGGCGCCGTAAATGGCACGCGGCGGCGCGCATCGTAGGTTTCCCCCATCAGGAAATCAGCCTCGCGGATCGGTCCGTCGCCGGAGGTTTCCCATGTCGTGTCCGTGACGATCATCTCACGCGTTCCGTCGGCGTATTCGACTTCGAGCTGCCCCATAAGTGCGGGAGTCTTGCCATAAATATTCCGCCCGCTGTGCTCCGGCCCATAGCCCACAAGAAGTGCGTAGCCGAGGTAGCCGGCATACCAGCCATCCGCCACGATCGCGCCGAGCGCGTTCGGGCCTTTCTGCACCAGTTTTGTCACGTCATGCGTACGATAGTGCAGGCGCTCGTGATAATCAGACCAGCCGGGCTCGAAGTAACTGTCCCCCACCCGCTCGCTGTTGAGATGCCATTCCGCAATACCCAGCGCCGTTCCGTGGAGCACCGCGCGTTTCACCTCGGCGCGCAGCGTGAAGCGCTTGACGTAGTTGCGGGCGGGCGGAAGAAAAAGCGTCTTCCTGTCTGTGTGAAGCGGGGCGTCGTCCTTGAACGAAATCCACTGCGCCTTCCAGTCCTCCGGCTTCAGCACTCCCATGCTCCACTTCGCCGCCGGACTCCACGGGCTCTTGATTCCGTCCTTATCCCACACCTGGACTTTCCAGAAAACCCGTTGACTGCTTTGCAGCCGCTCACCCGCGTATTCGATGCTCAGCGTCTCGTCGCTCCGGACTAAATCCGAGTCCCAAACATCACCCTTGTCCTGCGCAAGGATTTCCTCCGAGGATGCCGCGAGAATGCGATACGCGGTTTGTTTCTGGCCGCGCACCGAAGCGTCGCCCTCCTCCACGCGCCAAGAGAGACGGGGGCGCTCTGCGTCTATCCCCTGCGGGTCCGCGAGCCACTCGGTGCGGAGCGCGGCGGGCTTCAGCGCGGCAAGGGCGATGCAGGGAATGCAGAGCGCGGAGAGAAGAAAAACAGATTTCATGCGCCGTGTATGACGCAATCCCGGCTCAAAGCGAAAGTCCTTTTCCGCAATGCTCCCTTCGACACCGAAACTACATCATGCTCGCCGGCTGATTCGTGCTCTCCAGCACTGAACGCCAAAGCTCTCCGGTCGGGTCCACCATCCTGCGCCCGACTTTCGATACGAACGAAATTGGAAGATGCACATACGCACCGTGCCAGCGCCCGACCAGCATGCCCGTCTTCCCCGCCATCGCCGCATGGACGGCGTGCTGCGCGAGTTGCTGGCAGTAGAAATTGTCCTGCGCATTCGCCGGGACACTTCGCACGAGATAACTCGGGTCGATGTATTTTAGATTCAGCTCAATCTTTCGTTCTTTGAAAAATGCGATGATCCTGTCGCGAAGGAACACGCCGATGTCCTTCGGACGCTGATTGCCGCTCGCGTCCAGGTCCTCGTATCCCGCCATGAAATCCTTACCCGCTCCCTCTGCCACCACCACTACCGCGCTCCTTCGTTTCGCCACATGGTGCCGCAACGCCTCCAGAAAACCGCGTGGACCGTCGAGCCGGAATCCCACCTCGGGAATCAGCACAAAATCCACATTCCCATCCGCCAGCGCGGCGTAGCTTGCGATGAAGCCCGAGTCGCGCCCCATCAGCTTCACGAGCCCGATTCCATTGGGTGCCCCTTCGGACTCCGCGTGTCCCGCACGCACCGCTTTCACGGCCTCGGCAAATGCGGTTTCGAATCCAAACGATTTGTCCAGATACTGGATGTCGTTGTCGATGGTCTTCGGAATCCCGACCACGGCGGTTTTCAAACCGCGCTTCTCGATTTCGGCGACAAGTGCATCCGCTCCTTTCATCGAGCCGTCGCCCCCGACCACGAATAAAATATCGATCCCCATGTCCTCGATCGTATCCACCATCTCACCCATGTTCTGATCTCCCCTCGAAGTCCCGAGAATACTACCGCCGAGCAAATGGATCTGCTTCACCTTGTCGGGCTGCAGCACCATGTTTCGGTGCCCTAGACGCTGCACCAGACCTTGGTATCCAAACTGAAACCCATGAATTCGAGTGCACCCGTATCGATTCCAAAGCTGAGTCACGAGTCCCTTGATAATGTCGTTCAGCCCCGGACAGAGCCCGCCACACGTGACGATTCCGACCGTGGTTCTCACCGGATCGAAGAAAATATGCTCCCTAGGCCCAGCCTGCTCAAAACTCACTGTCGGCAAATCACTCGGATCCACCAATGGCTGGCCGATGGTGCAATTATGATCGTAAAGGACCCGCTCTGAATCATTCCGATATCGCACTTCGATGCCCCCGATTTGGTGTAACGGCGACTTGATGGTGCACTTCCCTAAATTCCGAATCTCTGTTGGCATTTTTGCTGTGCTTCATCACTGCCGCCCAAGTCGGCAACTCGCAAGGCAAAAGCCGGAGAACGACGCATTTCGGGCGCAAAGATGGGATGGAGGACTCTACGCTTCGCGGAACAATTCTATTTTCATACGGCACAATTCCGCGTTTGCTCCGCACCCTTATGAATCGCATTTGCGTCTATTGTGGCTCGTTGCCGGGCAACCTTCCGGCATACGGGGAGGGCGCCCGCGCCTTCGGGAAACTGCTCGCCGATCGCGCCATCGGGCTCGTTTACGGCGGCGGAAATATCGGACTCATGGGCGAGGTCGCTAAAGCGGCGCTCGCAGCAGGTGGAGAAGTCATCGGCGTCATCCCCGAAGCACTCATGGAGAAAGAACTCGGCCTGCATGAATGCACGCAACTCCGCGTGGTCGGCTCAATGCATGAACGCAAGCAGATGATGGCGGACCTGAGTGATGGCTTTGTTGCGTTGCCCGGAGGAATCGGAACGTATGAGGAATTGCTGGAGACGTTCACCTGGCAGCAACTCGCGTTTCACGACAAGCCCGTGGGTATCCTGAATGTGGCAGGCTTTTACGACCATCTCCTCGCGTTTCTACTGCACGCGACCAATGCGCAATTCCTCCGAAACGAGCACAACGAATCGCTCCTCGTCGGTGATGACGGCGGCGAGCTGCTGGAGCGAATGAAGGCGTGGGAACCGCTCCGCCTCGGCAAGTGGTGGAATCGCCCGTCCGCAGAAGCACGCTAACGCATACTCTTTATGAAACCACCAATCCGCTGGAAACCTGCTCTCGTTCTCGTCGCTCTCGCAGCGCTGGTGTACGCCTTCACCATGCTGAAAACCGAATGGCGCTACGAGCAGCAGCGCAGCCTCCAACTCATCGGCACAACCGCGCTGCTCTACGTATCGCTACTCGTCTGGTGGCTGTTTTTCTCCCGCACTGCAGGACGTGCAAAACTGATTGGAGTCCTGGTCTTTTTGCTGCCTTTTTTATTCTTCCGGCTGCGCGGTTTGTCGGGGGATTTTGTTCCGATTTTTGAATTTCGCTTTGGCGCAAAAGCGGCAGCCCTCGCCCCCGCCAATGCCGCGAAGAGCGGGGTCACACGCACGGATTTCCCTCAACTCCTCGGGCCCAATCGTGACGCTGTTCTCACGGGAATCGCGCTCGATCCGGACTGGAAACTGAACCCTCCGCAGATCGTCTGGAAGCAGCCAGTCGGCGCGGCGTGGTCGGGATTTTCCATCGTCGGCGAGCGCGCTGTGACGCAGGAACAGGCAGGCGAAAATGAAGCCGTCGTTTGCTATGACATCCTGAGCGGCAGGCAGCTCTGGGCCACGCAAAACCCCGGTAAATTCAGCACGACGATTGCCGGCGAAGGGCCGCGCGCGACGCCGACCATCTCGGGCGATAGCGTCTTTACTTTTGGAGCCACGGCAGTTTTGAGAGCTTTGTCGCTGAGCGACGGCAAGGTCATCTGGAGCCGGGATCTGGCCGCTGAATTTGGCCGAGGGATTCCCGATTGGGGCTTCGCGTCTTCGCCGCTGGTCCACGAAGGCAATGTCATCGTGAGCATCGGGGGCGGCGCCGGAAAATCGCTCGTCGCTTACAGTGCCGCGGACGGCAAGCCCGTGTGGTCTGCGGGCGATCGGAATGTGGACTACAGCTCACCATTTTTCCTCCCGACTCCCCAGCCGCAAATCGTGGTCTTCAATCACAAAGGCATCACGAGTCACAACCCGCAAACCGGGGCGGTCCTATGGGATCGCCCGTGGGGAACGGGATACCCCAACGTCGCACGGCCGATCCCGGTGGGCGGCGGAAAGGTATTCTTCACCAGCGGCTACGGCGTCGGCAGCGCTCTGCTGGAGATTTCCGCAGGTGAGAAATGGAGCGTGGACGAGATCTGGAGAACTCCGCGTTTTCAGTCGAAGTTTTCGAATCCCGTTCTGCGGGATGGCCACATCTACGGCGTGAGCGATGGAATTTTTGCATGCCTCGACATCACGGATGGCAAGGTGAAGTGGAAGGGCGGGCGCTTTGGCCACGGGCAGGGATTGCTCGTCGGAAACCTCTATTTGCAGATGACCGAAGGGGGCGAACTCGTCCTCCTCCAGCCCACTCCCGAAGCGGAGAACGAACTCGGGCGGGTAAGAGTATTCGACGCGAAAACATGGAACACCATCGCACTGAGCGGTGATCTTCTACTGGTCCGCAACGACCAGGAAGCAGCTTGTTTGCGGCTAAAACTGAAGGGCGCGAACTGAATACTGGCAACAGACCGCTGGTCCCGAATACAAATCACCAACATGGACATTCTCACACTCGACCTTCCCGGCATCCACAAGATCGCCAGCGGAAAAGTCCGCGAAATCTTCGACCTCGGCGAACATCTCCTGTTCGTCGCCACCGACCGCATCTCTGCATTCGACTGCATCCTGCCAAACGCCATCCCGCACAAGGGCGAGGTCCTCACTCAACTTTCGGACTTTTGGTTCAAGAAAATGACCTTCGTGGAAAACCACATCGTCGCCGTGGATTTCGCCGACTTCCCGGCGGTGCTTCATCCTTTTGAGAAAGAACTCCGCGGGCGTTCGATGATTGTGAAAAAAGCGCGCCCGCTGCCTATCGAGTGCATCGCACGCGGATACCTCATCGGTTCCGGCTGGAAGGATTACCGTGCGACCGGAAGTGTCTGCGGCATCCCCCTGCCCGCCGGACTTCAGCAAGCCCAACAACTCCCCGAGACGATCTTCACACCGGCGACCAAGGCCGCCTCGGGACACGACGAAAACATTCCCTGGGAAACAGCCGTGGAACTCTGCGGCGAAAGTGTCGCCATGCAGGCGCGCGATCTCACCATCCGCATCTACGAAGCCGGACGCGCCCACGCGGCATCGCACGGGATCATTCTTGCAGATACAAAGTTCGAGTTTGGACTGCTGGATGGGCGGGTCATTTTGATCGACGAAGTGCTCACTCCCGACAGTTCGCGCTACTGGCCCGCGGCCGAGTACCGCGTGGGCATCAGCCCGCCGAGCTTCGACAAGCAATTCGTGCGCGACTATCTGGAGACACTCGCGTGGGACAAAACACCGCCCGCTCCGCCATTGCCCGCCGAAGTCATCCAGAGAACGAGCGAGAAGTATATCGAGGCATTCCAACGGCTGACCGGGAAAAATCTGGCATAATCATGGAACGGTTCCCGCTATTGGGAAGCGCATGGCTAGACAGATCAAACTCAACGGACGCGAGCAATCGATGATGCGCACAATCGGCTTTGGATTGGGCATCACCGGGGCTGAAGTGCTCGAACGCATGGCCATGATTCCCGATGAACTCGTGGACGTCCTGAACTCATTGATTGAAATCGGCTACCTTGAAACGCCCTCGATGAAGGAGCGGGTGAGCATCGCCGACTTTGCGACGGAGACTTTCGAAATCAATCCGTCTTACGCCTCGGACCTCAAGGAAGCGCTAAAGCGGCATTAACGCCCCTCGTCGGCGTCGATGTATTGAAAAAACGTCTGGATGTCGTCGCGATTTGAGAAGCCGCTCTCGGCCTTTCTCTCACCGAGCCTCTTGCTGCCGGCGTCGTTCCATCCGCGCTTGCGCAGATACTCGGACCAAACAAGCCGATCCTGCTCGGTAAGTTTCCGTCCGTTCTCGAGACACCAAGCCAGGAGTTCATCGTCAGTGCCACCGTCATTCACACGCTGGACGATGACCTCGTAAGGGATACCGAAAAGGCCCGCGCACAACTTGTCGAATCCGTCGCCGAGATTTGGGACATAGTCCGAGGGAAGCTGGCCGGCGGCATGGAGGCGGATCTTATCCACCATGCGACCGAAATACACGAGGTCGCCGACTTTGTCGGCCGGGCTGCGAAGTCCAGAAATAGGCATGCGCTGACGAATAGCGGGCTGCGGCGCGGTGGCAATGCTACTTTGCGCCCAACTGGCAGGCCGGGCTTTTCGGATCGAAGATTCCGAGTGTCCGAAACATCACCTTTGCCATCTCGGCGTGCCCTGTCGCATTCGGGTGAATCGCATCGTTCAGCCAGCCGCTCACATCGCCCTGCTTTTGCCAGTGCGCCCAATGGTCCACGACGATGACGCCTTCTTCCCTTGCGATGCTCTGAATGATTTCCACGAACGATGGGAGTGTCGAATGCCGGGGATCGGGCGCGATGGTGTTCATCGTCTGCAAGAGCGGGACAGCGCCGATTGCGCGGGTTCGCCGGACCAATTCACGAATGTGTGTCGCAAAGGTCGCCCGCTCAATTGCTCCGCGTCCGCTATCGTTCACACCGCTATTGATCACCGCGTCGTAGCGACGGCCCATTTCGGATCGCACGCGCTCTGCGAAATGATCGGGATAACTGCGAGCACCGTCGTCGCCCTGCTTCCGCACAATAGTCCGGAACATACGCGGATCTTCGACTGGCTTCACAGGCTGAGGCGGAACAGCCTCCTAAGCCATGGCGCAGCGTGTGGCGGCGAGCGAAAGGAGCAAAGCGAGGCGTTTCATCAAATGACCCATGATCGGCGCGAAGCAGAACTTCCAACACCGATTCGCTCGCGCCCCATGCACGACGCAAGCAACTTTCCCCACCCGCGATGGTTCCACGACGTATGAGAAATATTCTACTCATCGCATTCGCATTTATCGCATCGGCAACTTTGCACGCAGCAGAACCACGCAAAGTGGAACTCACTGTGGAAGGCCTCGTGCGGACCGCGCTGATCTTCGCACCTCCAAAGTCCAGCCAGCCGGCGCCTTTGGTCTTCGGCTGGCACGGACACGGCGGAAGCGCGCAAAATGCGGCCCGCTCCTTCCGCATCCACGAACTCTGGCCGGAAGCGGTCGTCATCTACGCCGACGGTGTGCCCACCGCCGGACGCACCGACCCGGAAGGCACAAAGCGCGGCTGGCAGCAGAAGTCCGAGGACCTCGGCGGGCGGGATCTGAAGTTTTTCGACGCCCTGCTTTCGTTAGCCAAGAAAGAATACTCCATCGATCCGAAACGAATCTACTCCACCGGCCACTCCAACGGCTCCGCCTTTACGTATCTTCTTTGGGGCGCGCGGCCCGATGTCTTTGCCGCGATCGGTTCGTCCGCAGGAGGATTCCGCCCGCTTTACGCCGGCAAGCCCATTCCAGCGCTTCACGTTGCGGGAGAAAAGGACGAGATTGTTCCGTTTCGCGGGCAGAGTTTTTGCATGGCGGCAATGCGCCGAATCAACGGGTGCAACGCAGACGCAAAGCCGTGGGCCGATACAAAAGGCGCGCTGCTTTATCCTTCGGAAAAAGGAACTCCGTTCGTTTCCTACATTCACGGCGGTGGTCACCAATATCCGCCGGAGGCATCCGAAATCATCGTTCGCTTTTTTAAGGAATTCAAGAAGTAGCGCCCCCTTCGAATAGCGTGTTGCGTCGAGTTCCATAAGGTTCCATTGGCTCCTTAATAAGAACCTTAATTGGAATAAGTCTTGATAAGCAGCGTATCCTCATGTCTCCTTATCGGCATGGCGACGCCATCCAATCACACACAAACAGCAGACGAAACGATCCACGGCCGCGGTCTGCGCATGACCGACCAGCGGCGCGCAGTCTATAACGTGCTCATGGGCGAGCGCGATCACCCGACAGCCGTCGAGGTATTCACACGCGTTCGCTCCAAAGTCCCCACCATTTCGCTCGCGACCGTTTACAACTGTCTCGACACCCTCACCGGATGCGGTCTCGTAAAGACCGTCGCCCACGAGCGCGAACCCGCCCGTTACTGCCCCAACCTCGGCGAACACGCTCATTTTTTCTGCGAGTCCTGCGGCGCAGTGACCGACCTCCCTCTGCGTAGCCGCAAGAAGCCTGAAGACGTATGGGATATACCGGGAGATTTCGCCATCTCGCACCACGAAGTGTCCTTCAGCGGCACCTGCCCGAAGTGCGCGGCAAAACCAGCCAGGACCGGCAAACGCTAAATTTTTTCAAACAACATGAGTCTAGAAATTCGCAATCTTCACGCCCGCATCGCCAGTAATGGAACCGAGATCCTCAAAGGGCTCGACCTCATCATCGAAAAGGGAAAAGTTCACGCCGTCATGGGACCAAACGGCTCGGGAAAAAGCACGCTGAGCAAAGTCATCGGCGGGCATCCCGACTACGAAATCACCGAGGGCGACATCCTTCTCGACGGCACCAGCGTTATCGGCATGGAGCCCGATGTCCGCTCGCGCGCCGGACTTTTCCTCGCGATGCAATATCCGATGGAAATCCCCGGTGTCTCAAACGCCAACTTCATCCGCGCAGCCCTGCAAGCCCGTTTGCCGGAAGGCGAGGAACTCGAAGCGACCGACTATTACGCGAATCTTTACTCGAAAATGGACGGCTTGGAAATGGATCGCAAATTCACCGCACGTTCGGTGAACGAAGGATTTTCCGGCGGTGAAAAGAAGCGCAACGAGATCCTGCAAATGCTGATGCTCGCGCCGAAATATTGCATCCTCGATGAGACGGACAGCGGTCTCGACATCGACGCCCTTCGCATCGTGGCAAACGGTGTGAACAGCTACCGGTCGCCGGAAGTGGGAATGCTCGTCATCACGCACTACCAACGCCTGCTCGATTACATCGTGCCCGACATCGTCCACGTCCTTGTGAACGGCCGAATCGTCCGCCAAGGCGGCAAAGAACTCGCCCTCGAACTTGAAGAACGCGGGTACGATTTCATCCGCGAAGAAAACGCAGCCTAAATCATATGAGCACTGAACTTCTCGACGCCCCCTCCACACAACTCGACATCGACCGCAACCGCGGCGACTTCGTTTATCCCGAGCAGCATGAGTTCGACGCAGGCACGGGCCTTGCCCACGCGACGATCGACTACATCGCCGACGTAAAAGGCGAGCCGGATTGGATTCGTCAGTTCCGCCACAAGGCGCTCGACACCTTTCTCGCGAAGCCGATGCCCACGCATTGGGCGTCACCGGATCTCGAGAACATCGTTTTCCAAAACATCCGCTACTACCTCGCCAACGCGAAGCGCCCGACGCGCTCGTGGGACGAGGTGCCGGACGACGTGAAGAAGACCTTCGAGCGACTCGGCATCCCTGAGCAGGAGCGCAAGTTCCTCGCCGGAGTTGAGGCGCAGTTTGACTCCGAGGCCGTGTATTCGAACATCAAGGCTGCGGTTTCGGACCAAGGCGTGATCTTCACCGGATCGACCGAGGGGCTCATCAAACATCCCGAGCTTTTCAAGAAGTGGTTCGGCAAAGTCATCCCGACGGGCGACAACAAGTTCAGCGCACTTAATAGCGCCGTGTTCAGCGGCGGATCGTTTATTTACATTCCTCCGGGCGTGAAGGTGAAGCATCCGCTCCAGGCATACTTCCGCATCAATGCGGAAAATTTCGGACAGTTCGAGCGCACCCTCATCATCGCCGACGAAGGCAGCGAGGTCATGTATATGGAAGGCTGCACAGCGCCGAAGTTTGAGACCGCGACACTGCACAGCGCCGTCGTGGAACTCGTCGCAATGAAGAACGCGAAGATCCAATACGTCACCGTCCAAAACTGGTCGAACAACGTCTTCAACCTTGTGACCAAGCGTGCAATCGCTCACGAAGGAGCGGAAGTGAAATGGATCGATTGCAACATCGGATCGCGTCTCACCATGAAGTATCCCGGCGTCGACCTCACCGCGGGCCTTGCGGCCTTTGAGAATCACGCCGGGATATTT
>JAYUSJ010000425.1:0-9159 GCA_043755735.1 Verrucomicrobiaceae bacterium | reverse complement strand
TCGTAGTAGCCCGCGTGGTCCAGCGTGGGCCGGAAGAAGAGCTCGAACACATCGTTCTCCCACATCGGCCCGTCATGCTCGCGCACATCGGCCTCGACGTTGGGATCGTCCATTTCTGCAAAAAAGTAGATCCACTCGCGATCCCACAACAGCCGCGCAGCCGTGCGTGCCTTCGCCGCCGGCGCGCCCTGGGCCCACGGCTGGCCGAAATTTTCCATCCGCACCGCGCGCTGCCACACCGCCTCGTCGGCGCGTCCATCCAGCACCGGCGGCGTCTCAGCCCAGCGACATTCGAGAGGCTCGGCGGCGCGCGCGGCAACGGTGAGGGTCAGCGCGAGAGAAAGCTGAAGCGCGTTTTTCTGGAAGAATCGCGCAATTCGGTTCGCACTCATGCCCGCACCTCCGAGTCATCGGCGGCACTGAAATCATGAGCCACGCACGCAGTGAGGCGAAGCCCGGCTCCCGTGACGGTGACGAGCGTCATGTGGTGGGTGGCACGAGTTTTTTGAATCGTAGTTTTGCTCATTGGTTTTCAGGGTGTGGGCTACATTAGACGAGAGCGGCTGCAAAGCCTCCTGACATCCGCTTTGGCTTTGATATTTACGAGCGGCGGTGTGCTGTCGCGGTTGTCATTGCGGACGTGCAGACGAAAGAACATTTCCGGCCCGCTCGTGTGGCGAGCGGCGCAGCGCAGCACAACACGATGTCCCATATTCAGCCTTTCTCGTCCTGACAGCGCACACCCTCGGGCACGGTCACGTAGCTCTCCCATATGGTGCGGGTGAGATAAACCGGGAACTTCAACCCGGCCTCGCGTGCCACTTCGCTCACGTCGATCTGCACGCCATCGGCGAGCGCGTCTTTGCGCCTGTAAGCGTAGATCACTTCCGCCCCGCCGAACGGGTCTTGGGCTTCATCCATCAGCGCGACGTTTTCGATGTGGCGGGTCAGCGCGTCGGTGCGCTTGTTCTGCCACGGGACGAGTTCCAGCGGGCCGCGAAGCCGCTCCATCGCGCCCGCAGCTCCGCCGCCGATTCATCATCGGCGGCGGTGAACACTCCCGCGAGGTTCGCGTTGCTCGTTGCTGTGTTCGTCGGCGAACTGACCATTCGCGCCCGCTTCGACTACTTACTATGCGAAGGCATCACATCCATTCCTCTGTCGCGAGGTGCGATTTCAACAGGCCTCGAACTTTTGGCCCGATTTTCACACAGTTTCGCCCCAAGCAAGATGTGCGGAATACAATCAATGACATATTCATCTTGGCTACCGCCCTTGATGCTTGCGCCGAGTTGGTCACCAAAGACTCCACGCTTTCCCGTTTCGCAGGCAAGGTGTTTGGAGTGCGCCTACAGTCTCGGAAGGACCACGTCATTATGGATTTTTCGCGCAACCTCTAAGCCACAAAGCATCAGAAATCGTCAGCTTTACGGTGACCGATTTCGAAACCGAACAGGTCACACTACGAATCCCAACGTCCACGGCCCCGTTTTTCGTGAGACTCAAAGTGGTGAGGTAAAAACAGCACTGGCTTCCGGTGCGGCCGCCTCAGTTCGAGTCTTGGGATTGTTCCTGTTCATGGGATGCCGATGGCATGATTGCGAGGTTTTACTTCGGGTCCGGAAGGCATGCTTCCTTCGTGCATGCAAGCTGGATGGAAAGTTTCCCGTTGATGGGATCCACGTCCATGCTCGCGCAAAGCTCGTCGCCCTCTGCAAATCGCAAGCTGAAATGCACCACTCCATCTATGGAAACCGTGCTGCTCAACTTCATGCCGAAACGTTCAAGTTTTTTCCTTTCCAGGGTGCTCAAAAGCGAACGAAATTGCCCCGGACTCAGTTCACCGGACGAAAGCCATCTGGCCATGTCCTCCAGCTCGCCAGAGAGTTCCCGGCAGATTTCGTCATGATTCAGTGTCGCATTCATACCATAATAATCGCGCCAATGGCTCCGTACGGTTGCATTCAAATTTGGAAGTCGTCACGCCGTTGTCCCGGAGATTCAAAGTCCCGAGGTAAAAACAGCACTGGCGACCGTGCGCCTCATGATGCTCTAATGCTTTCAGACGCAATGAACGCTTCATTTAGAGACTCGCTCGCAAACCATGTGAAGGATGTCGCAAAGGCGAATGTCTTCGTCGGCACGAGTTCATGGAAATACCCCGGCTGGTGCGGGCAAATCTACGACGAGCAACGCTATCTCACTCGCGGTAAGTTTTCAGAAGCCAAGTTCGAGCGGGAATGCCTCGCTGAGTATGCAGAGACTTTTTCAACGGTATGCGTCGATGCGGGCTACTATCAGTTTCCCTCAGAAAAATGGCTGGAAAAGCTCTGCAATCAGGTGCCGAAGCACTTTCGTTTTTCGTTCAAGGTTACCGAGTTCATCACACTCAAGAAGTTCCCGAATCTCCCACGACACGGAAGCCATGCAGGTAAACCCAACGAGAACTTTCTCAACTCGGCTTTGTTCCGTTCTGCCTATCTCCGACCGTGCGAAAGTTTTCGAGAGCACATCGGCGCGTTGATTTTCGAGTTCTCTCCGTTCTACCCGACAGACTTTGAGCGTGGCAGAGACTTCGTCGAAGCACTCGACAAGTTCCTCTCCGAGCTGCCTTCGGGCTGGCAATACGCTGTCGAGATTCGCAACCGCACTTTTCTTGAACCGGAATACTTCGCCACTCTGCGAAAGCATGGCGTCGCTCACGTCTTTAATTCATGGGCTCGTATGCCCCCAGTGGGCGAGCAGACGGAACTCCCGGGCAGTATCACCACGGATTTTGTTGCAGCGCGATTCTTACTCACGCCCGGTCGAACTTACGCGAAAGCTGTCGAGACGTTCAGCCCGTACAAAGAAGTTCAAGCACCGGACATGAATGCTCGCACAGCCGCTAAAGCCATGGTCGCAAAAGCAAAACGAGGAAAACGTCCTTCGTTCATTTACGCGAACAACCGGCTCGAAGGGAATGCACCGGCGACCATTGCTGCAATTTTGGAATCGTGACGCTACCTCGCAACGCCGACTACCGAGATGCCCTCTCGAAGGTTTATGGGATCAGTCTTTCCGAGAGCTGCTTGGTAATGCAGATTGGCGGGACATGCTCCGAAGCATCCCCATGAGCGCGTCAATTACCACGGCATCGACGATCAGCCACAGCCCATCGATCCCCGGCGTCCGTCCGCGTTCTGACCGTTTCCGGTGCGGCGAGCGCGAAAGCAAATTCCTTGCAGTAAGGTTCCGCGAGTTTGGGGCTCGCTAAGCGTTGCTTCGACGGTGCATCTTTCGCGCATGATTTTCGTCCGGGCATTCTCTCTTCTGCTCTTTGTTTGCGGCGCGTCGTTCGCCGAGTTTCGCGTCGGCGCTTTTGCCGTGAACATCGCGCCGCAGGACTTTCCCGTGCGCGTGAACGCCATGTTCACCGAGCGGTCGGCGGACAAGGTGGCTGACCCGCTCAAAGCGAAGGCGCTCGCGCTCGATGACGGAACGATGCGCATCGTGCTGTGCGTGGTGGATACGTGCATGATCCCGACCGACCTGATCGATCGCGCGAAGGCGGATGCGAGCAAGGCGACGGGCGTGCCGGTGGAGAAGATGATGGTTTCTGCTACGCACACGCATTCCGCGCCGTCGGCGATGGGCTGTCTCGGGAGCCGCGTGGATCCGGTTTATGCGCGGTATCTGCCGGGGCGAATCACCGCTGCCATCGTCGGTGCGGTGGAGCGGCTTGCACCCGCGCGCATTGGCTGGGCGCAGGCGGATGATCACGAGCACACGTTCAATCGCCGCTGGATTCGCCGGCCTGACCGGATGCTGCGTGACCCATTCGGTGAGCTGAATGTGCGTGCGAACATGCATCCCGGTCACGAGAGCCCCGATGCCATTGGACCGAGCGGACCCGTGGATCCCCAACTCTCGGTGCTCGCCGTGCAGTCGCGCGACGGAAAGCCGCTTGCGCTGTTCGCGAATTACTCGATGCACTATTATGGCTCGCCGCTGCTGTCATCGGACTACTTCGGTCGCTTCGAAAAATACATCGCGACGGAGTTGGGCGCGGGCGGCGACTTTGTAGGGATCATGTCGCAGGGCACGAGCGGCGATCTCATGTGGATGAACTACGGCGCTCCGCGAAAGGAAATCGGCTACGACGCGTATGCGAAAGCGATTGCGGAGCGCGTTGCAGCGATGGTGCGGGGCATTCAGTGGCGCGACGAAGCGCCTTTGAAAATGGCCGAGCGAACGCTGGCACTTGCTTACCGTGTCCCGGATGAGAAGCTACTTGAACAGGCTCGCGCGGTGGCGGCGAAACTCGGCGACAACCTTCCTCGGTCGCAAAACGAAATCTATTCGCTCGAAGCCATCCAGCTTCACGAAAAGCAAAAGACCGTGCTGAAGCTGCAAGCGATCAGGATCGGCGACCTCGGAATCACTGCGATCCCGAACGAAGTTTTTGCGCTGACGGGGCTGAAGCTCAAACGCCAGTCGCCGCTTGCCGCGACGTTCAACGTGGAACTGGCGAATGGAGCCGAGGGCTACATCCCGCCGCCAGAGCAGCACGCGCTCGGTGGATACACGACGTGGCCTGCGCGCACCGCCGGGCTGGAGGTGAATGCGGAGCCGCAGATTGTCGAAACTCTGCTCGCCCTGCTAGAAGAGGTCGCAGGCAAGCCGCGCAATGTGCTGGTGGACGCGCCGACGGCACACTCGCAGGCCGTGCTCGCCGCGAAGCCGCTCGCGTACTGGCGGCTGGAGGAGATGGCTGTGCCAACGGTGCGCGATGCGATGGGCAAGCACGACGCGAGTTTCGAGAGCGGCGTTTCGCTTTACCTCGAAGGAATCGGAAATGGGCGGGCCGTGCACTTCGCTGGTGGCCGCGTGCGCGCGGATGTTCCGCTTGGTGAAAGTTACACTGCTGCCTTCTGGCTCTGGAACGGTCTGCCGCACGACGCGCGTGCTGTGACTGGCTACGCGTTCTCGCGCGGGCCTGATGGCGACAAAGCGGCGCGTGGGGAGCATCTCGGGATTGGCGGCACCTACCGCGCCGACCTCACTGGGAAGCTCATGCTCTTCAACGGCAACGAGCGCGACGAAGTCCTCGCAGGCCGCACGACGCTCGCGCTGCGGGCGTGGCATCATGTGGTGCTGGTTCGCGAGGGTGGGAAGGTGCGCGTGCATCTCGATGGACGCGCGGAGCCGGAGATCGCAGGCGAGTTCGTCAGCACGGTTCGCGCTGGTGAGAACGCGGTATTCATCGGCGGGCGTAACGATGGGATGTTCAATTTCGAGGGGAAGCTGGACGAGGTGGCCATCTTCCCGCGCGCGTTGTCCGTTGCGGAGATCGCCGCACTTTACACGGCATCCGCGCAGACGCCGCCCGTCGCGGCGACGACGCCCGGGGCGTCCATTGTGCCCCCTCTCTCGCCGGCTGATTCGCTGAAGAAGATTCGCGTGAGCGACGGCTTCCGTGTGGATCTCGTCGCGAGTGAACCGCTCACGATGGATCCCGTGGCGATCGATTGGTCGGGCGACGGAAAGCTGTGGGTCGTCGAGATGGCCGATTATCCGCTCGGCATGGATGGCAAAAGCGCAAAGGGTGGACGGGTGCGCGTGCTCGAAGACGCCGATGGTGACGGGCGCTACGACAAATCCACGCTCTTCGCGGATGGGCTGAGCTTTCCCACGGGTCTGCTCACATGGCGCGACGGCGTGATTGTCACGGCCGCGCCCGATGTGGTTTTCCTCCGCGATAGTGACGGTGATGGGAAAGCCGATACGCGCGAGGTGCTCGTGAGCGGACTCACCACGGGCAATCAGCAACTCCGCGCCAATGGCCTGCGCTGGGGACTCGATGGCTGGGTGTATTGCGCAGCGGGCGGGCATCACGGGACCTACGGCATCGGCACGAAGCTGCGGACGCGCACGGGTGAGGTGCTCGTTGGCTCGCGGGATTTCCGGTTCCGGCCGGACACCGGCGAGTTGGAGCCGCAGAGCGGGCCGTCGCAGTTTGGCCGTGAGCGCGACGATTGGGGGCGCTGGTTCGGCACGCAAAATTCGCGACCGCTCTGGCATTACGTGCTTCCCGATCACTACCTCCGGCGCAACCCGCATGTCGCCTCTCCGGACCCGAAGCAGCAGGTCGTGGTGCCGCTGAATCCCAAAGTGTGGCCCGCGAGCGAGCCGGAGAAACGATATCATTCGTTCGCCGAGGGCGGGCATTTCACCAGCGCGTGCAGCGGGATGATTTATCGCGACGAGCTGCTGTTTGGGAGCAACGTGCCGGGCGAGATGCAGGCATTTACCTGCGAACCATTCCACAATCTCGTGCAGCGCAATATCGTCACCGATGCAGGCGTGTCCTTCACAGCTCGGCGCGCGGCGGGCGAGGAGCGCAGCGAGTTCTTCGCCAGCGAGGACCGATGGTGCCGGCCCGTGATGACGCGTACCGGCCCAGATGGCGCGCTGTGGGTCGTGGACATGTATCGCTACATGATCGAGCACCCCGAATGGCTGCCGAAGGAAGGCCGTGCGGAACTGCTCCCGCACTATCGGCTAGGCGATGACAAAGGCCGCATCTACCGCGTGTTCCCGAGCACCATCGCTCCGCGAAAGTTCACGCGCCTCGACCAGATGAGCACGGCGGAACTCGTGGCCGCGCTCGACTCGCCGAACGAATGGCAGCGGGACAAAGCGCACATGATTCTCGTGTGGCGTGCGGACCCGGGCGCACTGCCGCTCCTCGAAACCATGGCCGGGGAAAGCAAGAACCCGCTCGCCCGGCTCCACGCGCTTTGTATCGCCGGGACTCCGGGCGCTGTCCTGCGCGCGCTCGCCGATCCGCATCCCGGAATCCGCACGAACGCGCTGCGCATCGCGGAGACGCACCCGACGCCGGAGATCATCGCCGCTGCCTCGAAGCTCGTGGATGATCCGGATGCCAAGGTGCGCCTGCAAGTCGCCTTCACGCTTGGCGAGTCGAAGCACGCAGATGCCGGGCACGCGCTTGCGCGGATCGCTGCGAGGGATTGCGACGATCCATTCATAGTGGCGGCGGTGATGAGCAGCGCCGTTCCGCACGCACGCACGCTGGCGGATGCCGTGACAAAGGCCGGAGGCGAACCACTGAGAATCCTCGGTCCCTCGCTCGCGAAGCTGACGAAGGCGCTCGGCGAACCAGCCCGCGTCGCCACGGCACCGGCGATGGACACGCAACCCGCCGCGCCTGCTGTGACGGCGGGCCGGGCCGACGCGATCAAGCGTTTTCAGCCCGCGCTCACGCTCACCGGCGATGTCGCGAAAGGTCGCGCCGTTTTCACCCAGCTCTGCGTCGCGTGCCACAAGCTCGGCGATGTCGGCAACGAGATCGGGCCAAACCTCGTCTCCGTCGCCGGGCACCCGCCGGAGAAGCTGCTCGTGAACATCATCGATCCGAGCGCGGACGTGCAGCCCGGCTTTTACGCCTACCACTGCAAGCTCACGGATGGTGCCGAACTGGTCGGCCTGATCGCCTCCGAGTCCGCAAACAGCATCACATTCAGGCTCCCCGATGGCACCTCGCGCGCCGTCTTGCGAAATGAAATCGCGTCGCTCCAAAGCACGCGCGCGTCACTCATGCCCGCCGGGCTGGAGGCTGCGCTCGATATGCAAAAAATGGCGGACCTCATCGCATTCCTCCGCGCCGGTGAAAATCCGGCGGCAGCGCCTGCTGCACAGCCGAAGGCGGGAGTGAAGTGAATGTGCAGCCCCCCGACGCCCATCCCCGTTCTGACCATCTCCGGTGCGGCGGGCGCGAAAGCAATTTCCTGAGGATTTACTCAACCGCCATGGGATGGCTGTGAATGCGTTTCACGGCTTCAATGAGAAAGAAGGCCGGGGAATGGAAAAAAAGGAAACATCATCCGGGTGTGATTCGTGAACGTGGTCGCTTCGGGGTTTTCAAAATCGGTCACTTCGCATAGTCCGCACCGGTGAGACTTTTTAAGACGGACTCCTGCCAGTCGCGCAGCTTGCCTTGGAGTTGCAGCACTTTTTCTGGCTGCTGCTTGGAGAGACTGTTTTTCTCGGCGGGATCGGCTGCGAGGTCGAATAGCTCGGTTTGCTCCCCGCCGGATTTTTTACCTTCGTGGATGATGAGCTTGAAATGGCCTTCGATGATCGAGCGGGTGCCTAGGAAATCGGCGTCAATGATGTCGCCGGGGTGTCGCAGGTTTTTGAAATCGCGCGTGGCTTTGCCGCCCATGAGCTTGGCGAGAGGCGTGGTGCCTTCCTGCTGCTTGGGGTCGATGTAAGGCGGCGCTTTCGCTGCGGTGAGACGGGCGACGTTGTAATCCCAGAACCAGAGCGGCGACGGGCGTTCGGTCATCTTTCCGTCCAGCAAAGGCGTGAGATCAATCCCGTCGAGCGGACGGTTTGGCAACGGCTGTCCGGTGAGCGCACAGATGGTCGGCAGCAAATCGCTGGTGGTCGCGAGGGCATTAGTCGTGAGCGGCTGCTTGATGCGTGCCGGCCATTCGATGATGCCGGGGACGAGCGTGCCAGCTTCATAAAACGTCCCCTTTGTGCCGCGATGCGGCGAAGCGAGCGAGGCATCGGCGGAGGTGCCATTATCTCCGCAGTAAAACAGCAGCGTATCCTCGCGCAGTCCGGTTGCCGCGAGATGCTTTCTCAAAGTGCCGATGGCGCGGTCCATCGCGGTGATTTCCGCGTATCGCTCGCGCAGCACTTCGCCGAGCGAGCGCTTCACATTTTTGCCGGTTTTGTTCGAGGTGAGGCTCACTGGCTTTGAATATTTCGCAGGTAGATCATCGTAGAGCGCAAGGTCCGCCGGTAGCCCACTGTAAGGCTCATGCGGCGAGCCAAACCACACGATGGTGAAAAACGGCTTCCCGTCCTTCAGTGCGCGGTCGATGAACTGGATCGCCTCGCGCACGAGGATCTCGGAGCTTTCGCCCTCGAAGACTTCGGGTGCGCCACCATTGCGCGAGAGCGAGGGATTTAGCTCGAAGAAGTTATCGTGCGAAAGCCACTCGTGAAAACCCATCGCGCCCGGATTCGTCGGCGAACCTGTCTTGACCGTACCCACATGCCATTTTCCGAAATGCGCGCATTGAAAGCCCGCCTTCCTCAGCACATGCGCCACGGTGATCTCCTCCGGCCTCAGCGACCAGC
>JAYUSJ010000424.1:0-30039 GCA_043755735.1 Verrucomicrobiaceae bacterium | reverse complement strand
TCGTTTTCCTGGCGACGCCCGAGGGGGGAAAGATCGGGGCATTCGATGCGGAGGGCGACATGCGGGCGACGTGGCCTGCGGAGGAGGATGTGGACAATGCCTCGTGGTGGCAGAAGACGGAGGAGTGAACTCCCGGCTGATTCGCGCGGCGATAATTCGCGGGGCGATAATTCGACACGATAATTCGACAGACTCAAAGTCCCTGCGCGCGACGGACCTGACAGGAGCGCAGCAAGTGCTGCACATCGCGGTGCCGTAGAGCGTTACAGCCGCAGCATCTCGGCGCGCACCTCCCCGAGCGTCCCGCGCACCGCAGATGTATTGCCCAAGCAGGGTTTCAGCGTGTCACCCGTCACGTCGCAGAGAAGAAAAAACCGGGATCGCCCGGTTGTGCAGCCTGCCCGTGACACCATTTCTGCCGACGTTGCGATTCTGGACACCGATTGCGACATCGCAGACTTTCAAGTTCCGCTTTCTACAACCCGGCCGTACGATTGATTCGACCGGCACCGGGATGTATTTCCAAAAGAGCCAGACGGCGCTCGGCTACTTCCCCGGACTTTTGCGGAGCGGCAAGGTGGAGCTGCAGTGCATGTCGTGGTAACCCATTTTGGGAAGCTTTCCGCCTGCGGCATCGGTTTCAGCGCAGACGGTCAGCGCTTGGTTTTAACCGATCGGGGAAATCGGGTCATCGTCGTGCTAAAGCGGAAGCAGGAATGACGAAGTTCGCGGGGTTCGTCATTCCTACGGCGTCACACCGAGTGCCGGGCGACCGAGCTTCACTCCTTTGCTCCGTGCGTAATCGATCATCTCCGCTATCGCCGCCTTACGCCGTTTCTCCGGCAGGAAATTGATACGCGCCATCTCCTCGCCAAACGCGCGGACGTGGAAGTCGCGCATGATTTTCCGCAGACGACGATGCTGCGCCGGAGTTAGCGGCGCGGCTGGCGAAGTGTTGGTGATGGTTTCTTTCAAAGTCCGAAAAAGTTCCCGTTGGCGACGGGTAGCCACTCAAGCACATCCGCGCCCACTTGCACACCCACATTTGCACGAGCCTCGGCGGTCATGCGCTCGATACCGTATTCGCGCTGGGGTCGGTGTGGTAGATGTTCCTCCGCGCACGCCAGCCGGAGTGCGTGCGATTCCGCCACGCTCAAATCGCGTCGCCCGCCAGACTCCCGGCGCACGGCGGAGACATATGGGCGCAGATGGGTTTGGAAGATGCGGACGCGGATTTCATCCAGCTCGCTCCAGAAAATCCGCTCTGCGTGCAGCACACGCTTCACCCGCTGCGTATCGGTGAACGGAGCCAGCCGCAGCACCGGGCGCAGTGCCAGCAAGCGTTCTGGGATTGCGGATTTTTTTAGCGCCAGCCGCATTACGTCCAAATCGTAGAGATGCAGCCAGCCGTTCATGTCGTTTTCCAGCAACATCGCGCCTCCGAGACCGGTCGCAAAAGGCCAGTCCTTCTCGCGATTGGTGCGCTTCATTTCCGCCACCACATTGAAGCGAGCGTATATCCCTGCGAGCTGTTCCTCCCACGCCGAACTCCCCCTCGGCGCGACGCCGAAAACATCCAGACACGTCTCCTCCGGCTTCGTCTTCCAAGTGAAGTGCGAAGTCCACCCGCCGCGCATCCAGCGCTCGTCCAGCGGAGGCGAGATATTGCCGCGATAATTTGGCAGCAGCCCGCGCAACTCCGTCTCCGCAACGAGAGCGCGGAACTCCTCCGACTTCCCCGGCGTGCAAAGTACATCGCAATCCTTCGTCGTCGCCGCCACGCCGAAATGCACACACGCCATCCCGCTCGTGATCGCGCACGGGATACCCCGCTTTTGAGCCCGCGCCACCAAGTCGCAAAAGAATCGCTCTAGCTCCGCATATGGAATCATGCGTGGGGGAATAGCGCAGTCGCCGGGCGGAGGCAACTGCTCGGTCATGCCGCGGAGCGAATGACGAATGACCCATGCCGCCGAGTTTGTCATTCGTCATTTCTCCCGCAGCCTGTCCCGAAGAAATCTTTCGCCTCTCGAGAAATATTCCGTCACCTTCCGTGTCCTTCCCCGTTGTAGGTGGCGGAGATGCCGGGGGGCGGTGACGGGGTCGCCGCTGGCGATTCGGGCGGGGCTTTTTGTTTGTGGGGGAGGGACGAAAAGGACGCGCATCCCCTATGCCTCTTTTGTTCTTTCAGTCCCTCTCGCCACTCCGATAACAAGACCCTTGATATGCCGGATAACGTAAACTTTGAACAGACTCGCTGGAGCCTCGTACTCCGGGCGAGCGGGGGCGATGATGCGGCGCGGCGGGCGGCGCTGGAGCAGCTTTGCCGGGCGTATTGGTATCCGCTTTATGCGTATTTGCGGCGGTCGGGAAGGGGCGTGGAGGATGCGGAGGATTTGGCGCAGGAGTTTTTTGTGCGGTTGCTTGATGGGCGCTTGCTTGGGGCGGCGGATCCGGCGAGGGGGAAGTTCCGCACGCTGTTGCTTTCGGCGCTTCAGCAGGCGGACGCCGATGCATGGCGCACGTCGAATGCACAGAAGCGCGGGGGCGGGATTGTGGTGGTGGCGATTGATAGCGAGTTTGCGGAGGAGCGGTTTCTCGCGGACAAATCCGAGGGCGGTTCGCCGGAGCTGGCGTTTGACCGGGCTTGGGCGGCGGCGGTGATGGAGCGGGCGTGGGAGCGGCTGCGGGAGAGCTATGCGGAAAGGGCGGCGATTTTTGCCGAGCTGGCTCCACGGCTCTCGGGTGCGGCGGCGACGGGGACTTTAGCGGAGGCGGGCGCGCGGCTCGGGATGTCGGAGGATGCGACGAAGCAGGCGCTTTCGCGAATGCGGCAGCGCTTGGGCGAGGCGCTGAAGGCGGAGGTGGCGGAGACGGTGGGCTCGCCGGATGCGGTGCAGCAGGAAATGCGTCACCTTCTCGCGCTCTTTTCGTAAGGAATGACGATGGAAAACAATCACGAAGTTTGCGAGGTGTGCGGCACTGCCTTGGTGCCCGGGCCGATGGGGCCGCAGTGTATGCACTGCCTATTCTCGCTGGGCACGGCGGACGATGCTTTTGAGGGTGTGGCGGAGTTTTTCCCGGAGCTGAGCATTCAGGAAAAGGTGGCGCGCGGCGGCTTTGGCACAGTGTTCCGGGCGGAACAGCGGCGGATGAAGCGGCAGGTGGCGCTGAAGTTTCTGGATACGGGGCTGGTGCAGTCGCGGGAGGCGGTGGCGCTTTTTGAGCGCGAGATGGTGACGGTCGGTGGGCTCGACCATCCGGGGATCGTGCGGGCGCACGATGCCGGCGAGCGCGACGGGCATTGGTACATGGTCATGGAGTTCGTGGAAGGCGCGGACTGCGGCGCGCTGGTGCGAAAGCACGGCACGCTGCCCATCGCGGAAAGCTGCGAGATCATCCGGCAGGCTGCGCTGGCGCTGCACTACGCGCACTCGAAGGGGCTGGTGCACCGGGATGTGAAGCCGGGGAATGTGATGATTGCTGGGGAGACAAGGGAGACAAGGGAGACAAGGGGGACAGGGGGGGGCGTCCCCCTCGTCCCCCTCGTCCCCTCAGTGAAACTCCTCGACTTCGGCCTCGCCTCCCTCGCCGTCTCCCCGCTGCTCGACAACCCCGCCGCCCTCGAAGACGACTCCACGGGCGACCGCTTCCTCGGCACCCTCGAATACGTCGCGCCCGAGCAAATCGAAGCTCCTGCGAAAGTGGACGCCCGTGCCGACATCTATGCCCTCGGCGCGACCCTCCGGCGGTTTCTCACCGGCAAGCCTGCCCGCGAAGGTCACAGCGAGCAGACGCTTTTGCTGCGCATGAAAGCCATCGTCTCCACGCCCGTCGGCACCATCGCCGCGCTCCGCCCCGACCTGCCTCCCGCGCTGGCGCAACTGTGCGACCGCCTCGTCGCCCTCGACCGCAACCAGCGCCCGCCCAACGCCGCCGAAGTCGCCGAACTCCTCGCCCCGTGGTGCGCCGGGGCTGAGCTTGGCAGGCTTTTCACCGACGGCCCGCTGCCGGAAAAGCCCTTCGTTTTCCCCAAAAAGAACCGCCGCGTGCTATGGGCTGCCGCTGCTGCGCTCGTGGCCATGGGCACATTCCTCGCGTGGCCCACAGCGCCTTCGCATCGCCCGCTATTCCCGGCGGCCTACTTCGAGGGCCAAAAACTCAGCCCGGATAACGGTCCCAGACTGCTCTCCGAAGCTTGGGAGCCGGAGTCAGTCGCACACGATGTCACCTTCAAACAATACGGACGGCTGACACCCGACGGCTCTGTCCTCTCGGTGGACGCCCGCCAGGACGATTCCATCCGCCACTGGGACGGGCGCAAAAACACCGCTGCTTTCCCGCTGCCTGAAAAGCGCCCCGCAATCTACGCCCTCGGCGTCGCACCCGATGGCCACGTCGTCTGGGCCATGCCTCAGGACAAAACCGGCCTCCACATTGGCCGCGCCAAGCCCGACGGCACCCTGCTCCCCTCCCTGCGGTACGACTTCGGCCCGGAATTTAACATCCCCCTCGGGCTTTACGAACTGGGACGGAAGGCGCTTATTAAAAAGAACATCCCCGTCGCCGACGGAGAACCCCGGGGCTTCGCATTCGTCACCCCGGAAAACCTCCCCGCCAACACAGGCCTCCAGCCCGGCGATGTCGTCGTCGCGGAGTATGGGCAGCGGGAATTCTCAGCCGGGATACAGCAGGTGACTGGGCTTCCCGTGGGGAAAATATGGAGCATCCCCGGCCTCTGGCGGTTCCGGCTCGACGACGACGCCCCCGCCCGCCGCCTTGCCAAAGCCAGCACGGAGGTGATGCCCCTCGATGTCGCCATCTCAAAGCACGGCGTCTTCATCCTCGACCGCGCCTTTCACAACCCCAATACCGAGTCCGACGACCCGCGCCACCTCACTGACCACGTCTGGCGCTGGGACCGCGACGGATGGCATTCCTGCACCACCGACGTGCCCCTGCTCAC
Source organism: Verrucomicrobiaceae bacterium (assembly GCA_043755735.1). Classification (GTDB taxonomy): domain Bacteria; phylum Verrucomicrobiota; class Verrucomicrobiia; order Chthoniobacterales; family Chthoniobacteraceae; genus SXWH01. Next base: position 25,073 of record JAYUSJ010000424.1, on the reverse strand, counting down.
CCCCTGCGGAATCGCAGCCGATCCTTTGAGTGCCGACCTTTATGTCCTCTGCGGGGACGAAACCTTCACCCGAGGCACCGACCGCCAATGCCTCCTGCGCCTCACCCTAGCCGGCCCGGACCGCTACACCGTCACCCCCTTCGTGACCCGCCTCGGCTTCGCCGACCGCGGCGGCATCGCCTTCAGCTACGACGGAAAACGCATGGTCCTCACCGACAGCGGCAACCGCGTCATCGTCGTGCTAAAGCGCGCAGGCACCCCGCCACAGCCATCATCAGCGAAGGACTAACGGGGACTCAAAGGACACGCCGTCCCTTGAGTCCCTCGCTCCCCCGATTTACACCGTCTGCGACACCGGGTCGCTCATCGGGCCTTCCACGCCGAGCAGCGTGCCCGCCACTTTATAGAGCCACTCGCCGGAGCCTGCGGTGAGCGCCTTGCTCCAGCCGCTCGCCACGCCGGTGGCCACGGGCATGTAGTCCGCGGCGGCGGGCGCTTTTTCATACACGTTAAAAAGCGTCGTCCCCGTCGCGACGATGGTTAAAGAGATGCTCCCCGCCGCCACCGCCGCCGTCACTGTGGGCTTGCCGAGGCCCGGTGCGTTTGCCCCGCCCGTCGCCGGGTTGTAATCGCTGCTCGTCGGCACCGTGGAGCGGATCATGTCGCCCTCCGGCGTGCCTTCGAGGAAGATGGCCGTCGCGTCGCCATACCATTGCACGCAATGGTCTTCCATGCGGGAGATGAGCGCATTGTAGCGACCCACCGAGACGCGCGCCACCGCCAGTGCTTCGTTATACGGCGTCTTCAGCGCTCGCAGCGCCGGGATGGCGGGGATGCCGGGAGCTGCGGGGGCACCTTCGAACAGCGTCTTGAACTGTGCATAGGTATTCGTCGCTACGGGCACATAGGCAGCCCCGCCAAACGTCGTCGTCCATACCGCGAGACAGTCCTCCGCTTCGCTCTCGATGGTGACCCAAGTATTGCCTTTGGCGGAAAGTTCATCCACTGCCGGGGCAAGCCTAGGATCGCGAAGCGCACGGCCACGCATAAGCAGCACGACCTGTTTGGTGCGCGCTTTCATATCGGCAAAACGGGCGCCCAGCACCCCGCGCGCGTTTTCATAGAGGACGTGGTCGCGATTCGCGACAAAGGCGAGGGTGCCCGGCACGCCGCCATCCGTCTGGGCGATATCGGCGGCCCATTCGCTGCTGTTTTTTGCCTCCCACATCCACGTCGGGGCGACGGTGACTTGCGCGGCGTTGGTCTTTGTGGAGCGTTCGATGACGAACGCAATGCTGGTTTCGATGTCGAGTGCGAGGCTCATGGTGTTGGTTCTTTCGTATATAGTATGTTTGTTCACTGAAAATGCTTCATTTTACCCCTCTTGGAGCGCGTGCAACCTGCTCACAGGATGCTGCTTGCGCCGAACAGAAGGGGGGTGCCCTCAACGGCATCGGGGACCACTCTTTTGGCATCGGGGACCGCTCTTTTGGGTTCGGGCAGTGCCCTTTTGCCTTCGGGCACCGCTCTTACGACATCGGGGACTGCCCTCACGGCATCGGGCCTCGCTCTCACGGCATCGGGGACCGCTCTGACGGCATCGGGACGGCCAAAACCGGCATCGGTTCGCAAAAGTGAGACCTTTAGGCCCATCCCGAGGCCCTTTTTGCCAAAACTGAGGCCCACCCGATGCCACCCGAAAGGATGCGCAAACACGCCGAAGCTACGCGGCACCACGCCGAAAATTGTCTGGTTGCGCCTGAGGTCAAAGGAGAGCCGCGACATGGCCCACGGGATACCGCCGAAAGCGAATAGTGCGCAAGCGAAATCGATCTTTGGGGGACTTGGGGGACTTGGGGGACTTGGGGGACTGGGCTCGGTGTCGCCCTAGTCTCCCCGGTCCCCCGAGTCCCCCCTGCGAGCCCTCAGCCGCGCCCTTGTCATCCGCTCTCGCAGGCCGCCTTCTTTTAAAAAAGCCTGCTCCAGTGCGGCCATCTGCTTTTTTAAGAGATAGATCGTCAGCCGAGTCAGGCTGAGCAGCACATTGGCGGCGATCTCTGGGTTATCGCTCTCAATGCCTCTCTGGAAAGTCGTGTAGTCTGCGCCGGGGGTCTGGTTGAGCTGGGTGATGCGCAGGGAGTAGCGGTGCTTGAGGTCCCATTCGGGGAGCTGGCGCGTCCTCAGGGAATCTAAGAAGTCCTCTTTCAACTCATCGAAGCTGGCTCGGGCGACCCCGGTGAGTTTGATTTCCATCTCTTTGGAAGTGCCGGAGGCGGCGCTGCCTTCTACGATGTTTTGTTTGCCGGAGCGGGCGGCCTGGAGCATCTGGTCCACGGTGCGGTCGCCATACTTAGGTAGCCATTTTTTGATGAAAAAGGCGGTGCCCATATAGACGATGACGGCTTTTTGGTAGGAGAGGAGCGACTCGTAGCCGCCGTGAGGCGGGATAAAGTGTTCGTCGGGCATGGCGGGGTGGTTAGCAAAGGGGCCGGGGTGTGGCAAGGGGCTTTTGGGGGACTTGGGGGACCACTCCCCCTCGTCCCCCAGTGTCTCCCGTGTCTCCCGTGTCTCCCCAAAAAAAACCACCCCTCCCCAAAAATACTTTCACAAAGCGTGTCACCTTCTTTCGGCGATTCCGAAAGACCCCTATGAACAATGATGAAAACAAACTCATACACTACCACGGCCCGGCTTTTCCGCCGGGCATTCACCATCCTCGCGCTGGCCTTTGCCGCGCTCACCCCGGCCCACGCCGTAACGAACGTTGGCGCTCCAGGGGATGCGGATACGCTGGATGCAAACTTCGCCGTCAACTCGACGATAGGGGCTACGGCCGTGCAGGCGGACGGGAAAATCCTGGTCGCGGGCACCTTCGCTACGGTGGGCGGGACTACGCGGAACAACATCGCGCGGCTCAATGCCGATGGCACGCTGGACGCGGGTTTTAATCCCAATGCGAACGGCAACGTCGTCACTATGGCGGTGCAGGCAGACGGGAAGATCCTGATCGGCGGCATCTTCACCACGGTGGGCGGGACTACGCGAAACAACATCGCGCGGCTCAATGCCGATGGCACGCTGGACGTGGATTTTAATCCCAATGCGAACAACAGCGTTGTCTGCCTGGCGGTGCAGGCGGACGGGAAGATTTGGCTCGGGGGCTTCTTCTCTACGATGGGCGGGACTCCCCGCGGCCGCATCGCGCGGCTCAATGCCGATGGCACGCTGGACGCGGGCTTTAGTCTCGGACTAAACAACAGCCTCAGTGGCATCGCGGTGCAGGGGGACGGGAAGACATTGATCTGGGGAAGCTTCAACGCCTTTGTGGGCGCGAACGTGATCACCCGCGTTGCACGGTTCAATGTCGATGGCACGCTGGACGCGGGCTTTAATCCAAACCCGAACAGCGGCGTCACTAGCGCGGTAGTGCAGGCGGACGGGAAGATATTGATCGCGGGCAACTTCACCACAGTGGGCGGGACTACGCGCAACAACTTCGCGCGGCTCAATGCTGACGGCACACTGGACGCGGGCTTTAATCCCACTCCGAACAGCACTGTCTATAGCTTGGGATTGCAGGCGGACGGGAAGATATTGATCGCGGGCACCTTCACCACAGTGGGCGGGACTACGCGCAACAGCATCGCGCGGCTCAATGCCGATGGCACGCTGGACGTGGGCTTTAATCCCAATGCGAACATCGTTGTCTATAATGTGGCGCTACAGGCGGACGGGAAGATTCTGCTCGCGGGCGGCTTCACCACGGTGGGCGGGACTGCGCGCTACAGGTTCGCGCGGCTGCTCAATGACTCCACGACGCAAACAGTGAGCGCGCCGGACACGACGCAGGTCGTATGGACTCGCACCGGAGCCGGGCCGGAGCTGACGCGCGTCACCTTCGAACTGAGCACGGATGGCGGCACGGCCTACACCCCGCTGGCTGCTGGAACCCGCGTGGGCACCAGCGCAAACTGGCAGCTCGCCGGACTCTCGCTCCCAGCCAGCGGCCACCTCCGCGCCCGTGGCTGGACGGCAAACTGCTTCCTGAACGCCAACGGCTCCGGCCTGATCGAGCAGGTGGCGACGTTCAGCGCCCCCACCACCACCGTCCCGACGGTGATCAACCCCATCCACTCGCCGACCAATCCTACAAACACCGCCAGCCTCGGCGGGATGGTCTCTTCCGACGGGGGCGATCCCCTCATACAGCGCGGCGTAGTCTTCTCCCGCACCAGCGTGAATGCGGACCCGCTCATCGGCGGCACAGGGGTGACGAACTTGGCCAGCCCTTCCCTCTCGCTTACCCCATTTTCTGTGGGGGCCACCGGGCTGCTGCCGAGCACGAGCTACAGCTACAAAGCGTATGGCACAAACGCCGTGGGCACTGGTTACTCCAGCGTGGGCAGCTTCACCACCATCGCCTTTGCCCCGGAGATCCGGCTCAGCAACAATGCCGGACAGATTCTCGCCAGCGGAGATACGATCTCAATGGGTAGCCGCGACATTGGCACCACTGGGTCAGGCACCATCTACATCACAAACCTCGGCAACGGCCCGCTCACTCTCACGGGCACGCCAAAGCTGGCCTTCACGGGCTCTTCAGATTTCAGCGTGAACGCGCAGCCAAGCTCGGCGACCGTCGTGCCCGGTAATTTCAACGGCATTTTCTTTCATGTGCGATTCACGCCGACGAGCGCCGGGCCAAAGACCGCTACGCTGACGATCCTGAACGACGACAGCGATGAAGGCACCAGCACTCTCATCTTCACCGGCACAGGCGTCGTGCCCGCCCCTCTCCCCACCGTCGTCACCACCACCGCCAATACCGGCGCAGGCTCCCTGCGGCAGGCGGTGCTGAATGCAAACGCCAATCCCGGCGCGGACGTCATCACATTCGACCCGACTGTCTTTGCCACCGCGCAGACCATCGCGCTCACCAGCGCACTGGCTCCTTTCACCGGCGACGCCACCGTCACCGGCCCGGCAGCGGGCGTGAACGTGCAGGCCTCCAGCACTGCCTACGAAGTGTTTCGAGCAGATGGCGCAGCGAATGTCAGCTTCGCCGGCCTGACCATCACCAGCGGATCCACTGGTGTGAACAACAACGGCACCGGCACCGTTACGGTCAGCGGCTGCGAGTTTTCGGCATCTACTGATACTGGCATCTCCAACGCCACCGGCACCCTCGTCGTAAACGACTCCACCATCCGCAGCACGTATTCCCTAATCAACCGCGGCACCGCCACGATGACCGGATGCACCGTGATTGCTGGCTTTTCGGAAGCGGCGCTCAACAATAGCGGCGGCGGCACGCTGACGCTTATTAACTGCACGGCACTGGACATGAACGGCACCGTTCTCTTCAACAATTACGACAGCGGAAGCACCGTCACCGCCATCCACTGCACGCTCATCGAGAATGCGCAGAGCGACAATGTCGGCGGTGCCACCCTCACGCTGAAGAACTCCATCTTCCGCACAAACACCGCCAACACGGTGTTCACCAATGGCGGCGGCAACCTCGTCATAAACAGCACCGGCAACCTCGCTGCCGACCTCGCCACGCTCGGCCTCGACCCCGCTGGCCTGCAAGCCAACGGCGGCACGACGCTGACCATCGCCCTTCTCAGCGGCCCCGCCATCAACGGCGGCCTCGCCGCCAACATCCCCGTGGGCCTCACCACCGACCAGCGCGGCAGCGGCTTCTCCCGCACCATCGGCAACCCCGATAGCGGCGCATTTGAAGCAGCCGCCCCGGTAGGCCCGACGGTCGGAGTGACCACCGGCGGCGCAGTCCCCGGCGCACCCGTGGGCACCACGTTTGCAGGCGCGACCGGGCTTCCCGGCGCGAACGAAGGCGACATCGGCGCGACCAATATCAAGCTGCCCAACGGCAAGACCGTGAAAGCACTCGTGAATAGCACCGGCATCATCATCAAAGTCGGCGACCCGCTCGTCGGCGCAGGCGGCGCGGAGATTGCGAAGCTCGACAGCATGAGCTTCGGCGTCTTCCTGGCAGAACTCAAAGTCGGCACCGGCACCCCGGCGGCGACGCTCACCACGAATAAAGTCGTGTGCTTTGAAGACGGCAGCGGCATCCAGGTGCTCGCCCGCAGCGGCGAGGCGGCTCCCGGCGGCAGCACGTTCAAGAGCTTCCGCGGATCGTGCGGCGACGCGGCAGGCAATGTGTTCATCGCGGCAAGTCTCAACGACGGCACCACCGTGGACGGCGGTCTTTGGACCATCCCCGCAGGCGGCGCGATGGCGCTCCTCGTGAAGGAAGGGCAGACGCTCGACCTCGGCAACGGGCCGAAGCGCGTGAACGCAATCTCGTCGTTCCCAGCGGGGCTCAAGTCGCAGGCAGAAGGCCGCGTGCATTACGGCAGCGACTCGGTCATCACCCGCATCACGCTCGGAGCGGACCACGCGCTCGTCGTCATCCCTGCGACCGCGACAAGCAGCGGCGACTGGACGGTTGTCGCCCGCTCCGGCGGCGACGCCCCCGGCGCAATCGGCAAATACTCGACGCTCGGCCTACCCGCAGCGGAAGGGACCAATGTCGTCTTCACCGCCAAGCTGAAAATCGCCGGAGCAGTGACACTGGCAAACAACGCCATCATCGTCGCCGGCGGCGCAGTCATCGCCCGCAAAGGCGGAGCAGCACCGGGGACCAGCGGGACATTCACCGTGTTTGAAGACGTCGCCGCAGGCAGCGCCGGGCAGGCGTGCTTCACGGCGAACATCACCGGAGCAACGACCGCGACCGACAGCGGCCTCTGGGAATACCGCAGCAGCGCGCTCAGCCTCGTCGCCCGCCAAGGCGACGCCGCACCGGACTTGAGCGGCGTGACCATCGTAAGCATCACCCGCTTTGCCCACCCCGGCGGCGGACTCGGCCCCGTCTTCATCGCCACGCTAGGCGGTGCAAGCGCGACGACCAACGTGGGACTCTTCGGAGTGCCCGCGACAGGCGGCAGCGCGCTGAACTTCGCACGGACCGGCGACCTATTCGATGTCGGAGGAACGATGCGCAAGCTGACAGCCATCAGCGCACTGAAGATGGACGCCGGCAACGAAGGCGTGGCCCGTGGCTACACGGACACAAGCGTCTTCATGATCGGCAGCTTCGGCGCGACACGCACCGCGCTGATCGAATTCCCCGTGGCCCCATAAGGCACTGGTAGCCTCACAAAAGCCCCGCTCTCGCAAGAGGGCGGGGCTTTTTCATGGAGGAACATTCCCGCGCGGAGAATTTTCGCTTCACAGCAGGCTTCAAACGCCACACAAGACGGGGACAATTGATGAAGGTTTCTGATCTGCGCGGCATACTCACTTACGTCCCACGATTCCGGGAAAAGATCTTCGTGGTCGCGGTGGACGGTGAAGTGGCCGCGTCGGCGAATTTCTCAAACATCCTGCTCGACCTCGCTGTGCTGCGTTCGCTGAGCGTGAAGATCATCCTCGTCCACGGTGCAGCGGTGCAAATCGAGCGGCTGGCGGCAGCCCGCGGCGTCCAGCTCACGAGCACCGACGGCATTGGAATCACCGACGAGCCGACGCTGAAAGTCGCGCTCGACGCCGCCACCACGCTGATGAACGACATCATGCAGGGACTCACGAGCGTCGATCTTCGCGCGACCTACGCGAATATCATCATCGCCCATCCGTGGGGGATCATCGGCGGTGTGGACCAGCAGCACACAGGCCGGGTGGAACGTGTGGACAAGGAAGCACTCGCACTTTTTCTGAACGCGGGGATCATCCCCGTCATCCCGCCAATCGGCTTCGATGGCGAGGGGCGCACCTTCCGAGTGAACAGTGACACCATCGCGCTCGAAGTCGCCGAAGCCATGCAAGCGATGAAAATCATCTACCTCGCAGCGCGCGATGGCGTGCTCATCGGCGGCACATTGCTCCAGCAACTCTCCATCGCCGAGGCGGACGAGATCGTGAAAAAGAAGCGCTCTCTCGTCGATCGCAATACGCTCTCGAAAGTCGAGGCCGGTGCCCGCGCTTGCCGCAACGGTGTTCCCCGCGTTCACATTATCAATGGCAACGCCGATGAAGCGCTGCTCGCCGAAGTGTTCAGTGCGGAAGGCGTCGGCACGATGATTTACGGCAACGACTACCAGCAGATCCGCCGCGTGTTCAAAAAAGACATCCGGGCCGTGCTGGAACTCATCAAGCAAAGCGTGGAGCACGCCGAGCTCGTAAAGCGCACACGCGCCGACATCCTCGCGCAACTCGATGACTACTGGGTCCTCGAAATCGATCGTCAGCTCGTCGCTTGCGTCGCCGTGCATCTTTACCCCGAAGCCCAAAAAGCGGAACTCGCCTGCCTTTACGTCTCCAAGCACCACGAAGGCCAGGGATACGGGCGCAAGCTCATGGCTTTTGCGGAGCAACTGGTCGCGCAGCGGGGCGCGCGGGCTCTATTTGCGCTGAGCACCCAGGCATTCAATTACTTTGTCGCAAAGGGCGGATACATCGAAGTGACCCCGGATGAACTGCCGGCGGAGCGCCGTAAGAAGTACGATGCAAGCGGACGGAACTCAAAAGTCCTTCAAAAAACGGTCGTAACTGCCGCCGTGGAAACTCCGCGGACCTGATTTTGCGATGGGGAAGTGGGGCTCATCGGACGTTTTTGAACCTGAAAGTCGGGGTTTTCACGAATTTCGGGGTTTTTTTTGAAAAATTCCGTTGACGTTACCGTATCAATTGCTAGAAATGTCCTCAGCACCGCGGCGGAAGGCTGGGGATGACTGGGCCGGATTCTGGGGGGAACAACTGGTTCGGCTCCCCAGCCTTCCGCTTCGGTGCTAAATTTTTGTCGGGATGGGAGATGGAACGCCGATTTTAAAGAGGGGCTTTTTTCAAAGCGACCCGGTCACTTGCGCCAGAGAACTTATTGGCTGTGTCGTGCGTTGGAACGGATGTTCCGGTTTGATTGTGGAAACAGAGGCGTATGCTGCGCTGAACGACGAAGCCTGCCACACGTGGTCGCGACCCAGTGCGCGTGAATTTGTCGCGAGCCATTCGGCAGGGGATGCGTATGTGTATTTCAATTACGGCATGTATTGGATGCTGAACGTCCTCATCAAAGGCGGCTGCGAAGATGGGTTTGTGCTTTTCCGCGCGATTGAGCCGATCAGCGGAATCGATGACATGCGCAGGTTGCGTGAGGCGAGTCGCCGCACGCGGCAAAGGCCGATGAAAGATACGGAGCTTTGCAGCGGTCCCGGCAAACTCGCGCAGGCACTCGCTGTGACGGGTGCAGACCACGGGCGCGACTTTTGCACATCGCCGGGAATCGGCCTGTTTGAAAGGCCTAATCCGGTGGAAGTGGTGAGCGATGTGCGCGTCGGAATCTCGAAAGCCACCGATCTACCGTGGCGGTTTTTAGTCGCGGGGAACCCGCATGTTTCCCGCCCTGCGCCTACCAGGCCCGCTCAATACTCCGGCGCTTCCAGAGAAACTCGAACATGTTTCCCTCGTGCGGCTGGTCCCACGAAATCGCCATCGTAGAAACCGGGCCGATGTTGAGTCGCTCGATCTCCGGATACGCTTCGAGTTCGGCGATAAACGCGGGGTCTTTTGTGATGGCTGTGCAAGCGAGTGTGTACTCGATTTTTGAGAGCATCTCGGACTGCGGACATGTCACCACGCTCGCGTAAGGGCAGAGGAATTCTTTATTGGCCAGCGGGTGCGCGAAGCTGTCGCAGCGCACGATAGTCGGCTTTAGGAACGTCCCGCCTTCATGCACGACTTTGCGCGGACCGCTGCGATACTTCGCGGTCACGTCTTCGGCGCCGGGCGTGGCGAGACCGTCTTCGATGGTCGCTTCGATAAAGTCGGCCATCTTCGGATTTGCGAAGCCGCTCAGTCGCGCATTCGGGTCTTCGTTCGACGTCGGCTGCAACGGCCCGAGTTTCTGCGCGAGTGCGTCGGCAATCTCCGCAGCGTAGCGCGGGACCACAACGGCGCTGGCGTTGATGCACGAACGTCCGCCGTTATCGGAAATGGCTCCGGCGATGACGTCGAGATAGTCGCGCCAGTTTTCGATGCAGTCTTCGCCAATGAGAATCTTGCTCCAGCCTGGCCCGTGGAGCTGTATGGCGGGATTGTTCGCATATTGTTGCGTCGTATTTTTGTCGCCGAAAATGAGCGCGCGTCCGCATGCCTTCAGAATTTCCGCCGCGCCTTCGTGGTCGGTCGGATAAAAGCCAAACGCCTCCGCAGGAACGCCCGCGGCGATGAATGCCTGAATGAGCCGGTAGGGCGTCCAGGGTTCCTCGCGACCCGGCTTGATGACGACCGGCGTCTTCAACGCGATGGCCGGCAACCACAGCGAATTCACTGCGGGCGAGTTGCTCGGCATCACGAGTCCGAGCGCCTGAGCGGCGGGGAAAAACGAGAGCTTTGTCCCGAACTGTTCGCCAAAACCGCGGTCGATAATCGTCATGTCCAGCCCACGGGAAAGGCCGTTCAGGATCACGTCGAGATGCGTCAGCGCGTAGTGCAGCTTCGCCATGTTGCGACGCACCATCACGTGCGGCAGACCGCTCGTGCTGCTCAGCGTCGCGACATATTCGTCAGCGCTTTGCGTGTGGCCTTTGTCGCCGAGCGGCAGTGTGCCATTGAGAAAAAACTCACCCGCTTTCGCTGACATCGCCATGAGTTCGGCGACCGTGAATTTCGCGAGTGCCTTCCGCGCTTCGCCGAGACGCCGGAAATCTTTGCGCAGAATGCCCGCATTAATCGTCGATACCACGGCGCAAACGTTGCCGGTGCGATGGTCTTTGATTTCGAGCTTATCGAGACTCTCATAGCTGCGGCCGAGACGAAGGACAGGAAGATGCGGTACGTTGGACATTCCGGCGGAATACTACGTTTACGTAGTAGTTTGCAAAGAGTTTCTCGTGGGGAATGCGACAAATCGCTCTTGTTGTGAATGCCTGCGGCCTGTCTCCGTGTACACGACGCACTGTCCAGTCAATGGCCGCCGCGTGTGTTCAGCGGATCACTTGGCTGCTTCGCCTTTCTTTCCAGCTTTATTGCGGCCGCCTGCTGCGGGATACGGCTTCACATGGGCGCGTCCGGCCCACGCCTCCCATTTTGCGGCGAGCACGTTCGCCTTGTCCGATTGGGTGGCGGCGAGATCGTTTTGCTCGGTGCGATCCTTTGCGAGATCGTAGAGTTCCCAAGCGCCGTTGCGTCCGAATCGCACGAGCTTCATGTCGCCGACTCGCACTGCCGCGTTGCCCTCGTGCTCCCAGAAAATCGCGTCGCGTTCGACGGGCTTGCCGGCAAATGCGGGAACGAGGCTGCGGCCTTCGAGTGGCAGGATGGGTTTTCCGTTTAACTCCTTGAGTGGCGCCGCGCCGGTCGCTTCCACGCACGTTGCCATGATGTCGATGAGGTGCGCGGGTTGTTTGCGAAGCTCGTTTTTCGCTCCGATGCCCGCTGGCCAATGCGCGATGAGCGGCGTGGCGATGCCGCCTTCGTGGTTGAAGTGCTTGTATCGGCGGAAGGGTGTGTTCTGCAGGAACGCCCAGCTTTCACCACAGAACCAGTTGGAGTTCGTCTTGCTCGGATCTCCGGTGTCGCGACCCTCCGGCCCGGCCTCCGCGTTGCCGCCGTTGTCGCTCATGAAAAGGATGAGTGTATTGTCGAGCACTCCGCGCTCTTTTAGTCCGGCGACGAGATCTCCCATCGCTTTGTCCATGCGCGCGACGACGGCGGCATAAACGGCCATGAGACTGTCGAAGCGGTCCTTTTCCGCATCGCTCAGAGTCTCCCAGGCATGGATCGCGGCCGGCCGCGGGGCAGCGGGCCACGCTTTGTCCACGATGCCCATTTCGATCTGCTTCGCATGGCGTTGGAGTCGCAGTTTGTCCCATCCCTCTTTGTATTTTCCGCGAAACTTTGCGATTTCATCCGCCGGAGCTTGCAGCGGGAAATGCGGAGCGTTGTGCGCAAGGTAGAGAAAAAACGGTTTCTTCGCCGCGCGCGCTTCATCGATGAACTTCAGTCCAAATGTCGTCCACAGGTCCGTGGAATACCAATCCTTTGGGATGCGTTCGTCGCCCGCTTTGAGAGCCTCGCCGTTGAGGAACAGATCCGCCTTCGGCGAGCCCGCCATGTAAAAACCGCCCGCCGCTGCATTCAGGGTGCGCTCAAAACCACGGCCCCACGGAGTCACTCCAGCAGTCTGTCCGACGTGCCATTTTCCCGTCATCGCCGTGAAATAGCCGGCGGGTTTCAGCACCTCGGCAAACGTCGCACACTGGTCGTTCAGGCGGCCCTGGTAGCCCGGCAGGCCTTTGTCTTCGACCATGTGGCCCACACCCGCCTGGTGCGGGTAAACGCCCGTCAACAGTGAGGCACGAGTCGGGCAGCAGCGCCCCGTGTTGTAAAACTGAGTGAACCGCAAACCGCCCGCCGCGAGGGCATCGAGATTCGGCGTCGGAATCTCCGAGCCGTAGCAGCCGATATCGGAAAAGCCCATGTCGTCCACGAGCACGACGACAATGTTTGGACGTTCGGCGGCGGCAAGTGATGTGGCGAGAAGGGTGAGCAAGCCGAGGGCAGAGGCGAAAAGAATCGTGTGTTTCATAGTTGGATGCGCGCGTAATAGCACTCAGCCCCCGGAAGGTGGGACAGTCCATTTTCAGAAGAATCTTCAGACACGCTCCACGCCCACTCCAAGCACCCATCGATGCGGACCGGCGGGTGCGCAGTGTCGCGCTACTCCCCTGCGAAAAATCCGACGCGGCGGAACTTCTCGTAGCGTTCTTTGAGCAACTGCTCCATCGGGATCTTCTTCAGCTCTTCGATGTGCTTCACGACGGCGGTCCGCAGGTTGGCGATGGCCTGTTCCTGATCCTGATGTGCGCCGCCGAGGGGCTCGGGGACGACATCGTCGACGAGCTTGAATTCCTTCAAATCCGTTGCCGTGAGTTTAAGCGCTTCTGCTGCTTCGGGAGCGTGCTTGCGATGCTTCCACAAAATCGCGGCGCAGCCCTCGGGGCTGATAACCGAGTAATACGCATTCTCCAGCATCAGCACGCGATCGCACACGCCGATGCCAAGCGCACCGCCGCTGCCGCCCTCGCCGATGACCACGCCGATTGTCGGGGTTCGAAGCGTCATCATATCGCGGATATTCACAGCGATCGCCTCGGCGATGTGGCGCTCTTCCGCGCCGATGCCGGGATACGCGCCGGGCGTGTCGATGAGCGCGACAAACGGTAGATGAAATTTCTCCGCCATCCGCATCAGTCGAAGTGCCTTGCGGTAGCCTTCAGGATTGGCGCAGCCAAAATTCCGGTAGATGTTTTCCTTGGTGTCGCGGCCTTTCTGATGGCCCACGACCACGCACTTGTGACTGCCGATGGTGGCGAGTCCGCCGGGCATCGAGGGATCTTCGGCAAATCGCCGGTCGCCGTGAAGTTCAATAAAATCGCTGAATGAAAGCTGAAGATAATCCAGCGAGTACGGCCGCGCCGTGTGCCGGGCGATTTGCACACGCTGCCACGCAGTCATGTTAGAATAGATGTTCTTTTTCGTTTCCTCGATCTTCGCCTCCAGTCGGCAGATCTCCGGTTCCAGGTTCACATTATTCTCCCGGCTCTGGCGTCGTAATTCTTCAAGCGACTGTTCCAGTTCCGAGATTGGTTTTTCGAAATCCAAAGGTTGCAATTTCATTGTCATTCCAGAGTCACTTGTGCGCCTTTCGGAAGCAAGACTGCGATTTCACTCATGTGCTCCGGGGCCAGTCGGATTCCATTCGGGATTGGCCGCGACGGATCATCCGAGTGGGAGAAAATCGAGTGTCCGGGAATCGGGTAACCGATGGTGTGGAAGCAGCCGTAATACTCTTGGGATGCGGGTTTCGGCGCCTGTCCCTTTTCATTGATGGCGGCCTTCTCGGTGACTTTCACGGTCATCTTGGGCAGTGGTTTTTTTCCCGGCCAGGAGAGCGTGGGATATTGCCGGAAAAACTTGTCGCCGTTCATCAGAATCACCCGTTGCTGGGTCTGTTTGAGCACCAGCCGAAAGTTCGTAGGGAATGCGATGAGACGCTGACCACGCTGGATCTTATCGTTTGGAAGCTTGTTGAGATGCACGATGAGCTCCATCGACATCTTCACTCGATTCGAGATTCGGGCGAGGGCATCGCCGGGCATGGCGACCACGGTGTTCTCTTCGGTGGGTTTCACGTTGAAGAAAATCGAACTGTTCAGCTCGCCGATCCTGTCGCGCGCTTCGCCGCGTTTTGACGAAGAGGGATGAACTTGGAGGAATTTCTCAAATGCGGCGACTGCATCGGACTGCGAGCCCGATTTCTCAATCTCGATGCACTGCTGGAAGTCGGGAAGGCTCGGGTCTTTCGGAGGTTCCGGCCGTGGTTCATCGACATCCGCTTTTAGATCGAGATCCGGCTGGAGATAGAGCGTCTGTACGGCGATGTACGCGCCGCCGAAAATGGCGCAGGCAAGAGCGATGATGAAGACGATTCGAAGAAGCACTGGACTCAAAGTCGGGGCACTGGCCCCTCATCAGATAGAACGCAACAGACGGGCGATTCTTTCAAAAAAAACCCGCTGTCCCGAAAATTCCGCTATTTGCGATTCCTTCGGATCACGATTTCCACGCGGCGGTTCGGGGACTGTTCCTCCACGGTTCCGGTCGGCACGATCATCTTGCGGTTTCCTTCTCCAATCGTTTGGATTCTACGGGGATCTATCCCGAGGTTTACGACGAGCCATGCACTGACGGCTTCCGCCCGGCGGCGACTGAGGCTGTCATTGTAGGTCGCACTGCCGAACGAGTCGGTGTGGCCGGTGATGACGAATGTGGAAGTGAGCAGGTCATCGCCGAGGAATTTTTTGAAGACCTCCGCCACGGTCTCCATCGCAGCGCGACCATCCAGGCCGAGCTTGTCGTTGTCGTAGTCAAACGTCGTGTTGCCGGGAAGGCTCAGCGCTTTCGGCCCGGCTGGTGTGTCGTTGAGTGCATCGAGAATCGAGCCGACATCCTTGCCCGCGATGCCGATCGCCTGGCTCGTTCCGTCACCCTCGGGGCCGGGCGAAGATTCCGTGCGGGCCATGATTTTCGGGCCCGTGCGGTCGGTGAAAAACTTGTCGTCAAGCTTGGGCAGTACATCGTCCGGATTGCCTGTGGAAATACGGGTTTCCAGCTTGGCCACCTCCATTGCCGGCTTCTCGCTTGCGAAGAGCTTGTTCGTATCCACGGACTTGTGCTGTGGAGCGATCGAGAGCTCATCGAGTTTGATTTTTTCTTTTGGCAGGACGATCTCTTTTTTGGATGTCTTGGTTTCGACGATGCTCGCCGTAGTCACTTCGGCGGACTTCTTCGGTGCCTGCGAAATCGTGACTCGCTGGATGGTTTCCTTCTTTACCGGGGGCAGTTCCCTCTGGCCGAAGTTCTCCACCCTTTTGTAGTAAAAAAATGTGAACAGGCAGGCGTGGAGAATGGCCGACCCTACCAGCGCTGAGATGATCCAGCCTTGATTGCCTGGAGCCGTGCTGTGCGTCGTATCGTAGGCGTCGTATCGTGACATGGGGCAAAGTTACTTCAAACGCGATGAGATGGCAAACTCTTGTGTGGGGAAAGTCTGCGGATGGCGGGCGGTAAAATGACGAATCACGACACGCAAGCGAGATGACAGCGCCGGACACCTGCGCATTCGTCCGTCGTCATTCCCGTAAACGGCTACCAGTTCTTGATCCACTTCGCCCGCTCGCTGTCCGCAGCCTTGCCGGTCAAGTCCCCGGAGGGATTGCTTCCGCCGGTGCTCCAAAGGTCGTAAGAAGCCGAATTATACCCTTTTGCATCAATGCCTTTCGGTCGATCCGCGTTCGAGTCTTTCCGGAGTTTCACCATATATTCCCGCTCCACTTCGGCGGCGGACGTGGAGTAACCATACGGCAGGCCGAATGGATCCTGGAAATACTGGACCTTCTTCGGCTTGCCCGCCTCGACCTTGTCGAACTTCACAATGCGGGGGTCAAATTCCTTAAGATAGACCGGCTGATCCGTGTCCGGTATCGCGTTGGGTTCCTCTTCCTTATCGCCCGTGAGTTCGCGGTAAAACGCCAGATTTGACTTCACCCAATCCGAGTCCTTGCTGGTCTTCGGCTTCATATCCTTCATCGGATTCAAACTGTCGGTATCCTTGGTTTTTGGGTAGGTTCCGTTGTCACTCTTGTAAGCCTCCGCAGCCAGACCCAGCATTGCGATTTCCGCCGTGGCGCGGGCTTTGGCGGTTTTGGTGTTCACGAGTCCGGCGACTCCGACGACCATGCCGGTGAGGACGGTGATGATGACCAGAACAGTCATCAGTTCGATCAAAGTGAAGCCTTGGCTCTGCGGGCGTGTTTTCATGTTGTCAGAATGTACCGGCGGACGCTGGGTTCGCCAGTGGTTTTGTTGTTACTTTGGCGACTGCATCTTGTTGATGATTTCGATCAACGGCATGAAGAGCGCGATAACGATGGTGCCGACGATGAACGCCAGGAAGACGATCATGATGGGCTCCAGGAGCGACGTAAGGCTCTCGACAGCGTTGTCCACTTCGTCGTCATAAACTTCCGCGACCTTCAAAAGCATCTCGGGCAACTGGCCGGTTTCCTCGCCGACATCGACCATTGAAATCACCATCGGCGGAAACACGCCGCTAGCCTCAAGAGGCGAGACGATGCTCTCGCCTTCCTTCACAGCGTCATGGACCTTCGTGATTGCTTCACCGAGGACGACGTTGCCGGCTGTTTCCTTGGTGATATTGAGCGCTTGCAGGATCGGAACACCGCTGGTGACCAGTGTGCCGAGCGTACGTGTGAAACGGGCGATGGCGCTCTTGCGGGTCAGGTCGCCGAAGACGGGTGCCCTGAGCTTGATCTTATCGAAAATGATGATGCCTTTTGGCGTGTTGTTCAAAGCCCACCAGCCAGCCCAAATAACCGCGACACCGATCAGTGTGAACCAAAGGTACGGCGGAAAGAACATGCCTTTCACAAAGTCCGACAGCGCCATGACGTAACGCGTGATCGCGGGGAGCTGTGCATCTTCACCGAGCATGTCTTTGAAGATGGTGGTGAACTTCGGCACAATCATCGTGAGGAGGAATACGAGAATGATGAGCGCAATGAAGAGCACGACGACCGGATACGTCATCGCCGACTTCACCTTGTTCTTAATCTTCTGCGCCTTTTCCTGGAACTCCGCGAGACGGGTGAGGACGAGTTCGAGCACACCGCCGAGTTCGCCGGCCTTCACCATGCTGACGTAGAGCTTGTTGAAAATCTTCGGATGTTGGCCCATCGACTCCGAGAAGGTGCTGCCGCCCTGCACGCCGTCTGCCATGCTGTTGATCGCTGCGCGGAGGGTCAGATTTTTCTCCTGCTTGGCGAGCACTCCGAGTCCTTTGAGCAATGGCAGGCCCGCGTCGATGAGCGTGGCGAGCTGGCGGGTGAAAATCATGAGCACTTTGCTCGGGACGCTCTTTTTGAGCAGCGAGGCAGTCTTGTCTTTCTTCGCGGCGGGAGTTCCAGCTGCGGCGACCGGTGCGATGGTTTTCCCTTTTTTCGCGGCCTTGCCACCACCACCCTGGCCTTCCGGGACGACGCTCGTCGGGAAGTAACCGGATTGACGGAGATGGTTCACTACGTCGTTCTGGGTGTTGGCTTCAAGGACGCCGCGGTTTTCGGTGCCTCGGGCGTCTAGGGCGATGTATTCAAATCGTGGCATGGATAGATTCGGAGAAAAGTGGTTGTGGTTACCGGAGGCTGTATGAGCGGTTTGTTAGAGAGCGAGTGAAGGGTTGTCCACTTGGATCTCATTCGCGATTGGAAAATCGAGTATCACGGCTTTTTCACAAACGGCCATTACGTGTATTTTAGGACTTCCTCAATCGTGGTGAGGCCTTCATAAATCGAGCGCAGGCCGTCGTCCCGCAGGGTCATCATGCCGAGCTCGATGGCTTTTTGCTTGAGCACGACCGAAGGAGCGCGCTGATTGATCATCTCGCGAATCGGGTCCGAGACCTGGAGGAGTTCGTAAATACCTTTGCGGCCTTTGTAACCGGTGTTGTTGCAGACATCGCAGCCTTTTCCAAAAAAGAACGTCTTGTCGCCGATGTCGATGGGCGACAATCCGAGCGATGCCAAAACGGTCTCGCTCGGCTCGTATTCCTGCCGGCACATCGTGCACACGCGGCGCATGAGCCGCTGCCCCAGCACGCCTTCCAGCGAAGCGGAAATCAGGAACGGTTCGACTCCCATGTCGATCAGTCGCGTGACGGCACCGGGCGCGTCATTCGTGTGGAGCGTCGTGAACACCAAATGTCCGGTGAGCGATGCCTGAATGGCGATCTGCGCCGTCTCTTTGTCACGAGTTTCTCCGACCATGATGCGGTCCGGGTCCTGGCGCAAAAATGCGCGCAACACGCTTGCGAACGTTAGCCCGATGGCCTCCTGGATCGGCACCTGGATGATTCCGTCGATGTCGTATTCCACCGGGTCTTCGCAAGTGAGCACCTTCGTGTCGATCGTGTTGATCTTGTTGAGGCACGCGTAGAGCGTCGTGGTCTTTCCCGATCCGGTCGGACCTGTCACGATGAAGATGCCGTTCGGCTTTTCGATCGTGTGGATCAGGTAGTTGAAAATGTAGTCCGGCATTCCGAGCGTTTCGAGCTCCAGTTTCACCGCCGAGCGATCCAGAACGCGGAGCACGACGGACTCGCCAAACTGCGTGGGCAATGTGCTGACACGAAGATCCACAGGGCGGCCGGCGATGGTCATCTGGATACGTCCGTCCTGCGGGATGCGGCGTTCGGCGATGTTCAAATTGCTCATCACTTTCACGCGCGAAGTCACCGGAGCTGCGAGATGCCGCGGCGGCGGGGCCATCTCGTAAAGAGCACCGTCCACACGATAGCGGATTTTGAAGTCCGTCTCGAACGGTTCAAAATGAATATCGCTCGCACGGTCCTGAATCGCCTGCGCGAGCACCAGGTCTACGTAGCGGATAATTGGCGCTGCATTCGCTTCGCTTTCCAGTTCCTTCACGTCGATCTGTCCGTCCTCGCCAAACGTAATCGCGCCGCCGAGTTCCTTCAAAATCTCATCCAGACTTCCCGAATCCGTGCCGTAGTATTTCTTGATAAGCTCCTCGATTTGATAAAGCGGCGCAACCACCGGCTGCACATCCTTACCCAGCGCAAACCGGAGATCTTCGAGCCCTTGGAGATTCAGCGGGTCGTAAAGTGCGAGCTGGATGACATGGTCCTCCAACCCGAGCGGAAACGCCCGGTGCTGCTGCGCAAGATTGCCGGGAAGCAGCGCCACTATTTCCGGCGGAGCGTCAAAGCCCGCGAGGTTCGCATATTCAGCGCCGATAGCATTGGCGATGGTCTGGTAAAAAACCTCATCGGTGCAAAAGCTGAAGTCTGTAATGACCTGAGGCAAAGTCTTACCGGTCTGTGCGACCTCCTGCATGACATCATCGAACTGAGAACGGTCCACGACGCCTGCATCGACGAGAATATTGAGTGCTTGTTTGGGATTCACGGGGTGCTGTTTCTTCTTTCGCCGGAAATGATTCAAGCGCGACTTCTCGGAAACTGCATATTCCTACGGTTTCTTCATCTATTTGGCCTGTTTTGCTGCCATGCCGCACCGGAAACCTGGCTTCCACGGGTGAATCTACGTGATCGGCGTGCCGAATCCCATGCCGTCGCGATTTCTGAGTTGGTGCCGTTCGATTGCAGTTTTATTGGTTGCCGTGCCCGGATGGCGTCTGTAATTACCAGAGCATGATCTGGGTTGCCCCATCAGAAATAGATACCGAAAAAACCGCCATCAAAAAGCTGCTTTTAGGATCCGCAGAACACTTCCGCTTGCGTCCGCATCCTCTCATTTAATCCATGCCCCGCATCTTCGATAACATCGCCCTCGACCTCCTTCCAGCACTGCGGGAAACGCTCGAAATTTCCCAGCGCTCCGACTTCTGCGTGGGTTACTTCAATTTGCGCGGCTGGAAATCCATTGATGCGTTGGTTGAAAAATGGGCGGGCGGAGCGGGGCAGCAGTGCCGCTTGCTCGTTGGGATGCAACGATTGCCGCAGGACGAACTCCGCGAAGCCTACAGCCTCCTGCCGCAAGAAGACCAAATCAGCAATCAGGCCGTCATTCGCTTAAAGCGCCGACTGGCCGAGGAGTTTCGCGCGCAGCTCACAATTGGCGCGCCGACTGACGATGACGAGGCAGGGTTGCGCCGACTTTCTGCACAACTCAAGGCTGGCAAGGTCGTCGTGAAGCTCCATCTCCGGCACACACTCCACGCCAAGCTCTACCTGTGCTTCCGCGCGGACCCGAACAACCCCATCACGGGCTTTCTCGGTTCCAGCAATCTCACGCTTTCGGGACTCTCGAAGCAGGGCGAACTCAACGTGGATGTCCTTGACCACGACGCCACGAAGAAACTGGAGCAGTGGTTTAACGACCGCTGGGCCGACAAGTGGTGCATCGACATCACGAAGGAACTCATCCAGGTCATCGACGAAAGCTGGGCCAGGCCTGAGTGCCCGCCGCCGTATCAGATTTACGTCAAGATGGCCTACCACCTGGCGGAGGAAGCGCGGGCTGGTCTGTCCGAATTTGCCATCCCGGCAGACATGCGCGGGGTGCTGCTTGAGTTCCAATCGGCGGCGGTTCGCATCGCCGCGAAGCATTTGGAAAAACGTGGCGGTGTTATCCTGGGTGACGTCGTTGGCCTTGGGAAAACCCTCATGGCCACTGCGTTGGCTCGCGTTTTTCAAGACCCTCCGCGCTCGCTCGAAACGCTCATCCTTTGCCCAAAGAATCTCGTAGGCATGTGGGAGGACTATGCGCATCGCTACCGCCTCATCGCGAAAGTCGTATCGGTCACTCAGGCACACACGATCCTGCCCGAACTCCTTCGCTTCCGAGTCGTCATCATTGACGAAAGCCACAATCTGCGAAATCGCGAAGGCCGCCGCTGGGTCGTCGTCCGCGACTACGTTTCCCGGAACGCCAGTAAATGCATTCTCCTTTCCGCCACGCCTTACAACAAAGCTTACCTCGACCTTGCCAATCAGCTCCGTCTCTTTCTCGATCCCGAAGACGAGACTGTCGTCGGCATTCGACCCGATGAATACATCCGTCAGGATTGTGATGGCCGGCCGGACGAGTTTACGCGCAAGCATCAGTGCCCGCTGAAATGTCTGGCGGCATTCGAGAAGAGCCATCACCCGGACGATTGGCGCGAGTTGATGCGGCTCTTTATGGTTCGCCGGACCCGGAGCTTCGTGGAGCGGAACTATGCCTTCACGGAATGTCCGGACTGTCATACCGTTTTGAAGGCCACCGAGGAAGCGTGTCCTACTTGCTCCAGGAATAAGGCAAAACCGGATCGAAGATTCCTCGTTCTCGAAGGTGGTGGTCGTTTTCATTTCCCGAAACGCCGCCCAAGGAAACTCGAATTTCGCATTCGGGACAAACATCCCGACGACCAGTATGCGAAGCTCTACTCGGACATTGTCGTGGACACTGTCCGCATTTTACACCTGCCCCGCTACGGCCTGGCGAATTACATCAAGCCAACATTCGACGTTCCTCCGCAAAAACTCGAGGCCGAGGTGATGAAGAACCTTTCGCGTGCCGGAAAGCGCCTCATCGGATTCTGCCGCACAAATCTTTTCAAGCGCCTTGAGAGTAGCGGTCACTCATTCCTCCTTTCCATTCGCCGCCATATTTTTCGGAACCACATCTTCCTCCACGCGTTGGAAAATGGACTTCCGCTTCCCATCGGCACGCAGGACGCCGCGCTCTTCGACACACGGGCCGATGATCACGATGGATTTTTTGGCGGTGAAGACGATTCCGACACGCCGACAGAACTTTCCGCCCGGTCGCTCGCCGACTTTGGAAAGGCCGGAGCGGCCGGATATCAACTCATCAAGAACGCCCACGAGCATCAGTTCGACTGGCTGCGGTCCAACCTGTTCATGAATGAACTTGCGACGCACCTCCGTCAGGACGCCGAGCGCCTGTTTTCGATCGTGCAACTTGCCGGAGACTGGAATCCAAAAACGGACGAAAAACTCGCCAAGCTCCATGATCTCCTCACCAAAAAGCATCCCAAGGAGAAGGTGCTGCTCTTTTCCCAGTTCGCGGACACAATCGACTATCTCAACGAGCAACTAAGTTCGTCGGCCCTCAAGGTCAAAAACTTCGCTGCCGTCACCGGCGACACCGAAGACCCTTCCGACTTCGCGCGCCGTTTCAGCCCGGATTCCAACAAGGCCCGTGAAAAGGTTTCCGCCTTCGAGGAAATTCGTGTCCTCATCGCCACGGATGTTCTGAGCGAAGGCCAGAACCTTCAGGACGCCGCCATCGTCGTGAACTACGACCTGCCGTGGGCCATCATCCGTCTCATCCAGCGCGCAGGTCGTGTGGATCGCATCGGGCAAAAGTCCGAGGAGATCCTCTGTTACTCATTCCTTCCCGCGGATGGCGTCGAGCGCCTCATCCGTCTGCGCGCTCGTGTCCGGCAGCGCCTTCAGGAAAATGCAGAGGTCGTCGGCACGGACGAAACATTCTTCGAGGATGAAACGCATGACGGACTCATCCGCGACCTGTTCACCGAAAAGTCCGGGATCCTCGACGACCCAGAGGACAACGAAGTGGACCTTGCATCGCTCGCCTACCAAATTTGGAAGAACGCCTGCGACATCGATCCGTCGCTTAAAAAGACGATTCCCGACATGGCCAACGTGGTCTTCTCCACCAAGGCCCTCTCCGCTGTTCCGCCGAAGCCCGCCGGTGCTGGCGGAGCGAAGCCAGATTCCGGCGTCATGGTGTATGTCCGCACCGCCGATGGCAACGACGCCCTCGCCTGGGTGGACGAGCAGGGCCGCACCGTCACCGAGAGCCAGCATGAAATCCTCCGTGCCGCTGCCTGCGAACCCGCCACGCCCGCGCTCCCGCGTCTCGCGGCTCATCACGCGTTGGTGCAACAGGCCGTCACTGGGATTCAGACGGAACACGCCACCACCGGCGGCCAGCTCGGCAGACCCGCCAGTGCCCGCCGCCGCGTTTACGAGCGCCTCAAGGATTACGCTGCAAACGTGAAAAATACGCTCTTCGACATCAAGCCGCTCCATCAGGCTATCGATGCTATTTACGAAACCCCGCTCACCGAGGCCGCCCGCGACCTCCTCAACCGCGAGATGAAGTCCGGCATCGATGCCGAGAAGCTCGTCGAACTCGTCCTCTCACTCCACGAGGAAGACCGCCTCTGCGTCCCGCAGGATGATGTCGAGGCCCGCGAACCCAAGATCATCTGCTCCCTCGGAATCCGGAAAGACTGACCCATGAATCGCGGACGAAAACCCAGCTTGGACTCGCTATTTCACCCCGTCGAATTCGACGGGATTAACGGTCTCGAATTCGAGACCTTTCAGTTTCGTCCTCACTCCAATCCCATCGAATTCGATGGAATTAGAATCACCTCAAACAGCCAGCCAGCTCCATGATCAAAGCCAAAAGAACCACCATCGAAGTTCAAGGATCTGCAATCACTGTCGTCTCCCATGGTGCGTCGGATTTCATTTCCCTGACAGACATCGCCCGGTATCGAAACTCGCAAGAGCCTTTTGCGGTAATCAACAACTGGATGCGTAGCCGCAGCACCATCGAGTTTCTCGGACTTTGGGAGAAACTGTGCAACCCGGGTTTTAAACCTCTCGAATTCGAGAGGTTTAAAAATGACGCTGGCAGTAACTACTTTGTCCTGTCGCCACAGCGTTGGATCGAGAGCACCCAAGCCATTGGGATCACGTCGAAATCGGGCCGTTATGGCGGCACCTTTGCTCACCGAGATATCGCCTTTGAATTCGCCTCATGGATTTCGTCAGAATTCAAGCTCTACCTTATCGTCGAATTCCAGCGCCTTAAGGACGACGAAAACGACCGTCTCAAGCTCGATTGGAATCTCCAGCGCACACTGGCCAAGATCAACTACCGCATCCACACCGACGCAATAAAGGACACCCTCATCCCGCCGTCCATCACCAAGGCGCAGGCATCCGCCGTCTATGCCAGCGAGGCCGATCTGCTCAATGTCGCCCTCTTCGGACAGACCGCGAAGCAGTGGCGCGATGCTCATCCCGACGCGGAGGGCAACGTCCGCGACCACGCCCCTCTGGAGCAACTCGTCGTCCTGACCAATCTCGAAAGCCTCAACTCCGTTCTCATCCGGCAGGGGCTCCCGCAGCCGGAGCGTCTCCGCACTTTGAACGACATCGCCATCACCCAGATGCGCACACTGCTCTCCGCGGGCAGCGTGAAACGCATCAAATAAATCTCATGCCACTCGACTTCCCTCGCGCCCGCCCGCTCCTGCAAAGCTGCAACCTCTCCAAGCTCTTCATCGAAGAACTCGGATGGGAGCCTGCCCGCCAAAAGCTCACCCTCCGCGCCGCGGAAACCGACTACGTCTTCACCGCCATTGCCGAAAAGCGCGGCTTCACCGCCTGGCTCTGCGAAGCGCCCGGCGGCGGACTGCCCGACCACGCCACCCGCCTCAAGCTCGACCGCAAACTCTCCGAGACCAGCTTCGAGCATCTCATCGTCTTCGTCACCGGCGACCGTGCCAGCCAGTCCTGGATGTGGGTCCGCCGCGAACAGGGCAAACCACTCGCCGCCCGCACCCACGAATATCACCGCGGCCAGCCCGGCGACTCGCTCCTCCAGAAGCTCCAAATCCTCTACGTCTCGCTCGAAGAAGAGGAGGCCGGTATCTCCACGGTCGCCGTCGCCGGACGCGCTCGCGCCGCGTTCGACATCGAGCGCGTCACCAAGGCGTTCTACCGCGACTTCGACACCCACCGGAAAGCCTTCCTTAAGTTCATTGATGGCATCGGCGAGGTGGCCGACTGCGAATGGTATGCGTCCGTCATGCTCAACCGCCTAATGTTTGTCTATTTCATTCAGCGCAAAGGCTTCCTCGACGGCGACGACGACTAC
>JAYUSJ010000423.1:0-9193 GCA_043755735.1 Verrucomicrobiaceae bacterium | reverse complement strand
TCTTCGGTGAGCACTTCGCTAGTTTTCACTCCGGGGCCGTGATACTCGGTTTCCTCTGCTCGGATGACCTCGCGCGAAACTACGCCTTTGTCGAAATGGTCCACTCGCTCCGCATAGTTTGCCATCAATCCCTCCACATCATTGCGCGAAGACTTCGCGTGATGCTCACTGACAAAAGCTCGCAGCGCATTCACGAGTGAAATGTGAAGCGGGGTTTCGTTTTGTTTGGGCGGGTTTTCACGAAAAGAAACTGGCGTGGACGGTTCAAGTTTCGGTGGCTCTTTCGGCACGACAGGAGCAATTCGCTCCGGCGCGTCTCCCGATTTCACATCGAGAATTGGCGACCACCATTCCGCGAATTGGGGAAGCGGAACGATGCGTCCATTTTCGATCTTTCCGATAAACGCCACGACATCGGAGGTGTCGGGAATTTCGCCGTAGTCTTCTTTCAACCACATCGTCGCGGTTGTGCCTGTCCATGATTCGATGCCGATGAGTGCTTTGATTCGAGAGAGATCAGCGCCGACAGTTTTGCGGTTGAGGGGATTGATGATGGGCGGACAAAGCATGACAACCAATGCTCGTGCATTGAGCGCATCGGAGATCGCGGCGGGTGGTGCCTCGGGCATTGTTGCCGTGAATTTCATTTCACGCGATGCGCCGGTTTCGAGGTAGCGCACAAACAGTTCGCCATCCCGAACGAAAAATAACTTCGTCGCATCGGTAGAAAGAAACGGCGACTCGCCGCGAAAACTCGCAACTCCCGAATAGTCTCGCTTCTCGTCGCGGAAGAAAAATAGCCGCTCGCCACGCAACGATTGTTCTTCGACAGACATAATCCGATTGGTCTGACGAAGGCGGATATTTGGATGAAACAAAGGCGGGCTCGATGTGGTTTCTTGGCTCGGAAGAAGGCGGAGCGTTTCAAGATCGAGCCGCTGCGAACCAATGAATATCTGAATCTCGGAATCCCACACTATCGTTCCGGCAGGAACAGCGGAGGGAATCGGCAGACGAACCGCACCATCCACAGTGCTGACAAAAAGTCCTCCGCGATTCCCGATGCAGAACACCTTTTTGAAATCACGCGAAAACGCAAATCGTTCCGGCGACTCGGGAACGGGAAACGCGAGGCGCGTATCCGGCTCATTCAAATCAACGCTGACGATGGAAGAGTCGGGACGAACAAACGCGAGTCGCCGATTGTCGTCCAAAAACATGGAGCGCAACGGAGAATCAAACCGACCAAGTGAAACCTCGCGCTGAACTTTCAACTGACTCGGACGTGCATCAGCAAAGTTCGCGGGAGCTTCATACCTCCAAGGCTGCGGCGGAGCAATCACCGGACGTGGCTCCGGTGTCGGTGATGGCGTCGGCTGAACTATCGGAGTCGGTGTGAACTCCACCGTCGGAGCTTTCCAAGCATCCATCATCGCTGCAATGAAAGGTGATGCGTAGCCAATCGCGGACAACAACAAGATGACCACAAGAAGTGCGCTCGGTCGCGTCTTCTGCTTCGGCTCCCATTGTCCCATAGGACGCACTTGCGGGTTCTGAATCATCGAAACGATCAGCGAACCCAACAGCCCAAAGAACGCGCCCGGCGGGATTACGAGAAGTGCAGGAATAATCTTCACCGCAGCAAAACCACCCGATTTCAAAGTGAAGCACGCAATCGCAGTCGCGCCGGAAACCAAGGCTGCAACAACTCCCGCACGAATCCCCGCACGCGGACGAAGACCGGGGTCATCCACTTCGCCAGCAAAATAGTTTCCAACCGCACCCGCAATAATCGAAGATCCGACAGTGAAAAGCGCCATCGAGCTTTCGTTTCTGGCGGAGAGCGCACCGCCGAGCAGTCCGAAAATCAAGCCCAAGAGTTCTGCTTTTCGGCGAATTGCTGGTTCAATTGGGCTCATTGGGAAGCTGGCTGTATAACGAACGCGTGGAAAATGTTCAATCTCAAAAATTCACGAATAAATGGCCAATGCCCATGTAATAGGCATTGGCAAATTCCATAACGCATTTACCGAAGTCCGTGAAGAAAGACATTTCAATCGGCAAATTCTCAAAATAGGGAATTGACTCTGCGCGGGGGCAGTCGTTTTCTGACCACCGCAATCCCGCGACCTTTGAACTGCAAGTTCCGAGACCCTCGATTGTTTCAACAGAGGTCCCACATTCAAAATGAAACATCACGGCAAAAACGAAAGTCATCCGAGCGGAATTTTATTCCTCGTGCCTTCGATGTACGAGGAACTGCAAATTAATCGATTGTCGGAATAGCCCCATGAAGCAGAAGTTCCCAAATGACGAAGCTATTGTCGCAGTCTCGAATCAAACCGAGACTTCCCGAAAGGAGGAAACTCGCCGCTCTCCACGGAGTAAAAAGCCGTTCGCTCTGATTTCGCATCCGCACGCATCGCGGGAAAAACTCATCCTCCGTTGCTGGTATTCGCTCGGCGACATCACGCTTCTTACTGCCGCAGTCCGCGAACTGCACACTGCGTATCCGGGCCGCTTCCTCACAG
Source organism: Verrucomicrobiaceae bacterium (assembly GCA_043755735.1). Classification (GTDB taxonomy): domain Bacteria; phylum Verrucomicrobiota; class Verrucomicrobiia; order Chthoniobacterales; family Chthoniobacteraceae; genus SXWH01. Next base: position 6,662 of record JAYUSJ010000423.1, on the reverse strand, counting down.
ATCTTCGCACGCCGTTCGACGACCTTTGGCTGCACAATCCTTACATCACTCCGGTGCGCGAGGACGAAGGGCACGTCATCGAGTGCGATTATGCGTTGCTCGAACAAAGCAACACCGGCCCTTGGAACTGCATCCATAGCTTTTCCGAAAATCTCGCGTTGCAACTCGGTGTTCGCATTCGACCCCGATTATTTAAGGGCGACATCCACCTTCATCCGGTGGAAAAAGCGTGGACATCGCAGGTCGAAGAAATCGTCGGCACCGATGTGCCTTTTTGGATTATTGCGGCGGGCGGAAAACACGACATGACCATTAAATGGTGGGCCACTGAGCGTTGGCAAGCAGTCGTCGACCATTTCAAGGGGCGCATCGTTTTTGCTCAGATTGGGGCCAAAGGCGACTATCACCCGGCGTTGCGTGGAGTGATTGACTTGCGGGAGAAGACGACCGTTCGCCAACTCGTTCGCCTCGTGTATCACAGCGCGGGCGTGCTCTGTCCGGTCACCGGAGTCATGCACCTGGCCGCTGCGGTTCCAGTGCGTCCCGGCAGGCCGCAGCATCGTCCTTGTGTGGTCGTAGCGGGAGGGCGCGAACCTGCGAATTGGGCCGCATACCCTCACCACCAGTTTTTGCACACGATGGGTGCGCTCTGGTGCTGTGACAATGGCGGTTGCTGGAAGTCCCGCACCACACCGCTCAACGACGGCGACCCTCGCGATGGCAGCCTTTGTGTCGATGTTGTTCAAAAGCCCACACGAAGCACACTTGATCCTTCGGCAAGTGCGCTGCCTCGCTGCATGTCCATGATTTCAGCGAGCGACGTGATTACAGCCATCGAACGCTACCTTGATGGGGGCGCGACGCAACCATTGAACAAACGCACGTGGGCGCGTGTCTTACCTTTTCTTACAAAAGTTAACCCAAAAAACTAATTCCAACAGCCATGCCCACCAATCCATTCAACAGCCAAAACTGGACAACTGAATCTACCGCAGGGAGCACTCCTTCTACGAGCAACTCGTCGCCATCGCCATCGGGCTCAGGTGGAGGTAAGCCACCTGTACCTTTATGCACTTGTTGCTGTAGCTGCAACGATGGGCAGGAGGGACAGAACCCCCCACCGGGGCCGGGTGTCGGGCCTACAGCCGACCCTGTAGTGAAAACTCCCGAAATCACCCAAAACGGCGGCAGCATGGGGCTTGGCGAAGGCTTGGAGCACTCAGCCAATGGTTCCGGCTCGGGTGGCCACGGTCGGTACGGGAACAATTGGGTCAACCCTCATCAACCCGAGCTAAGGTTCGATGGTGGAAACGTGCTCCTTGAATCCGGTCCTTCCGAGACCGTCCAATTCAAGCCCAGTGGCTCCGGCTTCAAGGCATCCTACTTCATACGCGATGTGCTCACGTACGACGCCACGGCGGAAAAATACACCATCACCTCTCCGAAAGGCGAAAAGAAGATCTTCACAAAAGACGGAAAATTGGACGCCATCGAAGACGCTTATGGAAACGTCGCAAAACCCACCTACAACGCGTTCAACAATCAGAAAGAAGTAATTTCTTTCATCACGGGCACCGGAGCCGAGTCCGTCGGTTATTTTTACACCTACACGACAGTTGGGGGAGAACGGAGGCTTACCAATGTGGTCATGCGAGTCGGTGGAATTACCGACGCATTTGACTACCGGCAAATCAGTTATTTCTTCACTAATTCCGGGCAGTTGGAAAAAGTAATCATCGATGAGAAGCGCGGCAGTGACTGGTCCGAGATCGAGACGGCTTACTACCGTTATTTTGCCACTGGAGCGAAACGTATCCGGTTTGTGCTCAATGACCACGCTTACGAGCAAATGCGGTCTGCGACTCCTCCAAGTGAACCTCTGTGGCCCGAAGCGGCTTCCGATGCGGAACTGGCCGAATATGCCGATGTTGAATATGCGTATCACAGCGATGGGCGTGTGAAGGCGGTCAAAACCAACGGTGGCAAATACACATACGGGCTGACTTACGCCTGGAGTCACAACAACCCGAGCAGCATGAATGTCTGGACCTCGAAGACGATTGTCGCGATGCCAGACGGTTCGACGCAGACTTACTATTACAACGACGTCGTCAGTCTGCTCTTGATGAAAGTCGCCGAATCTGGAGGCGCAAAGGTGTGGTATCCGATCTGCCAGCAATTCGACGGCAATGCTCGAATCATTCGCAGCGCTCCGTCGTCAGCGGTGGCCTCGGTGAACGAAGCGAGTCCCACGCTTTATACGCTCAAGCCCGACGACGGTGCCGTGCAAGTTTTTGAGTACAACAGCGATGGATACAGGACCCTCGTCGCACTGAAAAAAGGCGAAAACGGGTCCAAGGTGAACCAGCAGGAAATCACCTATACTTCGCGCAGTTCAGGCGATGGAACGATTTACGTCCCGGCGACCATCACCGAGTATCGCGACGCTACCGACTCGGAGGCTTCAAATCCCGTCACCACCAGCTACGCATACACGTGGCATACGGGCACTTTTCAGGTAAAGACGGTCACGGTCACCTTGCCCGCCGTGCCAAATTTCGAGAATGGCAACGGTCAGACAGGCACGGTGAAGGCGACCTACGACCAGTATGGTTTCCTTACGGAGCAAGTCGATGCGGTGGGAATGAAGTATACATACAATTACGACATCGCCACAGGCACGCTGAAAAAGTCTATCGAAGATGCTGGCACTGGTCGGCTCAATCTCACCACCGACTATGAAGTCGATCCGCTTGGTCGAACCATTCGCACGCTTGGGCCGGAGCATACCATTTCGCTCGAAGGCGTCGCAACCGCGATCCGCCGGGCGCAGTGGACACAGTATCTCGATTCTGAGGATGAAATTCGTTCCATCAACGGATACGTCTCTGGCGGGACTTCCCATTGCATCAATCCAGTCCAAATCAGCCGTCACTTCGTTGTCGATCCTCAAGTCGCAGGCGGGCGAATGGAAGAGTCCATCGCTGCGGTTTATACCGCGACGCCACAAGACCCGCTGCCTTTGGAGTCCCACGACTTTGAACAATCGAGCTACGAACGCTGGAGCACGCAGCATTTCAGCCAGCACAACGAACAAACGCACTCGCGCCTCTATCACCGCATCCCCGGTAGCGGCCTCGGCACGAACGGCGTCAACTACGCGCAAACCAACTACGGCTACGACGCCGCAGGGCGGCAAAACAAGAGCACCTCGCCTGAAGGCACCATCAGCTTTGTGGAATACAATGCCATGTCGTGGACGCTCCGTTCACGCACCGGCACCACGGATGCAAACCTGCATACGACCAGCATCAATGAATACGACAACGGCGTGGCAGGCGGTGATGGCAATTTAACCAAAGGGACCAATCGCGTGGAATCGAGTACAGCCAGTGATCGTGTAGTTTTCTTCCGCTACGATTGGCGCGACCGGCAGATCGAGAGCGAGACAAACGACGGTACCCGCACCCTCATCAGCCTCCGCACTTACGACAATCGCGGCAACGTCACGCAAGCCGACGAATACCAAACCTCCGTCGCCACCGCGAACCTCATCAACCGAGCCGAGAGCTTCTTCGACAACCGCAACCGCCAATACCGCACCAAGCGCGACGGCGTCGAAGTCGGCACCGGCACGCTCCAGCCAGCACTCACCAGCGAGATTTACTATGACCAAGCGGGCCGCACCGTCCGCAGCACCCCAGCCGGAAAAGTCGGGTTCGCAGTCACCGAATACGACACCGCCGGGCGCACTCGGCGGCAGTATCGGGCTTATGGCGGGACGCTCGATCCGAATGGTCCCGGCGATATCGATAGCGCCATCGTCGTGGAACAGACAGGCTTCCATTACGACGATGCGGGCAACTCCACCTACGTCTCCTTCCGCCAGCGCTTCGATGATGCTCCAGATACAGCGACCGGGCCACTACTTGGTCCTACCGGTCCACAGCCGAATGCCCGTCGCAGCTATGTAGCCGCGTATCCCGATGCGCTCGGGCGCAACGTTGCCACTGCCAACTACGGCACGAATGGGGGTGTGGCGTGGACTCGTCCCGCTGTTATCCCGAGCGGATCGGATACTATCCTCGTCACCACGCTCCGCTACAACGACGCAGGCGAGCAAAACGAAAGCATGGACCCGATGGGCACCGTCACCAAACAAGACTTCGACCAAGTGGGCCGACTCATCGCCACCATTGAGAACTATATCGGCGCACCCATCGCGCCCGACAAAAATAAAACCACCCGCTTCGAGTACAACCTCGACGGCAACATGACCAAGGTCATCGCCGAAAACCCCACCACCGGCAACCAAGTCACCGAGTGGATTTACGGCGTTACCATTGCCCAAGGTTCCGCGCTCGAAAGCAACGCACTCGTGTTTCAGAAAGTGTATCCCGACAGCACCGGTGCCACCGACCGCGTGACCTACACCTACAACCGCCAAGGCCAAGTCGCCTCAATGTTGGACCAAGCCGGAGCTCTCCACGCCTACACGTTCGACCAAGCTGGCCGCATCACCGCCGACGCCGTGACCTTCCCATCCGGCAGCGCACTCGACCAGACCGTGAATAAAATCACCCGCAGTTACGAAGTGCGTGGGATGCTTGCGAAGGTCGGCTCCTTTGGCACCGGCACCACGCCGCTCAACGAAGTGCTGCTCACCTACAACGCCTACGGTCAACTCGCCCGCGACTACCAGGAACACAACGGCGCAGTGAACCCCGCCACCACGCTCAACGTCGCCTACAGCTACGCCGATGGCAGCGCCAACACCATCCGGCGCACCGGCATCACCTACCCGGACGGCACCACGACCATCACAACCGCCTACGAGGGCACCGCCGCCAATGCCCTCAGCCGGCCTGAAGCGCTCAAAGAGGGAAGCTCCACCCTCTGCTCCTATCGTTACCTCGGCGGCGGGGTATTCATAGGGGTAAAATACGACGCAGCCAGCGGAGTGGAACTCACCTACGAAGACGGCGGAACGGGCGACGCTGGCGACAAATACACCGGCCTCGACCGGTTCGGTCGCCTCGTCGAGACCCTCTGGAAGAAGGGCAGCGACAAACAAATCCACAGCAAATACGGACGCAACCGCTTCGGTGGAGTCATCTGGAGAAAAGACCTCACAGCCCACGCGGTCGGCGTCACCACCGAAGACAACTTCTACCAATACGATGGGTTGTATCAGGTGAAGGAACACCAACGCGGCGAACTAGATACCAACCCGTTCAACGGCATTTCGACTCTCCAGCAACAAGAAGACTGGACCTACGACTCCACCGGCAACTGGGACACCTACGCTAACACCGCCCCCATAAGTTCACAAACAAGGGCAAACAACAAAGCCAACGAAATCACGAGCATCACCAACCCCGGCGGCACGCTCAACCCCAGCTACGACCCCGTAGGTAATATGCTCACCATGCCCACCGAACCCGGCACAACCACCGGCCAATACTCGCTGAAATGGGATGCGTGGAACCGGCTCGTGGAAGTGAGAATCCAAAATAACGGGGCGCTTGTTGCAGGATATTCTTACGACGGCGCATTCCGCCGCCTCACCCTCACCAGCGCCACAGAAACTCGCCACTTCTACTACAACCGCCAATGGCGCGCTGTTGAAGAACGAGTCACCGGTGCCACCATCGCTGTGGATCGGCAATATGTATGGGGCCTCCGCGACCGTTGGGACTTGCTCCGCCGCAAACGCACCACAGCAGCCTCTCTTGATGAAACCCTGCTCTGCCTCCGCGACTACCTCGATCCGGTTGCAATTGTGGGAACTGATGGCTTTGTAGAAGAGCGATACGCATATGATGCCTTCGGCGACACTCGCTTCCTTGCGCCGGATTATAACGCTCGTTCCGTTTCTGCACATGGTTGGAACTGGTTGTTTCATGGAGAGTTCCGGGATGATGCGACGAAACTTTACAATTACGGATTCAGATACTACGCTTGCGAGATTGGTCGATGGTTAGGAGTCGATCCAATCGAATTATTTGGTGCAAATGCTTATGCAATGAATTTCAACACTCCCCTGAATTACTTCGATTTCCTTGGCCTTCAGGCTGTCAATAAGCTTCCATTTCCATCATTCACGCCCCCGAACGCGAACTGGCCGGGCCAAAATGGGATAAATGGGATGCATGGTAAATCATTTTCTAAACAGTGCGGAGGGTGCGGAGTGAAATTCGAAATCGACAAGGCATTCCTGCGTCCAACACCTTCGTCACCACAAAACTGGGGTGGAGGACTAGACTCGCTACTCGCAGTAAGCATGAAAATAACACAAGATAAAAAATCCGCGGACGGAAATCTATGCGACCGATTTCGAACTATTCAATTTGTCAGAGATATTGAATGGACCGGATCCGGAATCCGAGGTGTAAATCCAAAACCTGACAATGATAGATCTAAGATTACTGTTATTGGAGGATGGCACCTTGACGTTTTGAATCAAGATGACATGCGAGATGATGGCCTCAGTTCAAGCCTTGGGCAGCCGTTTTGGGACGACACGGCATTTGGTGGCCCGGGTACCTATTGGGATGAAGCAGGATTAAAACAAACCAATCGCGGCTTAGAATTCTATACGTGTGTAGCATGTGAATATCAAGGGGCTATTGCAATTGTTGCGTGTTTGCATTGGGGGGCCT
>JAYUSJ010000422.1:0-9282 GCA_043755735.1 Verrucomicrobiaceae bacterium | reverse complement strand
AGCCGCTCACCGCTCCATCCTCTCATCTCTCATCTCCGCTCCGACGCTGCGTTTCGCTGCGATTGCGATTGCTGCATCGTCCGCCCACGCGGTGGATTATACGTGGGACGGAACTGCGAATCTTTGGGGTTCTGCGCATTGGGACGCGGGGGCGGGGTTGGTCACGTTTCCGGCGGGGAATAGCAGCGCGAACACGGGAATCATCAATGCCGGGACGGTGACGTTTGGCGGAAATGATACGTTTGGAAATGCAGGGACGGCTTCGTCGCCGGTCATCAATCTCAACGGTGGCACGCTGGCGAGTGGCGCGTTCTTTAATACGCTCTGGAACATGAATCTTGCAGGCGGGACGCTGCTCGCAAATGGTGGCGTCAATGCGTCGTTCCCGGCGTTTCAGCTTGCAGGGACTGTGACAGTATCCGGTTCGACGCCTTCGCTGATCAACGCATCTGCGGTGACGGCGCTCAATGCCATCAACATTGGCGGCACCGGAAACGGAACCCTCACTTTTAACGTCGGAGATGTGACTGGAAACGCAAACGCCGACCTGACGATCAACAATATCCTGAAGAACGGGACCGCGGCTGGCGCGCTGGCGAAAAGCGGCGCGGGCACGCTGGTTCTCACTGCGGCGAATACTTACACGGGTGGAACTGCGATCAGTGCCGGGACGCTCCAGCTCGGGAACGCAGCCGCTCTCGGCGCGGCTGCGGGAACTTTAACGGTGAACGGCGGGACGGTGAACCTTGCCACTTTTAGCCCGACGACCGGTGCGCTTTCGGGCTCGGGAGGAACGATCACGAAATCCGCTGCCGGGGCGACAACGTACACGACCAGCACGGCGGCGAATAGCTCCTACGCGGGCACTTTCTCAAATGGCGCGGGCCAGTTGAACCTCACGAAATCCGGAGCTGGAACGCTGACGCTCACAGGCGCAGGCTCGACTCTCGGAGATGTGACGGTGAACGGTGGCGGCGGTTTGACTTTTGGCACAGGGTCGAGCTTGGCCACGCTCGCTACGAGCCGTTTGCTTCTCGGGCTGGGTGCGGGCGTGAGCGGAACGATGACCGTGGATACGGGCGGCACGGCTGTGACGTTTGGCGGTTCGCCCTTCAATCTTGCGAACTACATCGGCGTGGATGGCGGCACGGGGACGCTGAACGTGACCAGCGGCGTGCTGAATTTCACGGGCATGGCGAGCGGTGCCGGGCATCTCCATGTCGGCTCGAACGGCGGAGTCTCGAACGGAACCGTAACGGTCGCTGGCGGCACGATGAACGTGGGCACGCGCATGACGATGGGCGTCGGGTATCCGGGCTCGGATGCGGCGAATACGGCCGGCAATAATGCGAATGGAAATGCAACGCTCACAATCAATAGCGGTGCGGTGAATATCGGCACGGGGACGGGCGGCGATACGGATCGCGGCGCACTTTATCTAAAGAGTCCGACCGGGGGCACGGGCACGGCGACGGTGAATCTCAATGGCGGCACGCTTTCACTGAATCGATTCCAAGTGGGAACCGGTGGCACGACTAAAACCGTGAATTTCAACGGCGGCACGGTGCAGGCTCGCGGGGCGGATTTGAATTTTCTCAATGCCGCGGCAAACTTGAGCGCGGTGGTGAAATCGGGCGGTGCGCTCGTGAATACGAATGCGTTCGACATCACGATTGCCGCTCCGTTGATACACGACTCCGCGCTCGGCGGCACTGCGGACGGTGGCCTGACAAAAAGTGGAAACGGCGTGCTGACGCTCACCGGCGCGAGCACTTACACCGGTGCGACGACGGTGAATGGCGGCACGCTTTTGCTGAACGGCTCGGTGCCGGCGACAAACACCGTCACGGTGGGAACGGGTGGCGGATTTGGTCGCACAGCCGCGGGGACGATTACACTCGGTGCGCTCACGCTCGGTGCGGTCGCCACGAATACTTCAACGCTCACACTTCTCCCGGGTTCCTCGCTCATCGTCGCAAACACAAACGGCCTTGTCGCGAATGGCGGTGCTGGCTCCGTGACGGTGAATATCGTCGGCTCTGCTTTGGCTGTCGGCACCTACACCTTGCTGGACTACGACGGCACGCTCGGAGGAGGCTTCTCGTCTTTCGTGCGCGGCTCACTGCCTTCCCGGACTTTGGGCGACCTCGTGGACAACGTTGCCGGGACGTCGATTGACCTGAACGTGACCGCTGTGGATTCCGCGCGATGGAGCGGTGCGCTCGGCAACACCTGGAGCACAGCTACGCTGGCGTCGCCCAAAAACTGGGTGCTCAATTCCAATGGAACGACGCAGACCGATTACATCGAGGGGGACTCGGTAAGCTTCACAGACACTGCGGTCGGAACGACGGTGGACATCACTGGAGCGGACGTGACTCCCGCAGGCACGAACTTTAGCCACTCGGCGCAAAACTACACGGTGACCGGAACACACGGGATCGCGGGTGGCGGTTCGCTGGTGAAAGCGGGCACCGGGACGCTCACAATCAGCAACGTAAACAGCTACACTGGAGGCACCGCGATCAATGGCGGCGTCATCGTGTTTGGAAATGGCGGACTCGGAACAACGGGCACGGTGAGTTTCGGCGGCGGCGGCGTCCGTTACGCTACTGGGAATACGCAGGACCTCTCCGCACGCATCGTCAACAGCACGGCAACAATCGAGATCGACACAAACGGCAACAACGTGGTGCTGGCGTCCAGCATCGGCGCTACGAACACTGCAGGTCTCACGAAGAGCGGAAATGGGACGCTGAACCTCAATGCGGCAAACGCCTTTACCGGCGGGCTCGTAGTGAACGGCGGCACGCTCGCGTTTGCCGGGGGCGGAACGCTCGCCGCCAGCTCTGCCGTTGTGGTGGGAACGGGAGCGACGCTGCGCTTCGACAAAAACGATACTTTTGGAAACCACGCCACCGCTGTAACGCAAACGTTCACGGTAAACGGCGGAACCATCACGAACGGCGGGAACTTTTTCACCACGCTCGGGGCGGTGACGCTAAATGCTGGGACGATCAATTCTGTGGGTGGGGCTGTGGCGTCGTTCCCTTCATTTTCGCTTCGCGGACCGGTCACCGTGGGCGGCAGCGCTGCCTCGACGATTAGCGGCGCGGGTGCAAACTCGCAAATGGTTGTGGGTGCAAACACCGCTGGCTCGCAGACGACCTTCGATGTCGCGGATGCGACCGGCGACTCAGGCTCGGACCTGAATGTGACGGTGCCGCTGCAAAACAATCGCGACAATGCGTTCCTCGAGATCGCGACCGGACTCGCGAAGGCGGGAGCGGGCACGATGACGCTCTCCGCAGCGAATACGTTCACGGGCCTCACGTCCGTGCAGGCCGGCACACTCTTGCTCACTGGTTCGCTCTCCGGGTCGGTGAATGTGACGGGCGGTGCGAGTTTCGACGTGAGTGGCGTGGGCGGCGGGTTCGTGCTCGGCGCTGCGCAGACGCTGTCCGGTACAGGCAGCGTCGTCGGCGGCACCACGGTGAACGGCACGCTCGCGCCAGGGAATTCCATCGGGACGCTGAGTTTCTCAAGCTCGCTCACACTCGGCGGAACATCCGCATTCGAGATTTCCAAAACCGGATTCACACCCGCCTCGGATCTTGCATCCGTGGGCGGCGCACTCACGCTCGGCGGCACTTTGAACGTGACGACGAGCGGCGACGCGCTGGCGTTTGGAGATACGTTCGACCTGTTCAACGCGACGTCATTCTCCGGCGCGTTTGCCACGCTCAACCTCCCGACGCTCAATCCCGGCCTGGAGTGGAGCACCACAAATCTCGGCACAGACGGCTCCATCACAGTGGTCCCCGAGCCCGGCAGCGCGGTCCTTCTGCTCACCGGCCTCGGATTACTCGTGCGCCGTCGCCGGAACTAATCACCTGAACCTACCTATGAACAAAATCCTGATCACAGCGTGGGCGGCGCTCGCTGCTCTCTCGCCATTTGCCCGTGCCGTCGGCGACAGCGTCGTGGTGGTGAATGAAGTCCACTACAACCCGACGAATCCGGCGCTCGAGTTTGTGGAGCTGCACAATCAGCTCTCGGTGAACGTGGATATGTCGGGGTGGCGGTTTGATGGCGGGATCACGTTTGCCTTTGCAGAGGGGACGGTGATTCCGGCGCGCGGGTATCTTGTGGTGGCGAAGGATCCCGCGGCTTTGCAGACGGCGACGGGGTTTGCGGGAGCGAAGGGGCCATTTACCGGGACACTGTCGAACGATGGAGAGACGCTGAAACTCTGGAACAACAACGCGGCGTTGCGCACGCGTCCGAATCCAGCACCGGCACCGGCGGCGGGCGAAATCTGGAGCGTGGATATTCAGGGCGATGGTGCGGGCGGCGCGTTCGGGCAGACTCCGCCGACGCTGATGAGCGGACCCGAAGCGGCGAGCGGTTTTGGGAACGTTTGGAATGCGCTCACGATTGCGGGCCATCCGGGGGTGACTCTGAATCCCAGCCTCGCCATCGTGAAAGACAGCACGGGGGCGAATACGTCGGTGGCGTTTTCGGTCACGGGAACCGTCACCGGTTGGAGTTCTGCGGGCAATGCGCTCAATACCGACTACATGTTTCTCGCCGCGGGAAATTCTGCGAGCAGCGTGACGTGGCAGCTCACGGGGCTGAATCCCGCGAAAACCTACAGCATGTGGCTTTACGGGAGTTCGGCGCGCACCTGCCGGTTCAAAGTGGACAAGAACGGAAATGCGTCCATCGCCGATGAAACCGCGGTGACCGCGCCTGCGAATGGCGGAGTGCTCGTGTCGGGAATCCAGCCGGACGCGACGGGAAAAATCATCGGCAATGCGGACACGCCCGGCGGCGAGGTGAACTGGAGCGGCTTCCAGCTTTTTGTTCCCTCTACAGGCAGCGCTCCGCCGTTTGATCCCGGTGCTTACAACAACAGTCTGGAAAAGCGGCGGCTCATGGATGAGTTTAACTATGGCGATTCGGGGAAATGGCCGGTCGGGCCGGATGGCTCGGGCTTCACGCTCGCGAAGATCGATGCGCAAGGCGGCGGGCAGTCGGCGAATTGGACGACCTCGGCGCAGGTCAACGGCACGCCGGGAGCGCAGAATTTTGCGCAGCCCGGAGGTGCAGTGACGAGTGCGCTCGATACGTCTGGAAACAACCGCAACGCGACGAATGTCGTCGGGGTCACTCGCACGACGGGAGCGGGCGGCTACGAAGGCGAGGCGTTTGTTTTCGACGGAGCGGGCGCGGTGGATGTGCCGATCAACATCACGCCCGCCACAGCGCCGAGCGCGACAATTGGCGCGTGGGTGCAGGCGACGACCATCCTCGCGACGGCGCGTCACGAGATCATGTCCACGGACAACGGCGGCTTTGACCGGGCGCTGTCGGTTGACTCCCGCTCCGGCACCACGGAATCCGGAGTGGCGCGGTATGGGGCTTTCGGCGGCGCAAGCACGGGCATTGTCGGCGGCATGAATGCGACGACGGCGGATGGCTGGGTGTTTGTGTGCGCGGCGTTTGACTCGGCGATTTCGCAGACGCGACTTTACGTAAATGGCAACGCCTACACCGGCGGGCTGACTCACGACGCGAGTCAGACTTTTCTGCGCATCGGATCGCATCCTTCGGGCATCGAACCGTTCCGTGGAAAGATCGATAATGCGTTCGCGTTCAATCGCGCGCTCACAGCCGGCGAAATCGCGAATATTCGCACGGGCGGCGCGGCGGCAATCAAGGCGCCCGCGCTCGCAGCAAATCTGCTCGGGGTTTATGAATTTGAGGACACGGGCGGATTGCTGCCCGCTGCGGGTCCGACGGTCGCGCTGAACGAAGTCTCCGGGGCGAGCGACGTGACGTTCCGCGTCGAGCTATACAACTACGGCGCAAACCCCGTCGCACTCGACGGCTGGCAGCTCGTGAATGGCGACACTGCCGCTGCCTACACGTTCCCCGCTTCATCACTCGCAGCGGGCGCGTACCTCACGCTCGACGAAACCACACTCGGCTTTCGTCCGCTCGACAATGCACGCCTTTTCCTCCGCGCCGCCACGCGCATGGCCGACGCTGCAAAAGTGGCCACGACTCCGCGTGCTCGACAGACTGCGGGTACGGGACGCTGGCTGCGTCCGAGCGCTGCGACGTTTGGAGCGGCGAACACGTTTGCGATTCCGGGCGATGTGGTGATCAACGAGATCTTCCACACCGCGTTCGACACGTCGCCGGAGCAATGGGTGGAGCTGACGAATCGCGGCGCGGCTGCGGTGAACATCGGCGGATGGAAACTCACGGACGGAATCAGCTACACGTTCCCGCCCGGCACGACGATTGGCGCGGGGCAATTTCTCGTGATCGCAGCGGACAGCGCGACGCTGCTCGCGAAATATCCCGGTCGTCCGATCATTGGCGACTTCAGCGGAGGACTTGGCGACGGCGATGAGCTCACGCTCGAAGACTTGAACGGAAACCCAGCCGATGAAGTGGAGTATCTCAGCGATGGACGCTGGCCGGTTCATTCGGATCGTGGAGGCGCGAGCATCGAACTTCGCGACGCAGATGCCGACAACGCGCAACCCGAAGCATGGGCCGCGAGCAGCACGGCGGCGCTCGGCGCGTGGCAGACGATTACCTACAGCGGCGTGGCGACGGACGACGGGCTCGGCAACGATGCGTTCCGCGATTTCATGCTCGGAATGCTGGAGAGCGGCGAAGTGCTCATCGATGACGTGAGCGTGCGCGAGAACCCGGCGGGCGCGAACACGGAGTTTATTCAAAACGGTACATTCCAAGCCGACACGCTCGGCGCAGTGCCGCTGAAATGGCGCTGTCTCGGCAATCACGGTCAGGGCCGCAGCGTTGTCATTACGGACCCGGACAACGCGTCGAACAAATGCCTGCGCGTCGTCGCCACGGGAAACACCGAGGACAAAAGCAATCGCATCGAAACGACCTTCTTCACGGGCTGGCAAGTGACCGTCGGCAACACGTATCAGATCTCGTTTCGCGCCCGCTGGATGGCGGGCTCGAACCAGGTGAACACGCGCCTTTATTTCAACTATCTCCAGCGCACGACGCTGCTGAATGTCGGCAATCAATGGGGCACGCCGGGGCTCGCAAACTCCGCATCCGTCGTAAACATCGGCCCGACCGTCGCCGCTCTCGCACACTCGCCAGTCGTGCCCGCATCGAGCAACGCAGTGACCGTAAGCGCACGAATCTCCGACCCGGACAACGTCGCAAGCGCCGCGCTTTTTTACCGCGTCGCGAGTGGCGCATGGCTGAGCAATGCGATGACGCTCGGCGCGGACGGACGCCACCGCGGGACCATCCCCGCGCAGGCCGCAGGTGCGCTCGTGCAGTTCTACGTGCGCGGCACAGACGGCCTCGGCGCAGTCGCGGATTTCCCCGCTGGTGGTGCGGCGGGAGGTGCATTTTACCGCGTGGCAAATGGCGACGCCGATACGAGCGGGCTGCGCGGAAACCTTCGCGTGCTCATTTCGCCGGAGAGCGAAGCGACGCTCTTCACGAACACAAACCGGATGAGCAACGACACATTTGCCGGCACGATTATCGAGGACGAGCGCACGGTTTACTATGGTTCACGCGTGAAGCTGAAAGGCAGCGCGTTCGGGCGTTACGCGGGAACGGAGTTTGGCTACAGTCTCGACTTTCCGCCCGAGCAACCGTTCCGCGGAATCCACACGAGCGTGAGCATCGAGCGCGCGGGGAACATGAAAGAAATCGTCGCCAAGCACATCCTCAACCGCGCGGGCGGCGGCTACTGGAGCCAGTTCGACGACGTTGCGCGCATCAATGGTCCTGGCGTTGCAGGCATCGCGATCATCGCCGCGAGCCGCACTTCCAGTGTGTTTGTGAAGAGCCTATTTCCCGACGAGTCGAACGGCACGGTCTTCAATCACGAACTGCTGTATCAGCCAAACGGCACCGTGGACGGAAACCCCGAGAGTCTGAAACTCAACAATCCCTACAACCACACCCGCGCCGGATATGACCTGCTCGACCGCGGCACGGACAAAGAAGTGTATCGCTGGGGTTGGCAGATTCGCAGCAAGCGCCGCGACGATAACTACGCGGGCATCGTGCGTTTGAACCGCGCGTTCGCGCTCAGCGGCACCGCATTTTCCAACGAGATCGAAGCGACTATCGACGTGGATCAATGGATGCGCACGTGGGCAATCATGGGGCTCTACGGCAACGACGATCAATATGGCCGCGCCTATCCGCACAACTGGCGGCTTTACCAGCGCCCGACCGACGGACGCCTCGTCGCGTTGCCGTGGGACCTAGACCGCGCGTTTCAACTCGGCACAAGCGATTCGCTTTTCCCGAATGCCGCGAACGCGCTCGGAGATTTTCAGAACATCCGAAATCTTTTCACCGTCACTGCTTTCAAGCGGCAGTTCGACAGCCACGTGCTCGACCTCGTGAACACGACGCTCAACACGACTTACATGAACCCGTGGATCACTCATCTCACCACTGTGACCGGCGAGACGACGGAATTCTCGGGCATCTCCGGCTACATCGCAGCGCGCAGCAGCTACGCGCTCACCACGCTGCCCGCGAGTGTGCCGTTTGCCATCACGACCAATGGCGGCGCGGATTTCACCACGGCGGCAAATACCGTCACGCTCACCGGCTCAGGATGGAGCGATGTTTACACCATCACGCGCTCCGGCCAGCCCACGCCGCTGGCCATTACGTGGACCGGCAGCACGACATGGAGCACGACCATCCCGCTCATCGCCGGGGCAAACTTCATCTCGCTCGCCGCATTCGACCAACACGGCACGGCAACAGGAGCCGACACGATCACCATCACGAGCAACACGACCAACGTCGCGGCCAGCGCGGCAAACATGGTCATCAGCGAAATCCACTATCATCCCGCCGACCCGAGCGGCGCAGAGTTCACCGCAGGCTACGATGATGCTGACGATTTCCAATTCGTCGAACTGCACAACATCGGCGCGGCCGCCGTGGAACTCGCAGGCAGCAGCTTCTCGCAAGGGCTCACGTTCAGCTTCACCGCGAGCACCGTCGTTCCGCCAAATGGAACGTTCGTCCTCGCCCGAAACGCTGCGGCATTTTCAATGCGCTACGGCTTCGCGCCCGGCGGCACTTTTGTGGACGGGCGGCTGAGCCATGCCAATGAGACAATCACGCTCCTCAGCGCAACGAGCGCGACCATCGAGACGTTCCGCTACGAAGACAACAACCCGTGGCCCGCAAGCGCCGACGGCCCCGGCTACTCGCTGCAAGTCATCCGCCCAAAAA
>JAYUSJ010000421.1:0-30300 GCA_043755735.1 Verrucomicrobiaceae bacterium | reverse complement strand
CAAGCATGCACGGCATCCATGGCGAGTCCACGGGCTTCATTGGCGGCACGGAGTAAGGCAGTAGTATTGAGCATAGAAAAGGGCGCGGAGCCTATTACCAGCGACCGATTCGTCAAGACTGCCTTAATTACAGCGCGAGAATCTTGTCCGTCCGCTCTGACAGGAACTTCAGCCGCGCGGCATCTCCGCCGCACATTCCAAGATTCACCGCCTTCTTAAACTTGGGCCGCTTTTTGACGGGCGCGTCGTGCGCGTGGGAAAAGAGAGCGCTCCCGGCTAGAGCTGCGGTGGTCGTGGCGAGGAAGGAGCGTCTATTCATAGAGGGATGCGCTGTTAACCGGCCCCCATCCCTGCGATGCAAGACTCGCCGCGAAGAAACGATCCGTCTTGCCGCCATCCCGCCTTTGCCCGCAGATACAGCGATGGATGAATTCTTCACGCAGCTCGGCCAAACCGTCTTCGATCGCTGGAAAGCGGTGAACTTCTCGCTCGCCAAATTTCCCAGCATCGCAGTCGCCGCCTTCAACGCGCAGCCTCCGGCGGAAAATGTGGACGTCCCAAATCTCATCCGCAACTTCCTGCTCGACGACGCCCAGCCATTTCAGACCCAGTCCGGCTTTGGCGAGCCCGAGCTCGTCGTCTTTGATAACCCCCGCTTCTACATCCAGCTCCTCTTCTGGCTCGAAGGAACCACCGACATCCACCAGCACAAATTCTCCGGCGCATTCCACGTCCTGACCGGCTCCAGCATCCACTCCCGCTTCGTTTTCGAAGACCCGCAGTCCGTCACCGCGCACCTCCGCGTCGGCCAGCTCCGCATGCTCGACACCCAGCTCCTCCCCACCGGCACCACCGTCCCCATCGTCTCCGGCAGCGGACAGATTCACTCCCTCTTCCACCTCGATACGCCCTCCATCAGCGTAGTCATCCGCACCCACTCCGACCCCGGCACCGGCCCGCAATTCACCTACCTCCCGCCGCACCTCGCCGTTGACCCCTTTCAAAACGACGCCCTCACCACCCGGCGAAAACAGCTCCTCGACGTCCTCGAAAAAACCAACGACCCCGACTACCCCGAGCTCGTCGCCGAAATGCTCGCCAGCCTCGACTTCGAGCGCGGCCTCTTCACCCTGCAAAACTGCATCGGCCACCTCCGCAGCCTCGGCGCTTGGGACGACTGCCTCCGCATCTTTCAGAAAAAGCACGGCCGCCTCGCTCGCTACGTCGCGCCCACGCTCGACGAAATCGTCCGCCGCGACGGCCTCGTCGCCCTGCGCCGATCCATCGGCGAAGTCGAACACCGCTTCTTCCTCGCCCTCCTTCTCAATGTCCCCACGCGGAAAGACATCCTCGAAATGGTCGCCCAAAGATTCCCCGGCACGGCCCTTCAGACCATCTTCCGCTGGGTCACGGAACTGGCCGAGCTCTCCAGCTACAGCACATGGATTCTCGACGCAGAAATCCCTGAATCCATCGCAGAAAAACACGACCTCGAAGGCATCCTCGCCGCCTTCCGCCACCTCTCCACACCCCGCCCCGGCAAATCGCCCATGCCAAAAGCCGACCTCGCGCTACTACGCGAAGCTTTTCAAAGATCGAGCTTCCGAGCCCTACTCGTCTAGTTGCTCGATTGCTGTAACGTGTGACTCGTCGCAAGTGTGAAAACCACGCCAGACAGCTTGCGACAAATCACAAATCGCAAATCACTATTCACAGCCGGCAAGCACGGTTGCATCTCGCCACCTGAAGGCCGACAGCCAATCAGGCCTGTTCCTGCGCCTGCTCCGCCGGAGCTTCACCCTCGGCTTCAGGAGCCGTTGGATTTTCTGCCTCCTGCTTGCGCTTCTCTGCCTTCTCCGCCTTCTTTGCCTTCTTCTCGATTTCCCGCCGCCGCTTCTCGAATTGATAATTTGGTTTTGCCATGGCGGCCACCATCGGTCCTTTTTTGACAAATGACCAGAACTGTTCCCCGAATAACGAAATCCCCCTTGAGACAAGTCCTCCTTCGCACCCGTGATTTCGACCCGAAACACGGGAAATAGCGCCGCCTGCCGCCGTCGTGACTTCCTACGACGCCATCGCTCTCGACGTGATGAAGCCCGAGGCATGAAGCGGCTGCCCTTTCGCCAGCGGCTCACGAATTGGTCCACCATCGTCGCAGCAGCCGCGCTGGTCGTCAGCGGAATCATCACCGCCGTGGAATGCGGCAGCCTGCTGACACACTCGCGCAAGCTAGGCAGCAGCGCCACCTCCGCAAATGCTCAGACACCCGCTTTGACACAAACAAACGGCCTGCTCGCAGGTCACTGAAATTGCCCGTGATGACCATCCGCCATTCCAGACTCATTTTACTTCCGCTGCTCGCCTCCGTCGCGGCGGCTGCGACCGACGTCTCGAAGCTTCCGCCGCCTGCGACTGCGACGGTGGATTTCGCCCGCGACATCCAGCCTTTGTTCGCGGACCGCTGCATCAAGTGTCACGGACCGGAGAAGCAAAAGGGCGGGCTGCGGCTCGATGGGAAGGCTGCGGCGATGAAAGGCGGTGATGAGGGAAAAGCCTTTGTGCCGGGAAAGAGCGCGGAGAGCCTGATGGTGCATCTCGTCGCCGGGCTCGATGAAGAAAAACCGATGCCGCCAAAAGGCGAGCGGCTCACGGCGGGGCAGATCGGGCTTCTGCGGGCGTGGATTGATCAGGGCGCAAACTGGCCGGACGACGGAAAAGTGGCGCGAATCGAGCACTGGTCTTTGCAGACATTGCGGCGCGTGCCCGGCGGCGACATCGACGGATTTATCAAAGCGCGATTGACGAAAGACGGGCTGGCGCTTTCGCCCGAAGCGGATCGGGCGACGCTGATTCGGCGTCTGACGTTTGATTTGATCGGTCTGCCGCCATCGCCCGAGGAAGTCGCGGCATTTGTGGGGAGCAAGTCGCCGACGGCGTACTCGGAACTCGTGGAGCGGCTGCTGGCGTCGCCGCACTATGGCGAGCGGTGGGGGCGGCATTGGCTCGACATCGCGCGCTACACGGAGAGCCAGGGTTTCGAATACGACCGCATCCGCGACAATGCGTGGCACTACCGCGACTACGTCATCAAGAGCTTCAACGACGACAAGCCGTACGACCGTTTCATGCGCGAGCAAATCGCGGGCGACGTGATGGAGCCGCTGACGCGTGACGGAATGATCGCGCCGAGTCTGCTCGTCTGCGGGCCGTGGGATCAGGCCGGAAACGCGCAAGCAAATGCGACGCAAAAGATGATCACCCGCGAGGATGAATTGGAAGATCTCATCGGCGTGGTCGGGCAGTCGTTCCTCGGCCTCACGATCAATTGCGCGCGGTGCCATTCGCACAAGTTTGACCCGATTCCGCACGAAGAATACTTCCGCATCAAAGCGGTGTTCGAAGGCGTGAAGCACGGCGAACGCAGCATCGCCAGCGCGGCGGAAACCAAGGCACTCGCAGTTCAACGCGCTGCATTGGAAAAGGAAATCGCGGCGGCGCAAGACGTCGTTTCGCGGATAGAATCGGAAGGACGCAAAGTCGCAGCGGCAAAATCGCGAGCCGACCCGCGCCCGGTCGGGCCGGCACCGTTTGCGCGATGGACATTCGAAGGCGCGCTGCCCGCTGGTGAACTCAAAGGCGGAGCGAAGGTCGCTGCTGGCCGGCTTTTGCTGACAAGAGAAAACGGCTCGTATTTCCAAAGCGCACCGCTCTCCGCCGACATCCGCGAGAAGACGCTCGAAGCATGGGTGGCGCTCGACGATTTGAAGCAAGGCGGCGGCGCTGCGATTTCCATCGAATCGGAGCCGAGTCGCGATTTCGACGCCATCGTGTTTGGCGAGCGTCAGCCGAAAAAATGGGTTCCCGGCAGCGGAGGATTCCAGCGCACGCGCGACCTCGACGCGCCCGAGGAAACCGCCGCGCCGGGCACGCTCGTCCACGTCGCCATCGTCTATCGCGCGGACAACAGCATCGCGTTCTTCCGCGAAGGAAAACCGTACGGAAAACCCTACAAGCCCGCGCAACCGCTGCGCACTTTCAAAGCGGGAGAGACTCGAGTGCTGCTCGGTCTGCGGCATCACGGCGCGGGCAACGGCTTTCTCAGCGGCGGAGTCGAGCGCGCCTCGCTCTATGATCGTGCATTGAGCGCGGAGGAAATCGACGCGTCGTTCCGCGCGCAAGGCCGCTCCATCCCGCTCGCCGATGCACTCGCGAATCTCAACGACGCACAGCGCGCCGAACGAGACGCCGCGCTAACAAAGATCGCAGCGGTGCGGGCACAGCTCGACGCAAAAAAAACGGATCGCCAGGTCAGCTACGTCGGCACGCGGGTGCAGCCTGCGCCGACGCGTCGGCTCAAGCGCGGCGATGTGAAGTCGCCCGATGAAGTCGTCACTCCCGGCGCGCTCTCCGCGGTGGCGGATTTGAGCCCCGACTTCGGCCTCGCCGCAGACGCGCCCGAGGCCCAGCGCCGCTTGAAGTTCGCCGACTGGCTCGCCGACGTGCGCAATCCCCTGCCCGCCCGCGTAATGGCAAATCGCGTGTGGCATTTCCACTTTGGGCAAGGGCTCGTATCCTCGCCAAATGACTTCGGCGTGAGCGGCGCAAAGCCGAGTCATCCCGAGCTACTCGACTGGCTCGCCGCGAAGTTCATCGACAGCGGCTGGAGCGTGAAATCGCTGCACCGCCTCATCGTCCATTCCGCGACGTATCGCCAGTCATCCGTCATCAACGAAAAGGCCGCAAAGCTCGACGCCGACAACCAACTTCTCTGGCGCTTCACTCCCCGCCGCCTCGAAGCCGAAGCCGTCCGCGACGCGATGCTCGCCGTCAGCGGACAGCTCAATCCCGCGATGGGCGGACCGAGTTTCCGCCCGTTCACCATCACGGAATTCAACGCCGCATTTTACCACCCAAAAGACAGCGCCGAGCCCGAGTTCAACCGCCGCACCGTCTATCGAGCAAACGTCAACAGTGGCAAAGACGCGATGCTCGAAGCCTTCGACTGCCCCGACCCATCCGTAAAAACCCCGCGCCGCGGAGTCACCACCACGCCGCTCCAAGCGCTGGAACTCATGAACAATTCATTCGTCCAGCGTCAGGCCAAACTCCTCGCCGAGCGCGCACAGAAAACATCCGGAAACGAGATCATCGAAGCATACCGCATCGCCCTGGGCCGCCCCCCCACCGCCGCAGAAACCACCCGCGCCACCGCCGCCGCAAAAGCCCGCGGCCTCCAAAGCGTCTGCTGGGCGCTGCTCAACTCCACGGAGTTCGTTTACGTGCGATAAGGCGACGCATTGTCGATATTCTTGCTCGGTTCATCGCCAAACGGGCTGACTCAAAAAGCCCGGAGCCTTGGTCGCCGGGGCTCCTTTGCCGCTCCCTACCTCGTATAAGAGTAGCTGCGGGACCTCCCCATCCGAGAAACTATTGAATAGAACCCGCGTTTCGTCCGGCGAAACCGCCGGAGTTCCGTGTCTTTTGAATCCGTCGCCAAAAAGCTCCACCTGCGTGCCATCAAACGCACAAGTATGCCAGAGCCGCGTTCCGTTATCCTGAAACAGAATGCGGTTCGACTTCCGAAGCACCAAGGGCGAATCTCCAGAGAGGATATCGGTGTGATTTCCATTAAGGTCCATTCGACAAATGACTCGTGGTTCGATTCCGTTAAACCCATTCGCACGCTCGAAACGCTTGAGGATGATTCCGCTCCCATCGGGCAGCCAGGAAAATGGACCGCCCCACCGAGACGGTTCACCGATGCGGTTTGAAATACCAGTTTCAAGATTTACGACGGAAATCTGAAAGTCCGTTACTCCCTTGCTCGCGAACATGTCGATGGCTCCCATGCTCTTTCCGTCGGGCGACATCTCGCCTCCCATAGAAAATCCGTTCCTTCGTGAGAGCCGTGTGTTCTCCCCTGATTCAAGGTCGAGCCTCACCAAATCGAACGCGCCATTCACATCAAAGCCCGAGACGATCACCGAACGCCGATCCTTCAAAAAGCTCGCAGGCATCGATCCGAATCCCTGATACGGCAATCGGCGGAGTTGCCCAGTTTTTAGGTTCAGCAGGTATCCGTCCAGGCTCGGCTGTTTCTGCGCCATCACGAAGTTCGGATCATACAAAACCATTGCGCACTCATTCAGATCGGCATCCGGCCATCGCTTCGTTTGGTCATCCCAATCCACATCTTTCGGGATCGCGAAAGTCGAATCAGGCACCTTGTCCAGCCATCGGAAGTCTTCGATCGCCACCAACAGCTTGGCTGTCTGAGACGTCACGATGACGCCGTTTGATGAGTCCACTTCGAATCTGATGCCATCCGCCACTGCACGCTTAATCGTGGCGATCTTCTTTTCAATCGCGTTGACATTCAACGACTTCTTTTCGCTGGGGCTCATGTTTCCGACTTCCGCAAGCACTTGTTCCGAACGGCTGCGGTCCTCTGAAGACAACGGCTCTCTGAATCCTGCGATATTGCCCCGCCACTGTTCGAACTTGGCCGCTCCCATTTCGTCCTCGCTCGTCAGGCAGGACAACTCGGAAAACGAAAGCATCAAATATGCAGCAGGAGCATGGAGTTCCGCCTCATAGGGGCGATATTTCGTGTGCCGCCCCCCTTCGAATACATGCCACAAATCATCAACCACAACGATGCGTGTCATCGGTTCGGTCGCTTCTAGCGCAGGAAAAAAAGACAACGAGAGCATGGTGCCCGTGCGAACCACCCGCATTTTCATCGATACTCCGGGAGCAAACTGAAACCGCGTTACCCACGATGCTGGCGATTCCTTCAGCCTGGCAAGGGTTCGTCGGCCAAGGGCAACCAGTTCAGCGGGATCTGGAGGCGGTTTTGGGTGGTACTCCTTTCGCGCGATTTCCGCGTCGCGTTCGAGGCTCCGGTGGAAAATGAACAGTCCTCCACCTGCGATCACAACCAACACGACTCCGATAATACCCACCCACTTCCATCTAATTCGACGGACAGGCGGAACCGCTGGCGCTGTATCAGACTCATTGCTCACGCTTGATTACTGGGCGCTGTCTCCGAGACATGCAAGCCCGACAAAGCAGCGGAGCGATAAAGTGCCCGATAAAGTGTCAGACTGATAGTTGCGCCTGAGACTGATAGTTGCGCCTGAGGAGGTAAGTCGTATCGTACTAGGCCACGGTCATCGGAAGTCCCGCTCTTCAGAGAGGCTGATCGTGGATTCCGTGCCGCCGCTGAAAGCACCGTCGTTCATCATGGCTTCGTATTCGGGCAGGAGCTTCCGGTTTGCCCACTTGGACACCACCGGGTCGCCGGGTGCCGGCGACAAGGCTTTCTCCTCCGCGATGATAAATTCGATATTCTGACAGACTCAAAGTAATACTCCGATTGCAGAGCGCCCTAGTAAAATGATCGCAAGGGCTCACTTTTCTGATGACATCCGGGCTTGCCATGACTGCGGAATACGAAATCACGAAGGACGATCTGAGCGCGTTCAACCTCTACCACCACTTTCACTCGCCCACCGCTCGGCGGCAGTATTTACGCGCGTTGTTTATTCCTGCGCTCGTCTGGTTGGCTATCTGCATGGGTATCTGGTATCTCGCGGACCGAGGGCGTGGCACCCCAGTGCGGACGTTTCAGGACCTGCTGCCGCTGTTCAGTGGCGTTCCGCTTTACCTCTTCTACTTTCCGTGGGCGTATCGGCGCAAAATTCGTAAGGCTATCGACGGGATGGTCAATGAGGGCCGGAATCGCAGCTTGTTTTGCCGTCACCGAGTTTGCATTTCGCCGGAAGGCATCACGGAATCCGCCGAGTTCGGGCAGACTTCGATGGCTTGGCTCGGGGTTGAACGCGTGGTGCAGAGTGGCGACTACGCATTCATTTACACCAATGCGGTGGCGGCGATCATCGTGCCGCGGCGAGCTTTTGCAGTTCCGGCAGAGTTCGAGGAGTTCGTGGGGGCCGCCGGTGATTACCATGAAAAAACACGGAGCTAACACCGGCGCGACAACGCGGAAAAGCAATTAGCGAAACTCGCCGAAGTGGTCGTCGCCAGGCCCAGGTTGTTTTGGGGCGGTCGATGAGCGAAACGTCCAGACGACGTCTATATCCGGCGTGATTCTCAGTGCCTGCGCGCGTTCTTCCCATGGGCTCACCCATTTGCTCAGCAGCGTGTATGAGTTCGGCGCGACACGCATCCGCCCACGGGTCGAGTGAGTAACTCGCTCCCGATATCGTCGCTTTAGCGGGTTTCGGAATCAGCGAGTGTTTGCTCGCACAACGAAAAGTAGCTGCGGCTTTAGCCGCATTGCATCGGAGAATCGGCTGAAGCCCAAACCACTTTCTATCTACAGATCCTCTTTTCGCTTCGGAGCGGGCGTAGGTTCGACTCCGCGGACCTTCATGACTTTGGAAAAGACGTCCACCATTTCGGCGATGGGGCGAAAGTTGCCCTGACGATAGCCTTGGGCGATGAGCAGTGGAGTCCAGCCGGATTTGTTCTTCCGGTTCCAAATCGTGATGTCGGCTCCGCGGGTGTCGAGCAGCGTCACGATCTTCGGGATGATCTTGTAGGCGGCTCCGTGCATGACGGTCTCGCCCCGATCATCCACGGCGTTGATATCCGCGCCGTGATCGAGCAGCCACGCGATTGTCGCGAGCGCCTCGGCTTCGGTGCCCGGCTCTTCGCCGGGCGCGGTTACGCCGACTCCGGATGCTGCGAGGAGCGGCGGGCAATTGTCGGCATTGGCGAGTTTCGGATCGGCTCCGAGCTCCACCAGTAGTTTAACCAAGGCGAGGTCCACGTTTTGCGCGGCGAGTAGAAATGGCGTCGCGCCCTTTGTGTTCAGTCGGCCGCCGCCGCCGGAGCCATTCTCCAGCCGTGTGTTCACGTGACCACCGAGCCGCACGAGTTCGCGGACAAACTCCAGACTCGTCGTTTTACCGGAGCCTGCGGGCGGAGGAATTCCGTCATCACCATCGCCGCGCGGCGTGCGTCGCGCCCACGTCACTGCGTGGAGCGGAGTGAATCCGGAGCGTTGATCGTTTGGGTCCGCTCCGGCTGCGACGAGTTCCAGAGCGAGTTCGAAGTGTCCGTTCTCCACGGCGAGCATGAGCGGCGATGTGCCATTGCGCATCGATGTGCCTCTCGACTTTTCGACGCGAGCGACTTCGTTGACCGGGGCTCCGGCTTTCAGCAGAGAACGAACGGCCGCGTTTCGCCCTTCGCGCACTGCGAAAAGGAGCGCATTGAAACCCGACTTGAGCGAAGTGCGAAAGTCCGCGCCTTTTGCCAGGAGCAAGTCCACGACTTCGTGGTTTCCTTGCGCGGCGGCCCACATCAATGCGGTTTGCCCATGACGCTCGCTTGCGTTGGCGTCTGCGCCTTTTTCCAGCAGAGCCTTCACGCATTCGACGCGTCCGGTCCGCGATGCGATCATCAGCGCAGTCTCGCCGCCGCCCTGCGTTGCCTTCACGTCCGCACCGGCTTCGAGCAGCAGCTTCACCAATTCGACGCTCCCATTTTGGCAAGCTTGCGCGAGCGGGGTGACGCCGTAGCGATTTGCCTCGGACACCTTAGCGCCTGCGGCGATCAGTCGCCGCGCGGCTGCTGCATCATCGGCACCGACTGCGGAAAGCAACGTCTCCTCCGCACCGGCACTACAAATCGCGAGAGCGATCGCTGCGACCAACGCAGCTCTCATAGACTCAGCGGCTCGCCGAGTTGCACGATCTTCCCAGTGCTGTCGCCGAATGCGTCGAGCTTCACGCCTGCTTTATCGAGCAGAGTGAGGTGGACGTTTGCGAGCGGAGTTGGCTTTTCAAATCGAATGTGCCGCCCGCCTTTCATTCCACCTGCGGCTCCTCCGGCAACGATGACGGGAAGATTGTGATGGTCGTGCGCGTTCGGATTTCCCATGCCGCTGCCGTAGAGGAAAAGCGCGTTGTCGAGCAGGGTGCCATCGCCGTCTGCGGTGGCTTTCATTTTTTGAAGGAAGTCGGCGAATAGCGAAACGTGGAACGCATTAATCTTCGACATCTTCGCGATCTTGTCGGGATCGTTTCCGTGATGCGACAGCGGATGATGCGGGTCGCTCACTCCGATTTCGGGATACGTCCGGTTGCTCGTTTCGCGCGCGAGTTGGAAAGTCGTGACGCGCGTGATGTCGCCTTGGAAGGCGAGGATTTGCAGCTCGAACATCAGCTTCGCATGGTCGGCGTAGGCAGCGGGCACTCCGGCTGGGCGGTCGAGATCCGGCAGCACGTGGTCTTTTGTGTCAGCCTCCGCTTTTTGAATACGGCGCTCCACTTCGCGCACGGCCTGCAAATAGTCATCGACTTTCGAGCGGTCGGCGGGACCGAGATTGCGCTTCAGTCGCGACAAATCTTCGCCGACCCAGTCGAGCAAACTCGCGCGTTTCCGCAGCGCCGCCTGACGCTGTGCCAGCGTGCCACCGTCGCCGAACAGCGTCTCGAAAATCAGCCTCGGATGCGCTTCCGCCGGAAGCGGCGTTGTCGGCGAGGCCCAAGAGAGGTTGTTTTGATAAACGCAGGCGTAACCATTGTCGCACTGGCCCGCTGTTTGCATGAGGTCCATCGACATTTCGAGCGACGGCAGTTGAGTGGACGCACCCATCTGACGCGCCGCGATTTGGTCCACCGTCGTCCCGAGAAAATAGTCCGCGCTCTCCGTGCGCTTTGCCCGCGCCGCGCTGAGAAATGCAGAGTTCGACGTCGCGTGCGTTCCCGGATACGCAGGCGCGAGTTCGAGATTCGATAGCACGGAAATCTGGTCCTTCACCGGCTCAAGGGATTTCAAAATCGGCGACAACTCATCCAGCCGTTCTCCGCCCGGCGGAGTCCATCGGCTGAGGTCGCAGCCCATGGGCATGAAGACAAAGCCAAGACGCTTCACCGGACGCGCGGCAGTCTGAGCTGCGGCAGTCGCTGCGGGAATCATGGCGTCCAGCAACGGCAGCGCGAGCGTGGCTCCCATACCTTTGAGGAAGGTCCGGCGAGGTAGATGCTTTTTGGTGAGAATCATGAGCTTTTGCGATGGGTAAACGGGAGGCTTTTGGCCACTCCGATGATGATACTGGAAAATCGATACTGAGCAGGTTTCGCGTCCGACAAAATGCGGCGGACCGCAGGTGCGTCTGTGAATTCCAACCCTCGACCGAGGGCGTAGGTTAGTAATTTCTCCGTCACGGTGCGAGCGAAAATCTCGGGTCGCGCGAGCAGTCCGCGCTCAAGGCCGGAAACACCTTGAAACAACTGACCGTCGGGCAACCCGCCCGATGCGTCCACCGGACCATCACCCTCGTTGATGCGCCAGCGCCCCACGGCGTCGTAGTTCTCCAGCGAGAATCCGACCGGGTCCATCAAGTTGTGACACACCGCACAGCTCTTCTTTTCACGATGCACCGCGAGTCGCGCACGCATCGGGAGCGAAGCATCCACGACTGCATCGTCCAGCGCGGGAATGTCCGGAGGTGGCGGCGGCGTGGGCGTTCCCAAAATGTTGTCGAGAATCCAGTTTCCTCGGATCACGGGCGACGTGCGGTTTGCATACGATGTCACCGTGAGAATACTCCCCTGCCGCAGCAACCCGCCGCGCCGATCCTGCTCCGTGAGAGCCACGCGGCGGAAGCGACCGCCTTCCACATGCGCGATGCCGTAGTGCCTCGCGAGCCGCTCGTTCAGGAAAGTGTAGTTCGCATGGAGGAGGTCCACGATGCTGCGATCCTCACGAAGAACGCTCTCGAAAAACAGCTCTGTTTCCTCGCGAAATGCCTGCCTCAGATTGTCGTCAAAATCCGGGAACTGCCGCAGGTCCGGCGTGATCGAGTCGAGATTGCGGAGTTGCAGCCATTGATTGGCGAAGTTGTTCACCAGCGCCGAAGCCTTTGCATCCGCGAGCATCCGACGCACCTGCTGCTCCAGAACGGTTGCGTCAGAAAGTTTCCCCGCAACTGCGAGCGAGCGCAGTTCGTCATCGGGGATGCTGGACCAAATGAAGAAAGATAACCGTGAAGCGAGCGTCAAATCGTCCACGCGATAAACCGTGCCCGGAGCCGCTCCCGCAGGGTCTTCCTCCACGCGGAATAGAAATCGCGGACTGACAAGAATCGCGCTCAGCGCCGTGCTAATCCCGTCTTCGAATTTCCCTGCCGCACGCCCCTCGCGATAAAACGCCATCGGCCTTTCAATCTCCTCCGCTGTTACCGGACGGCGATAAGCCCGCTCCATCAGCTTCTTCAGGATCACTTCCGCGCAACCCGTCTCGTCCTCCGGCCTAGCCGGCATCTTTACGAAAATCCGCTCCTGACTCGCCGTCTTCGCGCCTAGGGGCTGCACCACAAACGGACCCGACACCGCCACCTGATACACCGCCGGCGTCTGACGCGGATGCCGATGCACATTGAACGAAGCGTCGTACGGTTGCCGCTTCGTTTCGATGAGCGCAGACGACTTACGGACGAACGTCACGCCCACTTTGCGTTGCCCCGCCTCCACGACGAATCGCGCCCGGAGATGTGCATCCGCCTTTGTATGATCTTTGCCCGGGGGCTTCAGTGTGAACTCCGCGCGCTGGGCCTCGTCGATCAATACGACCATTTCATGCCGCTCGCGCAGACCTTCCACTTCCTCATTCCGGTCCCGCGTGAGACGCATCTCGACTTCATATTCACCGGACACCGGAAACGTGTGCTCAAACAACACGCCGCCGCGAGTTCCCGGAGGCAATCCCTCCACATGTCCTTCCTGCGTGCGATCCGGCGGCATACGGACCACCCGAACCTGTGCCGTAGAATCACCGCCGACAGCCAGCTTGCTGATCTTCTGCGCCGCGCTGATATAACGATTCAGAAGCGTCGGCGACAGGCTGCCCACCGTGATGTTGTCGAAGCCGTGGCTCGACTCGTCCTTCGGCAACAACTCCGCGACATCCACATTCAGCGCCAGTAAATCGCGGATCGAATTCCGATATTCCGTCCGGGTCTGCCGCCGCATCGCAGGGACCTTGCCGGGGTCGGGCGACTTGCCCGCCATGGCGTCCAAATACTCCGTCAGCCCAGCGAGTTGCGCCTGATATTCGCCTTCGTCCGGCTTGAGTTTCGCGGAAAGCGGCGGCATCTGCCGTGCTCCCAGCCGCCGCACCGACTTCTCCCAAGTCGCCGCATGCCTGCCGATTTCGTCCCCTTTGATCGCTTCGAGATTCAGCCCGCTCTTATCCGAATCCGCATCGTGACAGCTCACGCAGTACCGTTCCAAAAACTCCGGGAGTTTCTTCGCCGTGTCCGCTGCCAATCCTGACGCCACAAAGCCGGCCAGGAAAACGGCCCCGATCAAGCCAGACCTCATGCGTGTAATTGTTTCGCGAAACATTGCGCACCATCGGACGTTCGATTTAGCGTGTCGGCAATCTCAATTTGCCCGAGCGGCGCGTATTTCCATTTCAATTCCAACTTTAATGACATCCAACAAGCACATCGAAAATCCTGACGTCATCCTCATCGGCAGCGGCGTAATGTCCGCGAATCTCGCGACTTTGCTGAAGCGGCTCGACCCGAAGCTCACCATCCAGATATATGAAGTGACGGACGGGCTGTCGCAGGAGAGCTCCGACGGATGGAACAATGCGGGCACGGGGCACGCGGGGATTTGCGAGCTGAGCTATACGCCGAAACGCGAGGCGGATGGCTCGGTCAATGTGAACAAAGTCATCGAGATTTTCGAGCAGTTCGAGCACTCGAAGCAGTATTGGAGCTACGCGGTGGCGAGCGGGATGGCCGAGCGTCCGAAGGAGTTCATCAATCCCGTTCAGCACATCAGCTTTGTGCATGGCGATGAGCAGGTGGATTTTTTGAAAGCGCGTCA
The DNA here is from genome assembly GCA_043755735.1 of Verrucomicrobiaceae bacterium. Taxonomy (GTDB): domain Bacteria; phylum Verrucomicrobiota; class Verrucomicrobiia; order Chthoniobacterales; family Chthoniobacteraceae; genus SXWH01. The sequence goes on along the minus strand of JAYUSJ010000421.1, from coordinate 16,420 downwards.
TGCGGGAATGGCGGCGCATCATTTCTTCCGCGAAATGGAATACACGACCGACCGCGCGAAGATCGCGAGTTGGGCTCCGCTGCTCCTCGAAGGCCGCGGCGATGTGCCTATCGCGGCAACGAAGATGGACGCCGGGACGGATGTGAACTTCGGCGAAATCTCGCGCAAGCTGCTCGGCTGGCTGGCCAGGCAGGATGGCTGCGGAATCGCGACGGGGCATCGCGTCGTGGGGCTAAAGAAAAGCGGAGCCGGCTGGGAAGTGCACGCGAAGGATGCGGCGACGGGCGAAGTGCGTGTGAACCGCACGAAGTTCGTTTTCGTCGGCGCTGGCGGGGGAAGTCTGCCGCTTTTGCAAAAGTCGGGCATCGCCGAAGCGAAGGGGCTCGGCGGGTTCCCGATCGGCGGGCAGTGGCTCATTTGCGACAACCCGGAGATCGTCGCGAAGCATCAGGCCAAAGTTTACGGACAGGCGCTGGACGCCGCGCCGACGATGGCCGTGCCGCATCTCGATACGCGCATCCTCGATGGAAAGAAGACGCTGCTCTTTGGTCCGTTCGCAGCGTGGACGACGAAGTTTTTGCACAAGAAAGGAAGCGTGACAGACCTGCCGTTTTCCGTGCGCCCGGACAACATCGCGACGCTGATCAAAATCGGCATCCATAATCTGGACCTCGTCCGCTACCTCGTGCAGCAAGGGACGCAGAGCATGAATGCGCGCATGAAAGTGCTGCACGTTTTTTACCCCGCGGCGGAAGCGAAGGACTGGAAGCTCATCGATGCCGGCATCCGCGTGCAGGCGATCAAGAAGACGGACGGCGAGGCTGGAATCGTCCACTACGGCACGGAAGTCATCACCGACGCAAACCGCACAATCTCCGCGCTGCTCGGCGCGTCGCCGGGCGCTTCTGTCTCGGTGAACATCGTGCTCGAAGTCATCAAGAAGTGCTTCCCTCAACTGCTCGCAAGCCCCGAGGGACATGCGCGGATGAAGGAAATGATCCCGACCTACGACGTGAACATCAAGCTTCCCGAAAACGCCGATCTCTTCCGCGAAGTGAACAAGAAAGCCGACGAGATTTTGCAGCTCGGCACGCGCTGAAAATATCCCGCTTTTCGCGAACGGGGGCGAACGCGTCTTCCTCGCTTTCGGCGTGAGAGGACTCCGGCCCGGCCTGCGGCGAGTCGGGAGCTTTAGGGAAACGCTGATTTCATGGAAGGATGGAAAGGAATACCGCTAATCTACGCTCATCGACGCTAATTTTTGGTGCTTTCTGCCTCAAAATTAGCGCAGATGAGCGTAGATTAGCGGTTCCAAAACTTGGCCCCCGCTTTAATCAGAGTTTCCTTAGCGCGAATCACCCGGCAGCATGTGCGCCGTGATGCGCCTGGAGTCCGCCGGAACAATGCGCCCATCGCGATCGAAGCGCAACTGAATGACCCAGTTGAAAACTCCCTCCGGCCACTCGCCATCGGGCAGGAACTCTTTTGGGTCTGCACCGAGCGCGGAGACCAAATTGGGAATCCCTCCGTGATGCCATGAGACGAGGACGTGCTTCCCCTCGTATTTCGAGCGCAATTCGTCAGTCAGTTCGGAAATCTGGCTTCTCCCAAATTGCGAATCGTTGCGCAGGCCGATGCTGTTCGCAAGCGGCTGGACTGTCACACGCGGGCGCTGGCTGGCAGCGGTATCCGCAGTGGAAAAAATCGCGCTCAGATGGAGCGGCACCATACCGACCTTGTAGCTCGCGAAATACTTCCCGTAAGCGTCGGCACGCTCCAAACCCTTTTTGGAAAGCCCCCCGCCGGCGGCCGGTTTTTCTGCGTGCCGGATGATCAGAATGACTCCCTCCTTCGGACCGCGCCTCGAAAACAGAAGCGCGAATATGAAGAACCCAACAACGACTCCGATTGCGGCGAGAACAGCCCATTTCACGAACCACAGAACAACCGCGAACCGCCGCAGTGTCAACTTGGCGGTCGCGCAGGGTGAATCACTTGTTCTGCGCCTTCTTCGCGCCCGAGCTCTTTTGCAGAATCCCGCGCGGCGAACGCAAAAGGCGAGTTGTCGCCCACGTCCCCGCCGTTCGTGCCTGAGACGGCGTCGCATTCTTTCGAAAACTTTTCGACGGATGAAATCGGCGGGTGCATGGCGACGTGCGGTTCGATGATCGGGAGGTACAGGAAAACCGATTTCGCTTTCCCGCCGGTTTTTCTGAGGTGTCTGAACCCGCGCCCGACATGCTATTTCACGATGCGCGGGGCTTATGACTGGACCACCAGCTTGATGCCGCGCAAATACTGTGACCATCAACGCATGAACATCAAACGACTCATCACTTTCATCGCCTGCGCCGTCGGCGTCGCGAACGCTGCGGACTTCCGCCCTATCTTTAATGGCAAAGACCTTACCGGCTGGGATGGGAATCCCGAGCTTTGGAGCGTCGCGGATGGTTGCATCATCGGAAAGACCACGGGGCCTGCGCAGCTCGCTCAGAATCAGTTTTTGATCTGGCGCAGCGGCGTCGTGAAGAACTTCGAGCTCACGGCGAAGATCAAGCAGACCGGCAACAACACCGGCATTCAGTATCGCAGCAAAGAATTGACCGACGCCGGCAAGTGGGTGGTCGGCGGGTATCAGTTGGACATCCATCCGGCGGAGAAATACGCAGCGATGCTCTACGAGGAGCGCGGGCGCGGCATCGTGGCGCAAAATGGGCAGGGTGTCGTCGCAGACCCGGAGGGCAAGCGGTGGCTGGCTTCCGAGCACGAGCCGGTGAAGGCAGACATCGCTGAGTGGCAGACTTACACGATTATCGCGAAGGGAAATCACCTCATCCACAAAATCGACGGGAAGGTGACAAGCGACTTTCTCGACTTCGACGAAAAGGCGCGCTCGCTCGAAGGGCTCGTCGCTTTTCAGATCCACAAAGGCCCCGCGATGAACGTGCAGATCAAAGACGTGATGCTCAAGGAACTGCCCGATGGTGGACTGGTGTCGTTTGAAAAATCGGCCATCCCGAGCGATGCACAGATCATCGAAAAGGCCGCGCCAGCCCGTAAACCGAAGCCTGCCGCAGAGCCCGTCGTCGCACCAGCGCCCGCAGTACCCGCAAAGGGAAAACCCGCAGCGCGTAAAAGGCCGGAGGCAGTCGGCGAGGCGATTGGCGCAAATGTGGCGACGCCAATTTCCAACATCCGTGCGCCGAAAGATTTCAAAGTGGAGCTTCTCTACTCGGTGCCGGGCGCGGAGCAGGGCTCGTGGGTGAATCTTTGCAGCGACGACAAAGGCCGCATTTATGTGAGCGACCAATACGGCGGTCTGTATCGATTCAACGCGCCTGCGCCGGGGCAGACGCTGAAGCCGGGGGATGTGCAAAAGGTTCCAGCGGACATCCGCGCGGTGAACGGGATGCTGTTCGCGTTTGGCGCGCTGTATGTCGGCGTGAACGACTATGAGAAAAAGGTGACGAGCGGCCTCTACCGCATCACCGATAGCGACGCCGACGACATGCCGGACAAAGTGGAGATGCTCCGTGCGTTTGACTCCGGCAGCGATCACGGCGTCCACGCCATCCTGCCGACGCCGGATGGAAAATCGCTTTATTTAGTCACGGGCAACAACGCGGTTTTGAAAGAAGGCCCCTTCGCCGGAACGGAGGCTACTTCGCCGGTCGCGAAGTTGTGGGGCGACGATCATCTTCTGCCGCGCATGCCCGATGGACGCGGGCACAACCGGCACGTCATGGCACCGGGCGGAATCGTTTATCGCGTCTCGCCGGACGGGAAGAAGTTCGAGATTTTCGCGTCGGGCTTCCGCAATATTTACGACGCGGGCATCAATCACAATGGCGACCTGTTCACGTACGACGCGGACATGGAGTACGACTTCAACACATCGTGGTATCGGCCTACGCGCATCAACCACGTCGTGAGCGGCGCGGAGTTTGGCTGGCGAAACGGCGCGGGCAAATACCCCGAGTTTTACTACGACAATCTCCCCGCGACGCTGAACATCGGCCCCGGCTCGCCGACCGGCACGACGTTCGGCTACGGCGCGAAGTTCCCGGCGAAATATCAGGAGGCGTTCTTCGTGCTCGATTGGAGTTGGGGGAAAATCTACGCGGTCCACTTGAAGGAGAGCGGCTCGACTTACACTGCGACGAAAGAAGAGTTCGTGACGGGCGGTCCGCTGCCGGTCACCGATGCGATCATCCACAAAGACGGCGCGATGTATTTCGCCATCGGCGGACGGCGTGTGCAGTCGGGGCTTTATCGCGTGACATACACGGGCAGCGAAGACACATCGCCGACGGTCCACGCCGCCGTCGTAAACGAGCATCGTAATCTCCGCCACCAGCTTGAAGGATTCCACGGCAGGCAGGACCCAAAAGCAGTCGCTTTCGCATGGCCGCATCTCAGCGGTGCCGACCGTTTCATCCGCGCCGCCGCGCGCACTGTGCTTGAGCACCAACCGCTGGCCGAATGGGAATCCAAGGCAATCGCCGAGACAAACGCCACCGCGCAACTCGAAGCGCTGCTCGCGCTGACTCGCGTCACGGGCGTCTGCCCCACGCACCGGGCGAAAAACCACGTCGTAAACACCGCGATGCGCGACAAACTTTGGGCAGCACTGCTGAAACACGACCTCGCCAAACTCACCAACGAACAACGCCTCGTATACGTCCGCCTCGCGGAGATCGTGCTGAATCGTTTTGGAAATTCCGACGACGCAACCGTTGCCAAAATCATCGCAAAGCTCGACCCGTCGTATCCCGCCGATAACTTCGAGCTGAACTGGCTGCTCACCGAAACGCTCGCGTATCTCCAAGCTCCAAACACGGCCGCGAAAGGCATGGCACTCATCGCCGCCGCCGAGAGCCAGGAACCGCAGATCGAATATGCGCGCAGCCTTCGCATGCTCAAGACCGGCTGGACAAAAGAACTCCGCACCGCGCAGCTCGAATGGTTCCTCAAAGCCGCGAACTACAAAGGCGGGAGCAGCTTTGCCATCTTCATCGACTTCATCCGCAAAGATTCGCTCGCCACTTTCACCGCTGAAGAAACCGCGCAGTTTGCCGAGCTCATCGCGAAGAAAGCCGAAGTAAAATCCGCCATCGAAAACGTCGGCGCGATGTTCGCCGGGCGCACCCCGACGCCGTGGACGCTGGAGGAACTCAGCGAAGCCGCAAAGACCGGACTGAAAGACCGCAGCTTTGAAAACGGACGCAAAATGTTTGGCGCAGCCGCATGCTTTGCCTGCCACCGCTACGGCAACGCCGGCGGCATGACGGGCCCCGACCTCACTGGCTCGGGCGGACGCTACAACGCGCACGACCTGCTCGACCAAATCATCAACCCGAGCAAGGAAATCAACGAACAGTTCGCACCGATCATCGTCACCAAAAACAACGGCGACGTACTCAGCGGCGTGGTCGTGAATCTCAGCGGCGACGGCGTCACCATCAACACAGACGTGAGCGACCCAAACCAGCGCGTGAACGTGGATCGCAAGGAAGTTAAAAGCATCGAACTCAACAAAGTCTCACCCATGCCGCCCGGCCTGCTGATGATGCTCAAAAAGGAAGAAATCCTCGACCTCCTCGCCTACATCCTCAGCACCGGCGACAAGACAAACGCGATGTTTAAAAAGTAAGCTGTTTAGCCGTGCAAGCTTCCCGGCAATTGCTTCTGCGGCGGACCGCCCGCCTGCGCTATTCCTTCTTTCGCAGTGGGAATTGAGCGGTAATTCTGCACGGCAGTGACTGCGGGCAAAAGTGCAGTCGGCGCCAGACTCCCGATATAGAGCCACACAATCCCGTCCGACGGGCGCACGTCGAGGACCTGCGCAGCACGCATCGCGAACAGGATTTTCTCGCGGTCTTTCTCCGTCGGAATCAATACGGGCATTTCATGAAGGGCATATCGTCCCCGCTCCCGGATGATCTCGGCGAGCCGCACCGCAAGCGTCATCTGCCGCTGGGAAAGGTGAGTCCAGACCATAAAGTTCTCGAAAACCGAAAGGGTCATGCGCGGTAGAAAAAGAGCGATGTCGAGGAGCGTCTCAGAGAAAGGCCGGCGGTCCACTGCCTCCGGCGAATATCGAAAGACCCAGCGATCCACGAGCGTCGCAACGTAAAGGACCGCAACGCAGGAAAGGAAATTGCGATTGAAATTCTCCGTGCCGTTAAAGTGCAATCCTTCCTTCACCGACAGAAACGCGACCGTGAACCAGTAGGCCGCGCCGTAAACAAAAGCCCACCCGATGACGGCAAAAAGCAGCGTGGCTCCCGAGGCGAAAATGACGCTCTTATTGTGCTCCCGGAAGTGAACCCGAAGAATGGTAAGCGTGGACTGCACGGCTAAGGCTAGCCGATTACCTGCTGCGAATTCAAGATCTACGGGGCAGTAACACGCTCTTTCCATCTGGGGGCGCAAAAACGCCGCTCTTACTTCTGACCTCATTCTCTTGCTCTACGGAGCCGGCGCAAGAGAATGAGGCAGGAACGTTTCTCCCATTTCGAGCAGGCACAATTTAGCAAGCGCCGTCCCAAGCCGAAACGCCACGCCTGGCGTGCATCGCGCAGCCGGCACACCAGCCCTCGATCGTTACAATGCCGTAAACAAGTTCTTGCGGCGGTCAGTTGCAGGTCCTGCTCCGGCGGCTAATATGGTGGCCCATGTCCGCAACTGCCACACCCGAAAGTCAGCCGAAGCCGAAGGGCGCAAATAGCTTTGAAACCACGCACTGGAGCATGGTGTTGCGGGCGGGCGGCACCGGGGCGGCCTCGGACGATGCGCTGGAGAAACTGTGCCGTTCATATTGGCCGCCGATTTATTCGTGGGTGCGCTCGCAGGGGCATGGCATCGAGGAAGCGCAGGATCTGACCCAGGAGTTCTTCGCGCGGATGCTCCGGTATGGCTCGGTGGCCCGGGCAAATCCCGAACAGGGGCGCTTTCGCTCGTTCCTGCTCGGCGCGCTGAAGCATTTCCTCACCAATGAATGGCACCGCGCTCGAGCTCAGAAACGGGGCGGCGGGCAGCCTCTTTTTTCGCTCGATTCCGTGGAAGGCGTGGAGCGCGATGCCATGGAGCCGCGCGATAATGAAACGCCGGACCGGCTATTCGAGCGCCGGTGGGCGGAGACGGTGCTGGAGCGGACGATGGAGCGCCTTCGCCGGGAGTATGATTCGGCGGGACAGCTCGCGCGGTTCGACGTTTTGAAAAACCACCTCATCTCCGGCGGCGAGGAAGTCTCCTATGCGGAGACGGCGGCAGCCCTTGGGTCGTCCGAGAGCGCTGCGAAGTCTGCCATTTACAAGGTGCGCCAGCGCTACGGTCAACTGCTCCGGCACGAAGTCGCGCAGACCGTTCCGAGCACGGCGGATGTGGAGGACGAGCTGCGTTGCCTGCTGGCTGCGCTCGTTTCGTAAGCGGGCCGACCGCCCCCATCCGAAGCCGGTCTTTTTTCGGCTTTTTTGATTCCCAAGCGCTCAAGCGAGGGTAACGTACTGAAAACAATACGCCTTATGAATCTCGCCTCGAACCGTCGTCCTCTCGTTCTCGATCGTAGTTTTACCCGCATCTTCGCCGCGGCCCTCGCGTGTCTCTCGGCACACGCTGCGAATCTCACCTGGGACATCACGCCCGGCGCGGTGGGACCTGGCGATTCCGCCATCACTGGAGGCGCAGGGACTTGGGATCTCACGAATGGGAATTGGACTGTCGATGCTGGAGTGAACAACATCGCGTGGACGAATGGAGACAGTGCGATTTTCGGCGGAGCCGGTGGTGTGGTAACGCTCGGCGCGGCGATCACGGCGGATGATATGACGTTTTCCACGGCGGGCTACAGCATCGCGAGTGGGACGCTGACGCTTGCGGGCACTCCGACGATCACTACAACGGCGGATGCCTCGATCTCGTCGATCCTCGCGGGGACGAATGGTTTCACGAAGCTCGGCGCCGGGCAGCTCACGCTCTCGGGGGCGAATACTTTTACCGGCACGACGGTGGTGGACAACGGGACGCTCGTGCTTGGGAATACTTCAGGGGTTTCCATCAACGGGCCGGTGCAGATGGGCAACGGCACGGCGGGGAATCAGCCGAATTTGCGCATGGCGGCGAATGAGCAGTTTGGCGCGGGGGTGGTGATGACGTTTGTGAATCCCTTCGGCTCGTTCCCGCGATTTGATTTGCAGGGGACGACGCAGACGCTTGCGGGAGTCAACAACACGACGGGCGCTGGGGTGATTCAAAATGAGAAGCAGTTTGGCGGCGGCACGTCTGCGGCGGCGACGCTTCAATTGAACGGAACGGGGACGTATGCATTTAACGGCTACATGCGCGACCGCGACGGCGGTGCCGGAACGTGGCTGCTCAATCTCGTGAAGTCGGGAACGGGCACGCAGACGTTGAGCGGCGGGAACATCACCTACACAGGAACGACGACGGTGAACCAAGGCACGCTGGAGTTGCTCAACGGCACGGTCTTTGCGAGCGCGACGACGGTAAACTCAGGAGGGATCTTCCGCGTCAAAAACAGTCTAACGAGTAGCCCGTATGCGCCTCTCGGCGGCGCTGCGCCCATCGTGGTAAATAGCGGCGGTGTGCTGGAGCTGACCAACAACACGACCGGCTATGCGAATCGCAAGACGGTCAATGCATCGATTTCCGGGGCGGGGACAATCAACGTCAACGGCACCGGCTACCTCGCGCTGAACAGCGTGAACAACATCACGCTGAGCGGGCAGATCAATGTGCAGAGCGGCGGCTTGGGGAATGATGGCGGAGCTTCTGCGAACGCGTTTGGCACCACGACCGCGAACCTCGACATCAGCTCCGGTGCGTTCTTCGACATGCGCGGCGGTGCACCGCAATTCGGCGGACTGTCGGGCGCTGGGTTGATGATGAATTCCTTCAACGCGAATACGCTCACGCTCGGCGCGGCGGATAAGTCGGGCGTCTTCACCGGGACGATGCAGAACGGCGGAAATGCAGTGACCGGAACGGGCGGCGGCGGCGGTTCCGTTCTTTCTCTCACCAAAATCGGGACGGGCTCGCAGACGCTCGGTGTGGCGAATGTGGCAGGTAGCGGAATCACCTACACGGGGGCGACGACGGTGAATGCGGGCACGCTCACGCTGATAGATGCGAGACTGGGCGTTGCCGCAAAGACGGTGGCGTCGGGGGCGACATTGGAGATTAACTCATCGATTCCATTCAGCTTAAAGTGGAATAACAGCGGCACCATCTCCGGCGCGGGCACCATCAACAAAACGGGCACGGGCGTTTTTGGCACGATTGGCGCGGTGAACTTCTCCGGGACGATCAACATCCTCGGCGGACGGCTGCACAATGACAACGTGACGGGCAATTGGACGGGCTCGACGGCGGACGTAAACATCAGCCCCGGCGCGGTGCTCGATTTGCGAGCAAACGACATGTACGTGGACGAACTGAACGGCACGGGTGAGATTTGGAATTCGCATCCGGCGGGCGGCGGCGACGTTCTTTTCGTCGGCGTGGCGAATGGCTCCAGCACTTACGGTGGCATCATCATGGGCAACCAATCGCAGGCTGCGGATAATCCGAACGGCGCGGTGCTTTCGCTCACGAAACAAGGTACCGGGACGTTCACGATCACGGGCGGAGCAAATATCTATTCCGGCGCGACGACGGTGAACAATGGCATCCTGCAAATCTCCGGCGGCGACAACCGGCTTCCCTCGGCGACGAACCTCACGGTGAACGGCGGCGCGGCATTTGGCGGCACGTTCGATTTGAATGGTCTGAACCAAACCGTCAGCGCACTCAGCGGCGCGGCGGGTGCGGTGCCGGGCACGGTCGGCGGAAACGGAATTCTCACGGTGAATGGCGCGGCTGCGACGACCTTCGCCGGAAACATCACCGGCACGACTTCGCTCACCCGCGCGGGCAACGGAGTCACCGCGCTCACAGGCGCGAGCACATTCAGCGGACCGACGCTCATCACCGGCGGTGCGATTCGCGAGGCTGCGGCGGGTTCGCTTTCTCCAAACTCCAACATCCAGTTCAACGGCGGCGTGCTCGAAGCAGGGTTCGCCGATTTTGCGCTGACTACCGGAACCAGCGGTGCGCAGATTCAGTGGATCGGAAACGGCGGTTTCTCCGCTTTTGGCGCAGCGCGAAATGTCACGCTCAACGCCGGCGCGGGGCTCACTTGGAACTCGGGCAGCTTTGTGCCAACGGGCTCGAAACTGCTGTTCGGCTCTGCCGCGGGCGATAACACGGCCACGCTGCTAAACGACATAGACCTCGCTGGCGCAAATCGCACGGTGGAAATCGTGGGCGGCGCTGCGCTCGTCGAAGGCGCGCTCGCAGGCACGATTTCAAACGGCACGCTGACCGTTCGCGGAACGAGCGGCACACTCGCGCTCACGGGCCAGGCGACTGCGGATGTGGTCGTGGATAATTCCAACGCCGCCGGCACGAATCAGATGAACCTCGTGCTCAATCGCGCAGGCGGCAACGCCATCGCGGGCGGACTGCAAATCGGTGCGACGGATAATAATCAATTTGCAACGGTGCGTCTCGGAGCGGGCGACCAAATCGCCGACACGACTGTCGTCACGTTTGGTGCACTCGCCGGAAGCTGGTCATATTTAAACCTCAACGGATTCAGCGAAACCATCGCCGGTCTGCGCAGCCTGCCGGGCAAGGACGGCGGCGTGCTGCAACTCGTGGAAGGCGACGCGTCACCAGCGACGAACAGCACGCTCACGCTCAACGTCGCGAGCGGCACGCAGAACTATCTCGGCCACATACGCGACCGTGGCAATGGCCCCACGAATGATCCCGGCGGCAACGGACGACTCGGCTTTACGAAAGAAGGCGCGGGCACCCAGGAACTCATCACCTGGAACACCCAAGTCTGGACCGGACCGACCGCGGTAAACAACGGCACGCTCCGCATCGGCCTTGGTGGTTCGACCGGCGGCGGCGGCACGCTTTCCTCCGCGACGACCATCGCAGTAGGCGCGACGCTCGATGTCACCAATGCCGCAAATCGCAACGGGTGGGGGCACAACGGCGGCATCTCCGGCGCGGGCAACCTCGTGAAGAGCGGCGACAGCATCGTAAACTTGATCGGCGCGAGTGTGAACTACACGGGCGCAACCACCGTGAACTCCGGCATTCTGCGCCTCACAGACGCGACGGCATTTGCCAGCAATGTGACCGTAAACGCAGGCGCGTGGCTCGAAGAAAACCGCACGGCGGGCAGCGGAAATCTGGCCATCTCGATGGCCGGCGCAGGCGGCTATATCAAGCAGGGCGCAGGCGAAACGATTATCCCGAGCCCCGTCTCCATCGCGCAAGTCGCCGTGCGTGCAGGCGTGCTGACAGCGGGCGCGGACAACGTGCTCACAAGCGCAACGACGCTCTCGCAAGGAGGAAGCAGCCCGGTGTTCAAGCTGAACGGCACCACGCAAACTGTCGGCGGCCTCGGCGCGCAATACGACTTCGGCAACCGCATCCTCGGCGGCAGCCCGACGGCGTCATCACTCACCGTGGATATCGGCGCGGGGCAGCAGACATTTTACGGCGGGAAAATCGGCGACGTCGGCGTGGATGAAAACAACCTCGGCATCACCAAGACCGGTCCCGGCACGCTCGTTCTCAGTGGCACCGGCAGCTACACGGGCGGCACCGTCATCGCGGGCGGCACGCTGCAACTCGGCGCAAGCACGACAATGCCGGTGAACCTCGCAAATCTCGGCATCTGGCTCGACGGAGCGGACCCCGCAGCTACCGGCACAGCGCCTGCGGATGGCGCGGCGATTCCCGTCTGGAAAAACAAGGGCACGCTCGGCGCGACGGGAGATTTCGGCGCAGTCGCCGGCCGGGAGCCGAGCTACGGCGCAGCGGGCGCGGGGCTCATGAACGGAAATCCGACGGTGCGTTTTGTCGCTGAATCCGTCGCGGGATTTGGCAATCAAACGAACTTCGACCGGCTCACGAACAACATCAATTTGGCCAACGGCCCATCGACCATCATCGTCGCCGGACGCTATGCCGGAGCCAGCGCCGACGAGCGCAAGCGGCTCGTCTCGGGACTCGGAAACAACTATCTGCTCGGCTGGTGGAACAACGGCGAAAACACCGCGTATTATCAAACCAACTTCGCTCCGGGAATCTCGGCCGGAACGACAAATTCGCACGTTTACACCAGCGTGATGCGCGGCGACGGCATCGGCGAAACCTACGCCAACGCCCTCGGACGCATCGGCACGCTCGGCAACGCATTCGGTCCAAACGGCCTCGCGCTCGGCGGCGGCAACACGACAAACGTGCAGGAATACTCCACGGGCGACATCGGCGAAGTCATCATCGCGCCCGTCGCCTTGAGCGACGCGGATCGTGGCGCGATTGAAGCGTATCTCGTGCGGAAGTGGACCGGCTTCGTGCCAGCGAATCCGCTGCCGACAACCGGCACGCTCTCGCTTTCCACAAGCGGCACGACGCTGAATGTGAACGGCGTCACACAAACGCTCGGCAGCGTGAGCGGCGTCGCGGGAACGAGCATCACGCTCGGTGGCGGCAACTTCGGCGCGGGCAACGACAACGGCAATGCGCAGTTCGACGGCGTAATTTCCGGCGCAGGCACGCTCGCGAAAGTCGGCACCGGCACTTGGACGCTCGGCGGCGCAAATACATACAACGCAATCACGCAGGTGCGAAACGGAACGCTCGCACTCAGCGGCGGCGCAGACCGTCTGCCCACGACGACTGCGGTGACACTCGGCACGGCGGGCACCACGGGCACGCTCAAACTCGGCGGGAACAATCAGACCATCGCCGGGCTCAGCTCTTTGACAAGCCCTGCCGGTGCGGGAAGTCGCGTGATCAACGACTCGCCCACCGCCGCAACATTCACCGTGAATCTCGCCAGCGGCACGAACAGCTACACCGGCAAACTCGGCGGAACCACCGCAGACGAAAACAACCTCGGCTTTGTAAAACAAGGCGCAGGCACACTCGTCCTCGGCCAATCCAGCACCTACACCGGCAGCACCATTATCAGCGGCGGCACGGTGCAGCTCGGCGGCGCAAGCGCCCTGCCGACCAGCGCGGCCATTTGGCTCGATGCAACCGACGGCTCGACGATCAACACCAGCGGCGGCGGCGTCACAAGCGTCACCAACAAAGGCACGCTCGGCGCGACCGGCAACTTCACCGCACCAGCGGGAAATGAACCAACGCTCGCATTCGAGGCCAGCATGGGCGGCAACCAAGTCATCCGCTTCGACGCCCTCACCGCGCCCGGCCCCGACCAGCTCACCAACGCGCTCAATTTCCCCGACAACGTCACCGTCGCCTACATTGGCAGACTCGCAGGCACCGCAAATCAGCGACTCCTTTCCGCGACCGGAAACAACTGGCTGCTCGGGCCATGGGGCGGAGCCGGAGAGACCGCGTTTTTTACCAACGGCTTCCTATACAATAGTAGCACCGCCGACACGAACCCGCGCTTCCACATCGGCACCATCGCGGCCGGCGGCGCTGCAGCGTATTACGCAAATGGCAGCCTGCTCGGGACCGGCTCAGGCGTGGGGCCAAACGCCCTCCGTCTCGGCGGCGGCTACCTCGCCGGCGGTACGGAATTCGCCAGCGGCGACATCGGCGAACTCTTCGTCTTCAACGGCGTGCTTACCGACACGCAACGCCAAAGCCTCGACAGCTACATCGCGAGAAAATGGTTCGGTCTAGGCAACACCAACGTCCTCCCGGCAACCACCGCCGTCACGCTCAGCGGCGGCAGCACGCTCGACGTAAACGGCACCGACCAAACTGTCGCCAGCATCGGCGGCGACGCAGGCACCAGCATCATCAATAGCGGATTCCTCACTGTCGGCGACGCCACGAGCACCGAGTTTGCAGGTGCAATCTCCGGCGCAGGCTTCCTGACAAAAGTCGGCGCAGGCACGCTCACACTCAGCGGCAACAACACGACCACCGGCACCACCTATGTGCAAGGCGGCACGCTCAGCGTCACCGGCAGCCTCAGCGGAAGTTTGATCGAAGTCCAAAGCGGCGGCACTCTCGGTGGAAACGGCACCATCGGCGCGAGTGTTTTCGTCTTCAGCGGCGGCAAACTCTCTCCCGGCACCAGCCCCGGAACGCTCACCGTCACCGGAATCACGCTCGACTTCGGCGATGCCGTCTTCGCCGCAAACACACAATCGCTCGTCTTCGAACTCGGCACCATCAGCGACCGGGTGAACCTCACCACCGGACAATTCGGAATCGGCATCGGCACGCTGGAGTTCGACGACTTCGCATTCACCGCCGGAAGTGGATTCGGCCCCGGAACCTACACGCTGTTCGACAGTTCAGTGGCCGTCTTCGGCAACCTTGGCACATCGCTCAGCGGAACCATCGACGGCTACACCGCCACACTCGCGCTCGGCGACACAAACAACGACGTCATCCTCAACGTAGTCCCCGAGCCCGGCAGCGCCGCGCTGCTGCTCGGCGGCCTCGCCATGCTCGCCAGCCGCCGCAAGCGCCGATAGGCCGTCGGCCGCGTCACAATTCACTCCGGTTTTCTTCGAACCGCGCGTGCGGCACCTCGTTGCGATTTCCAGAAAGTCAGTGCCTCTTGAAAGCACGTGCCGGGCAAGTCTTCGGTCGCCCTTATGAAGTGTTTCTGCGCGTCTTCGACTCCCTGATTGTAGGCGAACGGACCGATCTCGCTCATGAAAAACTCCAACAGAAATCCCGCCTGCATCTCACTCAGATCGCTGTCGAGATTCTCTGCGAAGTAGCGCTGCATCGACGACACAATCGCCGCCTTTTGATCTTTGGAAAATGAAGCAGGCATCGGCAACGGACTATCTCACGGAAACGAGAAGGCTGACGCTGGCAGGAAAAGTTTGCATGCTTGTGAAGGTGGTTGTGGAATGGCCGGAAATCGAGCATGAAGCCGCGCAGTTGCGCTGTTTCGGCATCACGCGAGGATCGATTTCACGAGAGTTCCATGCACGTCGGTGAGGCGGAAGTAGCGGCCTTGGAATTTGTAGATGAGCTTTTCGTGATCGATGCCCATGAGGTGTAGCATCGTGGCGTGAAGGTCGTGGACGTGGACACCAGCTTCGACGATGTTGTAGCCGTAGTCGTCGGTCGCGCCGATGACGGTGCCGGGTTTCACTCCGCCGCCGGCGAGCCAGATGCTGAAGCAGCGCGGGTGATGGTCGCGGCCGTAGTTGTTTCCGCTCATTTTGCCCTGGCAGTAAGCGGTCCGTCCAAATTCGCCGCCCCATACGACGAGCGTGTCGTCGAGAAGGCCGCGACGTTTGAGATCGGTGATGAGCGCGGCAGAGGCCTGATCAGTTTGTTTGCACTGCCGGGTGATTCCGCCGACGACGTCGCCGTGCTGGTCCCAGCCTTGGTGAAAGAGCTGGATGAAGCGGACGTCGCGCTCGATGAGTCGCCGGGCGAGCAGGCAGTTGGCGGCGTAGGTGCCGGGAGTTTTGCTGTCGGGGCCGTAGAGTTTGAAGGTCTCTTCGGTTTCGCCGGAGAGGTCGGTGGCGTCGGGCACGCTTGTCTGCATCCGGAACGCCATCTCGGCTTGCGCGACGCGCGCATCGATTTCGGGGTCGAGCTGTTGCTCGGCTTGGTAGCCGTTGAGTTTGGCGAGGGCGTCGAGCATGTCGCGACGGACGTGCGGGGAGACGCCTTCGGGGTTGGTGAGGTAAAGGACGGGCTCTTTTCCGGCGCGGAATTGCACGCCCTGGTGTTCGCTCGGAAGGAAGCCCGCGCCCCACAGTCGCGAGTAGAGCGGCTGGTCGCGGGAGGCGTTTTTTGAGACGAGCACGATGAAGGCGGGCAGGTTGTCGTTCAGACTGCCGAGGCCGTAGGATGCCCACGCACCCATGGATGGGCGGCCGGGCACCTGATTGCCAGAGCAGAAGAATGTGATGGCGGGATCGTGGTTGATTGCCTCGGTGTGCATCGTGCGAACGATGCAAATCTCGTCGGCGATTTTTTGCGTGTAGGGCAACGTGTCGCAGATTTCGGCACCGCTGCGTCCGCTCTTGGTGAAGTTCGCAAACGAGCCGGCCATGGGCAGCAGACTTTGGTTTCCGCTCATGGTCGAGAGGCGCTGGTTGCCGATGATTTCTTTGGGCAGCGCTTTGCCGTGGCCCGCGCGGAGGACAGGCTTGAAATCGAACGTCTCCAAGTGCGACGGGCCGCCGGCTTGGAAAAGGTAGATGACGCGCTTTGCCTTCGGCGCGAAGTGCGGTTTTCCGATGACGCCGGGGATGGCTGCGGCGGGCGCGAATTGCGCCATGGCCATGGCTCCGAGGCCGAGGCCGGTCCTGCTGAGAAATTGGCGGCGCGTGCTGCGCATGAGGTCGTCGTAAGTGTGCATGGGCGTTTA
>JAYUSJ010000420.1:0-9315 GCA_043755735.1 Verrucomicrobiaceae bacterium | reverse complement strand
CACCAAACGGCGGGTCAGTCGGCGACGTATAAGGTCTTTACGGGGAATGCGTCGGGCGGCGAGGCGGGGAGCAATGCCGGGACGGCGACGCGGCCGGTTTAGGCGGGGGCGGGGGTGTTTGCGGGTTATTGAATGGCGTGCGATTTGGTGCGGGATTTTGCTCGTCAGTTGCGGGGGCGGATGCGATTTTGTCGCGCCATGAAAAAGCCGTTCATCTTCCTAGCCCTGCTCGCATCTCCTCTTTTCGCCGCGGACGATCCGTACGAGGCGCGCACTTTTGAGTCTGCGGATGGTCGTCTGCCTTATCGCTTGCTGAAGCCTGCGGGGTTTGATGCGGCGAAGAAGTATCCGCTGGTGATTTTGCTGCACGGGGCGGGGGAGCGCGGGGATGACAATAAGGCGCAACTGAAGTGGGGCGGGGGGCTTTTTTCCGACGCGAAGGTGATGGAGAAGTATCCGGCGTTTGTGCTGGTGCCGCAGTGCGCGAAGGAGAAGAAGTGGGTGGAGATTGATTGGTCCGCGGAGAATGTGGTGGCGCCGGCGGATGCGGGGACGACGCAGAAGTTGCTGCTGGCTGTGGTGGATGCGGTGCAGGCGGAGTTTCCGATCGATGCGGACCGGCTGTATCTCACAGGGCTGAGCATGGGGGGCTTTGGGACTTGGGACTTGATCACGCGGTATCCTGCGCGGTGGGCGGCGGCGGCTCCGATTTGCGGGGGCGGCGATAAGTCGAAGGCGGCTGCGGCGAAGGGGGTGCCGGTGTGGGCGTTCCACGGCTCGGCGGATGGTGTGGTGAAGCCGGTGCGGACGAAGGAGATGGCGGAGGCGATTGCGGCGGCGGGTGGTAGTGTGGCGCACACGGAGTATGTAGGGGTGGGGCATGATTCATGGAGCAGTGCGTTTTCGGAGCCGAATTTTCTGGCGTGGATGTTTGCGCAGAAGCGGGGGACGCCTGCGAAGATGGAGCTGGCGGCGAGTTCGCTGACTGCGCTGGCGATGCCGCCGGCGGAGGTGTTCCCCGGTGCGGGTCCGCTGCAAACGGGGGATTGGTTCAAGAAGCTGTGGCAGCAGAAGCGCGTGGAGTTTTCGAAGAAGAAGGAGGCGGAGAAGGGGGCGATTGTGTTCCTCGGCGATAGCATCACGCAGGGCTGGAACAGTGCGCAGAAGGATTTCCCGACGCGGAAGATCGCGAACCGGGGAATCAGCGGGGATACGTCGCGCGGGGTGCGTTACCGGCTGAAGGAAGATGTGCTCGATTTGAACCCGAAGGCGGTGAGCATCCTGATCGGGACGAACGATTTGGCGCTGGGCGGAACGCATGAGCAGATCATCGGGAATATCAAGGCGATGATCGCCGAGCTGCAAAAGCAGAACGCGAGTGTGCCGATTATTTTGAACCATGTGATGCCGCGCGGCCCGGAGAACGATTTCCCGGCGCGCATCGCGAAGCTGAACGCGATGATCGATGATCTGGCGAAGGCGGATAAGCGGCTGACGGTGTGCGATTCGTTCGGGATCTTCGATGATGGCAAGGGGTCGTGCAAAAAGGAGGAGTTCCCCGACATGTTGCACCCGAACGCGGCGGGCTATGCGAAGTGGAAGGCGGCGCTGGAAGAGACGCTGGCGAAACTAAAGTTGTAACCGCGGCTTGGTCGGATGCGTCTCACGGAGCGAACTATGACCGCACTCGCCTGGCCGATGCCATTTATTACCGCCGCAACCGGCCATGAAGCCATGGCTGAGGACGTGCTGGATGATGGCGCGTTGGTAAGTGCGATTCTGGGCGGGGATGAGCGGTCGTTTGCGGAGCTGATTCGGCGTCACAAGTCCCGGGTGTTCGGGACGTGCTCGCGGTTTGCCCGCGACTCGCACGAGCTGGACGATATTTGCCAGGAGGTCTTCCTGCGCGCCTACCGGAAGCTCTCGGGCTTTCGCGGGGATGCGCCATTTGCGCACTGGCTGGCGACGCTGACGGTGAGCGTCTGCTATGATTATCTACGCAAGGAACGGCGGCACCGGGAGAATCTCGCTTACAATGTGGAGACGAACGAGCGGACTGATTTGGGCGCCGAGGCGACGCTGAGCGCCCGCCGTGCAAAGGAGTTGCTCGACTGGGCGATGCGGCAGCTTGAACCGGAGGATCAAGTGGTGCTGACGCTGCTGGAGCTGGAGGAACGGTCCATCCGTGAAATCGCCGACGTGACGGGCTGGGGCGAGAGCAAGGTGAAAGTCCGCGCATTTCGCGCCCGCGCGAAACTGAAACTCATCATCGAGGAGAGCCATGAATCCTGATCCTCTCGACTCACTGTTCCGCGCAGTCCGGGACGATGCGCCCGATACTTCGCGAATGGAGTTTGGCTTCGAGACTCGCGTGATGGCGCGCATTCGCACCGAGCGCCGAAGCTCGTGGCAGGGCTGGGCGTGGAGGCTGTGCCCGTTCTTTACCGCACTCGCCGTGGCCGGCGGTTCGTGGTTCTACATCCATCGCGATTCTGCGCCGGATGCGGAGAGTTTCTACGACGCCGTGCGTCTCGCCGGAACGCCCATCGTCAGCTACTACCTCACCGGAGAATGATGGGCTTTCTGCGAACGGTCGGACGAAAGTTGAAGAGCGTCTTTGTCGTCGGGCTGATTTTTTTCAGCGGCGTGATTGTGGGCGGGGCGCTGTCCTCCTCGGCGACGCTCAAGGATGTGACGACAAAGGCGTATGCCTCCGGCCCCGCGCCTGTCCGCAAATTGCTCGTCCAGCACGCGAAGGACGGGCTGCGGCTCGACGAGGATCAGGAGCA
This sequence comes from Verrucomicrobiaceae bacterium, assembly GCA_043755735.1. Lineage (GTDB taxonomy): Bacteria > Verrucomicrobiota > Verrucomicrobiia > Chthoniobacterales > Chthoniobacteraceae > SXWH01. The sequence continues at coordinate 6,526 of JAYUSJ010000420.1, read as the reverse complement.
CCTCTTCTGGCAAATCCTCACCGAGACGGGCGGCGAACTGGACGTGGCGACGAAGCCCGTGAAGCCGCAAGTCGCGCAAATCCTCGACCGCGCCGAAATGCGCCTCCGCCAGGTCTTGCACGCGGAGCAAACGGAACGATTTGACCGGTGGATGAAAAACGCCCGCGAACGATGGAGCGCGACCCATGTGGATTCCACAAAAGAGGCGGCGGTGGCGATCGAGCGCTGAGCAGGCTGTTTCTCTCCCGCCAGGCAAACGAGTGCGTCGTCGCGCTGGAGGGGAGAGGCGAGCCGAGCGCCAGCGGAGTTCTCTCCGCTGTCGCGACGGGACAGAAAACATCCGGTGGTTGCTATGACAACAGACCTGGGATCGGATCGCCGTTCCGGGTGATCATCACCGGGCGTCCGGTTGGAGTGTTGTATTCTTTGCGAGGGTTGATTCCGAGCGCTGTGTAAAATGTGGCCGCAACCTCATCCGGGGTGATCGCTTTGTCCTTCGGGCCTTCGCCTTTGGCGTCGCTCTCTCCGATGACCTGTCCGCCTTTGATTCCGCCGCCAGCCATCACGCAAAACATTGCGCGCGGGTAGTGGTCGCGTCCGGCGCGAACGTTGATCTTTGGCGTCCGGCCAAACTCGCCGGTGACAAAGACCACGGTGCTTTCCAAAAGGCCCTTCGCCGCGAGCGCTGTAAACAAGCCGCTCAGGCCGGCATCGAGTTCTGGGAGCTTCCGTGTTTTCAGCGAAGTGAAATTGTCGCTGTGCGTGTCCCAGCCTCCGAGATTCACGGTCACAAACTTGACGCCGCTTTCGACCAATCGTGTCGCAAGCAGGCAGCTCGAAGAGAACTGATCCGTCCCGAACAGCCCGGTGATGCTCTGCGGTTCGCGCGAAGTATCGAACGCCTCGCGCGCCTTGGGCGAGCGCATCATGAGGTAAGCCTTCTGCCCGAACTCGTCCATTCCGCTGAGGATTTTGTCCTCCTTCGCAGCCTCACCAAATGCGGTGTCGTAGCGCTTCACAAGATTCTGCCGCCGGTCCACATCCTCAAGCGTCACGCCGCGCAGCGCCAGTCCGCGAATCTCCACCGGGCGTCCCATCTGCGGCGAAGCGCCGGTATCGAAAGGTCCGTACTCCACTCCGAGATAGCCCGTCGGATTATTGCCCTGCCCTGGGATCGCGACGAATGCAGGGAGTTCCTTCACCGCGCCAAGCTCCTTCGATACGACTGCGCCGTAAGTCGGGAACTGGAGCGATGGAATAGGGCGGTTGCCCGTGGCCATGTAGAGCGAGCCAAGTTCGTGCGCAGCGAGCGTGTGGGAAACGCCGCGAAGGATCACAAATTTGTCCGCACACTTTGCGAGCTTCGGAAGATGCTCGGAAATCTGCACGCCGTCCACATTGGTCGCGATGGGCTTGAACTCGCCTCGGTGCGTATCGGGCGCATCGGGCTTCAAGTCGAATGTATCCATGTGGCTGGGCCCGCCGCCCAGTCGCACGAATATCGCCGCCTTCGCCTTGGCCTCGCGCATTGGGAGTTCAGCGGCGTGAGCCAGGAAGCTCTGGAGGCCCAATGAAACGCCGAAGCCCGAAATGGCTCCGACTCGAAGGAAATCGCGGCGAGAAACGCCATCGCAGAATGTGTGTGTGCTCATGGTGGTGACGTTTGGAGTGGGATCGGTTTTTGAGACGAGCAGCGGGCTGCGGAATTCTTTGAGGTATTTATTAAAGAGGTAGGAATGAAGAGCCGCGTTTCGACCGGCATTTTGCGCCCGCATCTTTTTAGAGCAGGCTAAAATCGCCATCGTTGCGCCGTTGTAATGTGGCCAAGCGGCCTGCGGCGTGCTACTTCGTGACGCATGAGTCGTATCATTTTTGCCGTTATCGCTGCCATTTCACTCGCCGTAGGTCCGGCTTATGCCGCCGACGCGAAGAAGGATTATGTCCGGTATGTCGGGGACGACAAGGCCGGCAAACTCGAGACAGTCGTGATCTCGATGAAGAAAGGCGATGTGAAGCTCGACCTCATCGGAGCCGTCCACATCGGCGACAAGGCCTACTACAGCGCCTTGAGCGAGCTCTTCAAAGGATACGAGGCGCTGCTCTTTGAACTCGTCGATGGTCAGCGTCTGAAAGAAGAGGTGGAGGGCAAAAAGGAGGATCCATCCGATAAGGAGAGCGACCCGGCGTTTGCTTTGATTCGCGGGATGATGACGGGGCTTTCGAGCTACTTTAAGTTTCAGTATCAGACCGAGGGAATCGACTACCACAGCAAGAACTTCGTCCACGCGGACGTGAGTCTCGATGAATTCCAGCAGATGCAGGAGGACAAAGGGGAGTCGTTTTTCAAGCTCTATCAAAAAGCACTCCGCGCGCAGTTGACCGTCGGAATCGACAAGAAAGCGGAACCGAAAGGCAGCCAGCTCCTGCTCGCGTTGCTGGGAGACTCCAGCGGGCTCAAAGTCGCAATGGCCCGGATGCTGTCGAGCGCGGATACGCTGCTGGATGCGATTGAAGGCGAGGAGGGAACGGTGATCCTTTCCGGGCGCAACGTGGTCGCGCTACGCGTGCTGGAAAAGGAAGTCGCCGGGGGAAAAAAGAATCTCGGCCTTTTCTATGGAGCCGCCCATTTTGCGGATATGGAAGTGCGTCTCCTGAAAATGGGCTATGAACGCACAGGAGAGCGCTGGATGACGGCATGGGACATCCAGCCGCTCAAGCCCGTCAAATAAGCCCCGCTGCAAACACGTCCATTTTGTGTAGCAAGTTGCGAGGACCGTTGCAGGGGGAATGGTGATTTGTCACGGGGCGCTGAGGAACACGCTTGCGACAAATCACAAATCACCATTCACAGTCGATGAGCACGGCGGCCGGACCTTACGGCATCTCCAGCATTACCGCCCATGTGGCGATTGTCGTCGTGGTGGGTGTGACGAGCAGGCGCGAGCCGTCCACTTTGAGCGGGATGATTTCCTCGGGCGACCGGCGCATGGAGTTGTGGACCATCTTTGCGATCCACGGATTCTTCGCGCGGTCCTCGCCGACCTCGACAGCGATATCGCCCACGGGAGTCACCTTCAGCCCGCGGCGCTCGGTCGATGGGATGAAGATGACCAGCAGCCGGTTTCCGCTCGCGCTGATGCGGTAGAGCGTTCCTGCGGGTTGCGCATCCATTCCAAATTGCAGTGGGCCGCGCATCATCTCGGCGAGCCGCATCGCGAGGGATACCGACTCATCGCCCGCGCGTTTGCGGGCTGCGAAGTCCCAAATGAGGCGCGCTTGATTCGCATCGAGATCGTTCGCTGCGACCCATTCAAAAAACAGTGCAGCCCGGTGCAGCACGTGGCCGGGACCGCGTCCGAGATTGCCAAATTCGCCGGTGATCCAAAGCCCCTTCACCTGTTTGCCATAAGCGCTCCAGAGGGCTTGCAGCGCTTTTGTGTCGGAGGCGTCGGCAAACGGAAAGTTCACGGTGAGGTAATCCACGAGATCGATGACGCGCTTGTCTTTGAGCGACGGCGCGAGTTCACCGGTGATGATGTGATCGAGCACCATGCGGAACCAATCGCGGTTCGCCTCCAGCCCGGCGCGCGAGCAACTGCCGATCATCACCGGGATGCGGCGCTCGTCCCCAAAGACATCGGTGGACGCGCGGCGCAGCGCCTCGACTGCGGGGGCGAAATAGTTCTCTGCATAGGCCGTCGCGTCGGCGGGCTGATTGCTGTTGCGGGAGTATGCGATGCCGTGGCGCGGGATGACTTGGAGCAGGCGCACGTTGGCGGAGGTGCCGAGGTCTTGCGAGTTAATGTCGTGGCCCCACTGAAAGATCAGCCGTTTCTCCGCGCCTGTGTTGGAGCCGTACGCGAGCTTGAGCAGCGCCCAGATTTGGTCCTGCTGGATCTTGCCGAGCATCGATTTCCATGGCGCGATAAATATGGCGGTGATGTCGTTCTGGACGATTACGGGAAGGTTCCGGTCGAGCCCGAGTGAGTTTTGCCTCTGCTGGTCGCGGAACCACGAGAGGTCCATCTCGACAGGGGCCTGATTGAACGGCCCGTCCATTCGTTTGCTTGCGAGCAGGGACTTCAGCGGCAGACCTGAGCCCGGTCCGTCGAACTGCCGGACGGTCTTCCATGGTCCGGGTGCGGTTTCATTATGGACGCCGAAGTATTGCTGCCACTCGCTTTTTAGCGCGGTCATTTTTCCCTCGGTGAAATCGACCGCGAAGCCTGCGCTCGCGACTGCTTTCGGGGCGATGGCGATTCGCTTTGGCGGGCCGGTCTTGGTGATCTCCGCCTTCTCCGTCACACCGCCCAGCAGCAAGTCGCTGAATGTCGCGCGGCCGCGCTCCACGAAGAGGCTCGGGGTCGCGTTGGCTTCCTCGAAGACCACGGGCAACTCCGCGATTTGCGAGCCGCCGGAATGCAGGGTCATCGTGGTGTTCGTGAACTTCAGCAAAAGCTCGACGGGCTTTTCCAGCGTGCCTGCGGGGAGCGTGGCGATGGTGCGTCCGCGACCGTTGGTGATGCTGCCCGATGAGGCGTCGAGTTGCAGTCGGACGAGGTCGCCCTTTGCGTCGCGGAGACCAGCGAGCCAGAACCCCGCCTTGGTAGCCTCGCCCTCCACGGCGATGCGGACCGAGAGCCATCGGCCTTTGAGCGGAATGCCGCTCGATGCCGCGTATTCGGAGAGCGTTTCTTTTGCGGAGGCCACGACGCTGCTTTCCGTCGTGTTCCAGTCCCCACTCTGCTTCTGCCAGGAGAATCCCGGAGCGAGCAACAAGCGCGGATGGCTCTTCGCGGGCTCTTGCGAATGGAGCGGCGCGAGAAAGGCGGTGAGCGCGAACAGGATTGCGGCGACAGATTTCATGAACGCGGAAAGTGAATCAGGAAACTTCATTCGGGGCGAAGGAATCCTTCTTCCAATCGCGCCGATTGCTGGTTCTCTACGGCGTCATGTTTCGCCTACTCGCATTCCTCTTTGCCGCCGTTGCGCTCCACGCCCAGAGCATCCGCTATGAAGTCCCGAGGACGGCGTGGGACAAAAATCTCGGGTCGCATCGGGTGGTGGTGCGCGTCGAAGCGGCGGCGGAGGCGGTGCGGGCGAATTTGGAATGGCGGCGGCGCGATCCGCAGCCGGAAAAGCACGGCGTGGTGATTATGGATTCGGCGGGGAAGCGCGTGGAGAATGCGCTGGCCACGCTGGTGACGAACGACGCGGGCGAGGTGGTTTTCCAAGCGGCGGCGGCAGGGGAGTATGCGGTCTATTTTCTGCCGGGGAATCCGGGCGGCGGCTCGTTCCCGGCGGCGAAGTATCTCGGCCCGCAGGACACGGGCGCGGCGGATTGGAAAGGGAAGCTCGGCGATGTGAAGAAGCTGCCCGAGGCCAAAGCCATCCGATGGGAAGCGCGGACGGAGCACGACCGGTTCAACGAAATGGAAATCATCGCCACGAAGGCGGAAAAGGACGCGTGGCTGGCCGCGCATCCCGGCGACGTGCATGTCTTCCTCGAAAGCCGCGAGCGGCCCGTGCGGATGTTCGACCAAGTGCCGGAGATTTGGCTAAAGCGCGAGAAGCCGCCGGAGTTCGTGGCGAGGCCAGGGGAGGTGTTTATGTTTCAGGTGTGCGTGTGGAGCCCGAATAGGGACTTTGCCTTTTCTGAAATCACAATGGACTCCCTAGAGTTGGGAGCAATCGGCGGGGTGTTGCGGACGGGCGAGCAATTGCCTGGTCAGAAAATTGGTAGAAGCAGCAAGGGCGGGGTCACTCCATTCTGGTTTCATTTCGACATTCCCGACGACGCAAAAGCGGGGGCTTACCTCATCACACTTGAAGCAGGATTTGATGGGAGCAGTGCCACAGAGCCGTTTTATCCTAAAGTGAATCGAGCGGTGCCAATTACGCTGAGGGTCGAAGGGGAACGTCTATTGGATGGCGGTGATGGCGAGCCGTGGAAACACACAAAACTCCGTTGGCTGGATTCGGAAATCGCCGAAGACTTTGGGTACACAAAATCCTTCTCATCGCTCGAACTCAAAAACGGAGCGATTCAGTTGCTCGGAAGAGAAGTCGTGCTTGGTGACGGCGGCCTGCTGAGCGCGATTAAATCGAGGTTCAACGCGGGTGTCACAGACTCCAGCGGGGAAGTTCGAGAGATACTCAGTGCGCCGATGCGATTCGTCATCGAGTCCGAACCGCCCATCACTTTGGCTGCAAAGCCTGCTCGGCGTATTTTTGCGTCGGGAGGAATCATCAAGTGGGTGAGTTCTTACGAGGGAGGGACGTTCTTGGTCGAAGTGAACGGAACATTGGATGCCGACGGCCACCTGGCGCTTGCATGCACGGTTAACGGCGAAGGTGCCGTAAAGGACATCCGCCTCGAAATCCCGCGCACCGCCGACACCTGCAAATACTCCACCGGCCTTGGCTACTACGGCGGGGCGGCGCAGTTGCCGGTGGATTGGAAATGGGACGTTCGCAAGCATCAGGACGCGCACTGGATGGGCGATGTGAATGCCGGGCTGCGCGT
>JAYUSJ010000419.1:0-30385 GCA_043755735.1 Verrucomicrobiaceae bacterium | reverse complement strand
CCTGCGGCCAGATCGGGCGGTTCGTCCAGACGTGGATTTCTTTCACTTTGCCGATTGCGCCGGCCTTGACCCACTCGGTGGTGACGCGGTTGCCCTCGTAGGTGTGGCCCTGGTTGCCCATCTGGGTGATGACTTTCTTTTTGCGCGCAGCGAGGTGCAGTTCGCGGTTTTCCCAAAGGGTGTTGGTGAGGGGCTTTTGGATGAAGAGGTGCTTGCCGTGCTGGAGCGCGTGCATCGCGGCGGGGTAGTGCGCGTGGTCGGGCGTGCTAATGGTGACGGCTTCGATGCTCTTCATCTCGTCGAGCATCTTGCGGAAGTCCGTGAAGGCTTTCGCGTTCGGGTATTTCTGCTGCGCCCTGGCGAGCGTGTTCGCGTCCACGTCGCAGATGGCGACCATCTCATTGCCCTGGGCTGCGGCAGAGGCGTCGCTGTCGCCCTTGCCCCCCACGCCGATGGATGCGATGCCGATTTTCTTGCCCGCACCCTGGGCGCGGAGGAAGTTCGGGAACGTGCTTGCTGCGGTGATGCCGGCGATTCCGCGGAGGAATGTGCGACGGGTGGTTCGTGGAGTGTAGATCATAGTGTGTTCTTTGGAATTGGATGCCGCCGTGGCGGCGGAGGACTTATCCACAGATCTTTTGGAAATTAGCGAGAAAACAGTCCGCCGCCGAATATCTTGCCGGGGGCCCGACTACGGCATCGCGTTCAGCTTCTCCGACTCGGCTTCCCATTCCGCGCTGAGCATCACGATTTCCGTCTGCACGCGGGTGAGTTCGCGGCTGAGGTCGCTGGCGTTTCCGCCGCTCGCGTGCGCTGCGGGGTCTTGCATCGCCTCGGTGATTTGCTGCTGTTTGATCTCGAGGCCGTTGACGCGGATTTCGAGGTCCTGGACGATTTTTTCCTGGTCGCGCTTCGCCTTTGCGAGCGCCTTGCGCGCCTCGGCTTCGGCGCGGCGGGCCTGCTTCATCTCGCGCATCCCCATGCCGCTCTTGTCGGACGCTGATTCCTTGTCCTCGGTGGGCTGGAAATTGTGGAGCTGCTTCCCGGCGACGAGCCCGGCTTTCTCGGACGTGGCGTTCGATTTATCGAGGTAGTAATCGTAGTTGCCCGCATACGGCGTGAGCGTCCCCGCGCTGATGTGCAGGACTTGCTGCGCGAGCCGGCGGATAAAGTGGACGTCATGGCTGATGAAGATGAGCGTCCCTTCGTATTGCTCCAGCGCACCGATGAGCGCGTCGATGCTCGGGATATCGAGATGGGTCGTGGGCTCGTCCATCAGCAGCAGATTCGGAGGAGCAAGCAACAGACGGGCGAGCGCCAGCCGTGACTTCTCTCCACCGCTGAGCACTGCGACGGGCTTGAACACATCGTCGCCGCGAAAAAGGAACGAGCCGAGAATCGTCCGGGCCGTTTGCTCACCGGGGCGATTGGCGAGGTCCTGTGCGGATTCGAGCACGGTGTGGCGCGGGTTCAGGACTTCCACGCGCTGCTGCGCGAAGTATCCGCTCACCACATTGTGTCCCATGATCGTCTCGCCATGTTGCGGCGCGAGGACGCCCGCGAGGATCTTGAGCAGCGTGCTCTTGCCTGCGCCGTTGGGCCCGACGAGCACGGTGCGTTGCCCGCGCTCGGCCTCGAAATTCATTCCTTTGTAAACAACCAGTTCGCCGCCCTCCGGCAACTTGTAGGCGTGGTCGATATTCTTGAGCGTGATGACGCGATGCCCGCTGCGTGGCGGCTGCGGGAAGCGGAACTTCACCGTGGACTCGGCGTTCAGCGGAGCCTCGATGATATCCATGCGCTCGATCTGCTTCAGCTTGCTCTGCGCCTGCGAAGCCTTGCTGGCCTTGGCGCGGAAGCGATCTGCGAAGTCCTGGAGTCGTCCGATTTCCCGCTGCTGATTCTCATAAGCCGCGGCGTGCTGCTGGTCGCGCGCCACTTTCTCCACGACGTAATCATCGTAGGTCCCGCGGAACCGCGTCAGCCGGGCGCGGGCGATTTCCACGATCCAGCCGACGAGCTCGTTGAGAAAATCCCGGTCATGCGAAATCATCACGATCGCGCCCGAGTAATTGCGCAGATGCTCGCGGAACCACACGAGCGATTCGAGGTCGAGATGGTTCGTCGGCTCGTCCAGCAGCAGCAAATCGGGCTCCTGTGTGAGCAGCCGGGCCAGATGCGCCCGCATGATCCAACCGCCGCTCAGCCCGCGCGCCGGGCGGGTGAAATCCCGTTCGCGAAACGCAAGACCGGACAATATCCGCTTTGCGCGTGCAGTCACCGCATGGCCGTTGTTCTCGGCAAACTCGCCCAGCGCTTCGTGATACTCGTTCGATTCCGTATCGCCCGCAGCCTCGCATTGGCGAATCACTTTTCGCGCATGAGTCAGTTCCGGCGAGATCGCGATGGCGAGATCCAGGACCGTCTCATCCGCAACCGGCGCACTCTCCTGCGGGAGATAGCCGAACGTGATTCCGCGCTCCATGCTGATGCGCCCATCGTCCGGCGAAGACTCGCCAAGGATGAGCGAAAACAGCGTCGTTTTCCCCGCGCCGTTGGCACCCACGAGACCGAGACGGTCCCCGCGATTTACCTGTAAAGAGACATCACGAAACAAAACGCGGCCAGCGTAGCTTTTAGAAACGGCAGAAAGAGTCAGCATTGAACAGTCTCTTGTCGCCGCGCACGGCCATGCGAAGCAAGCGCAGAACAATTTCGATGTAAAACGAGGGGCAACGCTCTGCTCCGGGAAGGGTCTGCGGATACGGAGATTGATTCCCGCGTCCGAAGCAGTCAGCCTGCGCATTCACATGGAAGACATTCGTATCATTATTCACACAGACAAGGGCAGCATCGAAGGAACGCTTTTCGCGAGCAAAGTTCCAATGACAGCGGCCAATTTCCTCAACCTCGCCAAGCGCGGTTATTACAACGGCATCAAGTTTCATCGCGTGATCGCCAACTTCATGATCCAGGGCGGCGACCCGACCGGCACAGGCTCCGGCGGCCCCGGCTACAAGTTCGGTGACGAGTTCGACAAGTCGTTGCGTCACTCGACGCCCGGCATTTTCTCGATGGCTAACGCAGGCCCCGGCACCAACGGCAGCCAGTTCTTCATCACACACGGTCCGACGCCGCACCTCGACGGAAAGCACTCTGTTTTTGGCAGCGTGACCAAAGGCCAGAACGTGGTGGATACCATCGCGCAGGGCGACAAAATCAAGAGCATCGACGTATTGGATCCCACGGACGATCTGTTCGCCGCGCAAAAGGCGAACCTCGATAAGTGGAATAAAATCCTCGGCTAAGAACACACCGCGATGCGAAAGACAAAGATTGTGGTGACGTTGGGCCCGGCCACCGATTCACCGGAGACGATCCGCGCGTTGATCGACGCGGGCGTGAACATCTTTCGCATCAACATGAGTCATGCAAAACACGAGACCGTCCGGGCGCTCGTGCCGCGCATACGTCAAACAGCGGAGGAGTCCGGCAGGATTGTCGGCATCCTCCTCGACACGCAAGGACCTGCGATTCGCACGGGTGACTTGAAGGAGAAACTCCAGCTCAAGCGCGGCGACATTTTTGAGTTCACCGTCCGCGGTGCTGCGGCCACGGAAACGATGAGCGTAGGCGTAAACTACGATCATCTCGTGGAAGATCTCCACGTGGGAAATCCCGTCATCGTGGATAACGGGCTGATCCATATGCGAGTGCTTTCGAAGACGGAAAATGCGCTGCGCTGCGAGGTGCGCACGCCCGGCGAGATGGGCTCGCGCAGGCACATCAATCTTCCCGGAATTCATGTAAAGCTGCCCGCGCTCACGGAAAAGGATCTCGCCGATGTGGCGCTCGCCGCGGAATTGCGCGTGGACTTTGTGGCGCTGAGTTTTTGCCGGTTTCCGCAGGACGTGGAGCAACTGCGCAGCGTCCTGATGGGGCACGGGAGCACGGCGAAGATCGTGGCAAAAATCGAGGACCAGCTCGCTGTGGGGAATCTCGAAGGCATCATCGCGGCGGCCGATGCCGTGATGGTGGCGCGCGGAGATCTCGGGATCGAATGCCCCATGGAAGACCTCCCAATCATTCAACGCAGAATCGTGAAACGCTGCGTCGTGCTCGGCAAGCCGGTGATCGTCGCCACACAAATGCTGGAGAGTATGATCACCAACCCCGTCCCGACGCGCGCGGAGGTGACGGATGTCGCCAATGCTGTGTACGAAGAGGCCGACGCAATCATGCTCAGCGGCGAAACGAGCGTCGGAAGATATCCGGTTGAAGCCGTGGAGGCGCTCGTGAGGATTTCCAAGCGCATCGAACTCAGCGGCGGACTCGGATTCGCAGAAAATGCGGTTCTCGAGAACGACCGCGAACGCACAGCGCACGCCGCCGTGACGCTCGCGAATAATTTCCCCGACGCAAAACTCGTCGTCTTCACGCGCAGCGGCAAGCTGGCCGGATACGTCGCCGGTCTGCGACCGAAGCGCGCGCAGATTCACGCGTTCACGCCAACGCGGGAACAGTGCCGCAAACTTTCCATTCTCCGAGGCCTGGCTCCCCATCAACTCGACTTCGCGGAAACCCCGGCGGAAACGGTTGCAGCTGCGGAGAAAGCGCTGCTCGACCGAGGCCTTGCGAAAGCGGGCGATCACCTCATCATCGTCGCCGACATGTTTACCGGCGACAGCTTCGACGGCATCCAGCTCCGCCGGGTTGGCGGCTGATTGTTACTTTGGCGGTTTCGCTCCGAAAAGGCGCTGCCCGAGCCTGCCCCAGGGCGTGTCCTTTGGTTCCGTAAGCGCTTCGGCGGTTGCCTTCGAGTATTTTGCGATGATGCCGTAAACCTCGGCATCGACGTCTGGGACGGATTCGAGCGCGAGGACCTCGGCGAGGGTCATTAGCCAGTTGGGCGCTGGTGTGGGGAAAACGGGGACATCCCAAATACGCGCTGCGTTTTCATCCGAGACTGTGAGCAGGCGCTCGCCGGTCGGGTGAAAGCTCACCCGCCGCACTGCGCCTTCGTGGCGGAGTGGTTCGCTGAGTGGCGCACCCGTGGCGGCATCCCAGATGCGCGCGGTTTTATCCACGGAGCCGGTGGCTACGTGGCGTCCGTCCGGGCTGAATGCCACGGCGAGGACGTGAGCACTGTGCTGCATCGGGCGGCCAACCGGAGCGCCTGTCCGGGCGTCCCAAATGCGGGCGGTTCCGTCGTTTGATGCCGTTGCGATCGCGCGGCCATCGGGACTAAATGTGACGGCGCGCACGGTGCGATTGTGCAGCAGTGGACCGAGAATGCGTTTCGTGGTGCGGGCGTCCCAGATGCCCACTTGGTCGTCGTTGCCTCCTGTGGCGATGAGCGTGCCATCGGGGCTGAAAGCGGCATCGTTTACTTCGTCTTCGAAAAACATGGCCGTGCCGATTTGCTCCCCCGTCGCTGCATTCCACAACCGTGCGCCAGAGGGCGGTTGGTTGTCGGGCGGCACCTCGCATGTCAGCACTGTCTGGCCATCGGGGGAAAAGCGGACGACGGATACCGGGCCGCTGTGTTTGAGCGGGGGCGCGACTGGATTGAGCGTGGTGGAGTCGAAGATGGTCGCTTCTCCATCCGTCTGGCCGATGGCGAAGCGCGTGCCGTCGCTGGAAAACGCGAAGCAGTCGGTTTGCATCTTCTTATCGCCACTTCCGACCATGGCGATGCTTTTGAGACTTTCACCCACTTTCAGCACTCTTACGCCGCCCCATCCGGCGCAGAGAAGCAGGCTGCCGTCTGGCGAAAAGCACTGGAGCCGAGGTGTGGACGTATGCTTGTACTCGGCAATCGTCTGGAGGGTTGCCGCGTCGCGAACGATGGTGATTTTGTCTGCGCCGTTGCTCGCGACGATTCTGCCATCCGGGCTCCACGTTGCTGTGCCGATGCGGTCTGCGTGCAGGAGGAGATTCGCTGTCGTTCCGCGCGGGCGGGTGTCCCAGCGCTGGACGATCCGGTCTGCGCCCGCCGTGTAGAGCGTCTCTCCGTCTGGCGAAAATGCGGCAGCCATTGGCGTCTCACCATGGCGCAGCGGCTGCGAAAGCGGGCGGCCCGTCTGCGCTTCCCAGATCCGGGCGGAGTTATCGCCGGCGCACGTCACAACGACGCGCTCATTTGGGCTGAATGCGACGTGTTTCACATGATCCAGATGACGGAGTTGCGGTGTGACGGGCTCGCCGCTCGGCAGTGACCATACGCGGGCCGTATTGTCGTCTGCCCCGGAAATGACGCGCGACGCATCGCCGGAAAAGGCGACCTTTGTGATCTGGGCATCGTGCCGCATCTCAAAGCCTGCAGCCTCTCCGGTATCGAGGCGGAAGCAACGCATCACGGGATCGAATCCGCCGACGAAGATCCACTGCGCATCCGCCGAAAAGTGAAGGAATTTCACCGGCTTGTTCAGCGGGGCGAACTTCTTAATCAGCTCCTGCGTTTCAGCGTCCCATACATACACATCGTGATGCTGGCTCGTCGCGAGCAGCTTCCCGTCGCGGCTCACCGCAGTCGCAAAAGAATCGAACGGGTGAAGCATCGGCGAGCCCGTTTGGTTTCCGCTGAGCGTATCGAGCCACTGGTCCGCGCCCATCCGGCCTGGCACCAAAATGCGTGAGCCGTCTGCGGAAAAGATCACTTGCCGAAACCACGGATCGCCCTCGATTCGCGGGAAGCGAAGTTGGCCCGTCTGCATGTCCCATACGATGAGAGCCATTCCCCGACCATGCCCCCAGCCCGCGAGGGTGCGGCCATCCGGGCTGACTCTATACCGGTGCACCGGGGCGTTTTGCTCGTGTGCAAATGCCAGCAGTTTTTTCCCGCTCGCTGCGTCGTAGAGAGTCGGGCCGTGTTTCGCGCCGACGAGCAGCGTCTTTCCATCCACGAGCATCTGGAGATGCTCTGCGCGAGTGCCGGCAAAGAACGGCATGAGCTTCGGCATCGCGAGGTCGCCGTTCCAAAGCGCGGAGGCGAGGCGCTGCGTGGCGATGAAATGCGACGGCTCTTTGCGCAATACCCGGGCGAGCGTGCCGAGAACTGCGGACGTATCCCCGGCGGCAAATTGCTCCTCCGCCAGCCGCAGTTCGAACATTGCGAGCGAGTCCTTCAGTTTCGCGTTTGTCTCCGCCAGTGCTGCGTTTGCGACTTCGGTCTTTTGATTCGTCGCCGCGAGTTCCGCGTTGGCTTTTGCTGTCCGTTCACCCGCTTGCTGTTCAAGCACACGTGCATTTTCTATCGCCCAAAAAGCCGCGCCAGTGCCGACGACGATCAGCGTAAGAAGTGCGGCTGTCGCGGGGTGGCGGCGGCACCATCGCCACACGTTTGCCACGACGGACGACGGTCGTGCGCGAATCGCTTTGCCCTCCAAAAACCGCGCCAAGTCGGCAGCCATCTCGCTTGCGGTGGCGTACCGATGGCCCGGCTGACTGTGCAGCGCGTGCAGACAAATCGTTTCCAAATCGCGCGGCACACTCGGGATGAGCCGTCGCGGGGAAATCGGCTCGCCCTCGCGGAGTTGGAGCAGGATGGAATCGAGCGTCGGCCCGTGGAATGGCGCTCTGCCGGTTAGCAGGTGATACAACACTGCGCCGAGCCCGTACACGTCCGTGCGCACATCCGCTTCGCCGTGCAGCGCCTGCTCCGGCGCGGCATATCCAGGCGAGCCGAGCGTCTGGCCGGTGCGCGTGAGGCTCGGTGCATCGTCCGTCGTCTCGCGTCGGGCGAGCCCGAAGTCGGTGATGCGCGGCTTCCCATCTGCGAGCAGAATGTTCGATGGTTTTAAGTCGCGATGCAGCACGCCGTTGTCATGCGCGTGCTGGAGGGCATCGGCGATTTTCGCCACGAGCGCAGCGGCGTCGCGTGCTGCAAGCGTGTGGCTGTCCACATGAGTATCGAGATTTTCACCCGGCACGTAATCCATCGAAAACCACAGCACCCCGTCCGCCTCCCCAACATCGTGAATCGCCACTATGCCCGGATGCTGCAATTGCGCCACCGCTTCCGCCTCCAGCCGAAACCGCGCCCGCGCCTCCTCGCCCGCAAACTCCGCACCGCGCAGCACCTTCACCGCCACGATGCGCCGCAGCCGCCTCTGCCGTGCGCGATAAATGACACCCATCCCGCCGCGACCGATTTCCTCGAAAAGCTCGTAGTCACCGAGCACATTCCACGGCTCTTCTCCGGCAGGATCATCTTCGTCCGCGCCGAGCGTCGTATTCCACAAGCAAGTCGGACAATGCCCCGCAGTCGCGCCGGATGGCAGCGGCTTTGTGCAAGTCGGACAGGTCGCGAGAAGGTGAGTCATCGGTGTCTTGCTCGCTGTAGCGGCGCGCGGGTTACGGGAAATGTGCCATCACAACCGGATTGGATTGGTGGGCTTTGGCGGGCGGGTCGCGGCGATCTGCTCCGCAGCATCGCGCATTTCCACGAGCATTCGTAATTTCTCGCCTACAGGCAGTGCGGCGAGCTGTTTGCGCCGGGCGACTTTTCGCTCGATGATGATTCGCATGGGTTCGGTCACGGCTGTGGGTTGCGACATCGTCATCACACCGACCAGTCTTCCACGCGTAGTCCCGGCACTCTTGAAAACTCGTCACAGTTGTTCGTCACTACAGTGAGGTCGTTCGCCAGCGCGATAGCGGCGATCATCATATCATTGCCGCCGATTATTTTCCCGGCTCGTTCCAGTTCATCCCGGATGCGGGCGTAGTGCGGGACACAGCTCGCATCGAACGGGAGTGTTTCATACTGAGCCATGAACCCGTCGATTGCTTCCTTCCGCTTCTGCGGCGCGCCGTATTTTGTCGCGCCATGGTGGAGCTCCGCATCCACCACTGCGCAGCTCACCACGTCTGTAGCTTGCGATTTACGAAGTCGCACAGACGCCGGACACGCCGGATTCTTCAAGATGAAGATGACGATGTTTGTATCGAGCAAGTAGCGCATCACTATTCAGGCGTTGGCTCGGGCGGTGGATCGGCTGGCGGCTGCCAATCATCCCCTGCGAGGCATCCGGTATATTTCTCAAAATACCCCACCGGCCAGCCGTTCGCATCCACCGCGGCAGTGCGCCGGGCGGAGCGTGCGAGAGCCATCGCATCCCGCACGAGCCGCTCCAGTGCGCTGGCAGAATGGCTGTCGAGCATGCTCAATGTTTCCTCAAGTTCTTGTGGTACTGCGCTCATGTCGCCGACCGTGCCACGATTTACTAATGGTGCCAATTGCGAACTTCCCAAGTATCACAGCGCCCGCGCGAGGTGCTGCATTTCCTCATCAATGCGCGATTTTTCCGTCAGCCCGGCGGCGACTTCTTCGCGCACCATCTCGCGGTATTCCGCGCGCAGGCGATGCACGGCTACGATCACGGCGCGTTGCTTTAAGCCGAGCGTTTCGCCGGCGGTTTCGTATTCGCCGGGCTCGGGCTGGCGGGAGAGAAATGGCGAGAGCGTGTCGAAAAGTTTCGCGCGTCCGGACTCGCGGCATTCTTCCCGGAGTCGGGCGAGGCCGGCGTCCATCACGGCGAGCGCCCAGCGGCGCTCGAACGTTCGTTCGGGCGATTCGCCGTCGGTCGGCTCGGCTCCGAACCACGCTTCGGCCTGCGCCATGTCGAGCGAGATGGTGGTCGTCGCGCCGCCGCGTTTTTCGCGGGTGGCGCGGCGGTACTCATCGACTTGGAAACGCTGGAGAATCGTCAGCAACAGCGTGCTAAACCGCGTATCGCGCCGCTCGACGCCTGCAAGCCAGCCGCGTTCGATGAGCTGCGCGAAGAACTCCTGAGTCACATCCCGCGCATCTTCCGCATTCGCGCCACGCCGCCGGACGAATGCGTAAATGGGATACCAATACGCCTGGCAAAACCGCTCCAGCCCCGCGTTGCGCTCCGGCCCATCGCCGCCCGCCGCGAGCACCACGGACCATTGCGTGGTGCAAAACCGCGCCGACCCAGCGGGCCATCCGCCGGACGAGTCGGTAATTGCTTTGGTGGTGACGGACATGCGCGGCGAGTGTGGCAGCGAGGGGGGGCGATTGGCGACGCCAAAAGGGACTCCAAGGACCGCCCGAAAACTTTTCCAAAAAAACTCGGAAACCTTCGCCGGAGGAAAACGAGAAACCCCTATGAAACCAACATTTCTCTATTCCATGAAACTACGCACCATCCTCGTCCACTCCATCGCCCTGCTCGCTGTGGCATCCATCGCTATTGGCCAAAACGCGCAGATTCCGCAAAAGCTCAACCACCAAGGCCGAGTCGCCGTCGGCGGCACCAATTTTAACGGCACCGGGCAGTTCAAATTTGCGCTCGTGGATGGCGGCTACAATCAGAACCAGACGGCGACGGCTTTCCCGAGTGGCGACGGGAATACGATTGTGAATATTTCGGTAATGAACGGCGGGAGCGGCTACACTACGCCGCCAGTGGTGACGATTTCAGCGCCGGATGTGTCTGGAGGCGGCGGCGGCGGCGGTGGTGGCGGATTCACACCAGTTCAGGCGACAGCCGTTGCGTATCTGAATGGCGCAACGCCTCCCGGTGGCGGTGGTGGCGGCGGCGGTGGAGGTGGAAATCCGGGGAATCCTGCGCTGGGCGGCATTGTCACGAGCATCGTCATTACGAATCCCGGCGCAGGATATTCCAACAATGCCATCCACACCGTCACCATCGCACCACCTCCAGCGAATATCGTGACCACGACGCTGTGGAGCAACGACGGCACGAGCAACGCAGGCGGGGAGCCGACTGCTGCGGTGACGCTGCCGGTGACGAATGGCCTTTACGCCCTCGCGCTCGGCGATACCGCGCTGGCCAATATGACGACGGTGCCCGCAAGCGTATTTGCGACGGATGGCCCGTTCCCGCCTGGACCTTTCATCGGCGGCCCGAAGGATATCAGACTGCGGGTATGGTTCGTCGACGGCGTGCATGGCTTCCAGCAGCTCACGCCCGACCAATCGCTGAACTCCGCGCCTTTTGCCTATCTCGCGGGGAATGTGCCGGATGCCGCGATCACGAGCGCAAAGATCGCCAGCGGCGCGGTGCAAGGGTATCAGCTTGCCCCAGGCTCAATCAGCCCGCTTTCGCTGAGCACTGGTGTGACCGCTCCGGCAGCAGGGCAGGTGCTGACTTTTACGAATGACGGGCTGCGGTGGGTGAACAGCCAAGGCTGGTCCCTTCTCGGCAATGCGGGCACGAGTGTGAATACGCATTTCATCGGCACGACGGACAACGTCCACCTAGCGTTCCGGGTGAACAACCAAGAGGTGCTGCGGCTGGAGGACGACATCGTGGATGTCTATGCGACGAATGGCTTTTCAATCGTTCCGGGCGACAATCCGATGCTGACTCGCGCATACGATCCGTTTGATGTCGCCACGGTAAGCAAATACTACGGGCATGGCCGGTGGGGGATGTTCATGGAGTCCGGCCAGCTCGTGCTCGGCATTCCCGATACCGATGTGGGGCAGCGTGGTTTTAGTATCTCCACGTATTCCCCGGCGGGCGCGTATCGGAGCTTGGCCCATATCGACAATAACTCGGGGAAGTTCGTCGTGCGCGGGCTCGGTGCAGGCAACGGCGAACAGGCATACCTCGGCGGCGATGGGAATGGGGATGTGGAATTTGGTAGCCTGAATCCTTCCGTCACGCTGGCTGCATTTTGGAATCCTGCGAGCGGGCAATTGCTAAACATCCTCGCCCGGAATGCGACAGTCCGCCAACTCACGATCAACGGTGGCGCGGACCTCGCGGAGCCTTTCGCTTTGAAAGGAGGAGACGCGATTTCCAAAGGCTCCATCGTGGTGATCGCTCGCGATGGCTCGGGGACGCTGGAGCTTTCCAGCGAAGCGTATGATACGCGCGTGGCAGGAATCGTGAGCGGGGCAAACGGCATCAACCCCGGCCTCACACTTCACCAAGAAGGAATTAACGACCACGGCCATAACGTCGCGCTCACAGGCCGCGTCTATTGCCGCGTCGATGCGAGCAACGGCGCAATCAAACCCGGCGACCTGCTCACCACCTCGGCGACGCCCGGCCACGCGATGAAGGCGACGGACCACACCCGCACGCAAGGAGCCGTTCTGGGCAAGGCGATGAGCACTTTAGACGAAGGCACGGGATTTGTGCTCGTGCTGGTGACGCTGCAATAACTGGCCATGAAAACTCGATTCATTCTCGCAGCGTTATCCGTCGCCACAGCCTTGCTCGGTTCCGCAAATGCTCAGCACCCGCCGCTCGCAGACTTTGGCCACGAGTGCATGAAGGAAGACGGAGTGGTCGCGACGGGGGCTAGGCGTCACCTCATCATCCTCCTTGATGACGACAAAATGGGCGGAGATTTCCCCGTGGATTTCGGCGAAAGCTACTACCAAAACTTGGTATTCAACGCGCTGGCGACGCGGACGAACATCCCACCCTACAGTGAGATTCCGCCGCTTGCTCCTCCCAGCCCGCCGGGCCGCGCGGGAAGTGTGAACGGCTTTATGATCGAAAATTCAAACGGCCGTTTTTCCATAGCCCCGGCTATCGGGGTGGCTCACTCCAACGGGGTGATTGGGCCGCTTGTAATCAGCAATGCTGAGTCGGACGAAATCGCGGATAACATGATTGACCGGGTGGTGAATGGAATGACTATCGGGGGCGACCAGTCAGTGCAGGGGCGCATCGCGCTGGACGCCGCAGTTCAGGCGGGCTTGGTGCTGGCGGACTTCGATAGCAATAACGACGGCGTAGTTACTCCTTCCGAACTCACCCTCATCATTATTAAAACCAGAGCCGTGGCGGGGAAAACAACAGGCGGGGAAAACCGGGGCCTGAATCGAATCCCTCCAAACCAGCCAAACGGCGGAACCACCCGGTATAGCGGCAGATTTGTGGGGGGGCTTCGGGATATTGATTTTGCGACACTCGCGCACGAAATCTCTCACACATTTGGCACCAACGACATCTACAGCCGTAACAAAAAGTACTACAATAACGATGTGGATTTCAACTATCGCCACAGTTTGATGGGATCCACGATTACGACCCCGCACAATCCATCGAGCTTCCATCTCGACTGCTGGCACAAGATGACGCTCGGCTGGTGTGAACCGAGGGTCGTCTCCATGAAGCAAGGTGGCATTTTTACCATCCCGGCAGCGCATTTGAACAACACATCTGCGCCCTTGCTCATCTACCACCCGGACAAAGGCACGAATGAGTATTTCATGCTGGAGTACCGCGCTTCCAGCGTGAACGCAGCGCACAATTTCGATGCCCAGCTCCCAGCCTCTGGAATCCACCTGTGGCATGTCCAAATGGCAGCCGGTTTCGCAAATCCGCTCATTTTTGATAAGCGCGCAACAAGCATCCCGTCGCCGTGGCCGCTCACCCAGTTAGACTCAAAACCAGGCGACATCGGGCACCCCATTTATGTCTCCAGTAGTGCGCTGAACGCCGTCTGGATGGAGGGCCCGACGAACGCAAACGGGCATCCTGGAATCAACGGCGTATGGGCAGGAGGGACGACCTCGTTCTACCTGCGCTGGAACGATGGGATCACTAGTGCTTGCCGCTTTCATGTGCGGCCATTTCTGCCGAGCGATCAAAGCGTCACGGTCGAGATTCTCGCTGAGCACGACACATGGGTGGACCTCACCT
This sequence comes from Verrucomicrobiaceae bacterium, assembly GCA_043755735.1. Taxonomy (GTDB): domain Bacteria; phylum Verrucomicrobiota; class Verrucomicrobiia; order Chthoniobacterales; family Chthoniobacteraceae; genus SXWH01. Next base: position 16,727 of record JAYUSJ010000419.1, on the reverse strand, counting down.
ACGGAGGCGTCGAAACCGGCGAATTCAATACCCCGTACAACACAATGTATGAGGGCGTGATCAATGCAGGCTGGGGCGGCAAACTAAAATGCAAGGGGCCGAGGTCAGGGACTCTATCAATCATTCTCGACAAGCCGATGACCATTACAGCCGAGGGCGGCCCAGTGACGATCTCGGAGCCGTAAACTCTACGAACCAATGAAACCACACATCATCCTTACCACCATCATCCTCACCGCCGCCGCCCATGCCGGGCGCACCAGCGCGGACTACGCAATCACCGCTGAGACGCTCGACTTTGGCGGGCGGCGTGTGGCCAGCGCGGACTACACAATCGATGGCAGCATCGGGGCAATCGTCGGCATTTCCAGCGAAGCGACCGCGCCCACGGTGGCCAAGCACGGCTACATCGGACAGCTCTACGACTTGCTCGGCTACGGCGGGATGATCGCCTCAAACTCGTATCCCGATGAACTCGGCACCACGCAGCTCTACATGGTCCGCAATGTGGACGATGGCACGACGGACGTCGCGCCGCCGGTGGGGTTCACGCTGAGTGTACTCGATGGGCCGATTACCAGCATCTCGCCCACCGGCCTCGTCACCGCAGGCGCGGTGTATGAACACACCGCCGCCACCGTCGCTGCGACTTCCGACCCGACCGGTCAGCTCACGCTCCCCCTCTATGTGCAGGACACGATCCCGGATAACTTCGGCGCTTACGCCGGCGACGGCATCGGCGACGACTGGCAGTTCACGCACTTCGGACTCGATAACCCGCTCGCCGCACCCACGCTCGACCCGGACGGCGACGGCCAGACGAACCTCTTCGAGTTCACCGCCGGCCTTGTGCCGACAGACCCGCAATCGCGATTCACCTTGCGACTGGAGAACGTGAACGGCCAGCCCACGCACAAGCGCGTCATCTTTTCCCCGCGATTCGGCGACCGCAGCTACGTGGTGAAAGCGAAGAGTTCGCTGACATCCGGCGCATGGGAAATCCTCGGCGCATTTGATGAAAGCGATCTCCTTGAAGAACGGACGGTGACGGACCTTGATGCGACAGGGGCGAGCAAGTTCTACAAAGTCGAAATTACTAAGCCCTAGCTACGACCAGCGGCGGTATTACTAACCGTGGAGAATATCCGGGGAGGAACCGGCGTGATAGAGTAGAATCATCATGCCGTTGCGAACAGAGGTACGCCAGGAGCGGCCTTTGATGTGGTGTCGTGCGCCTGTGGAGATGGGGTCGATGACGCTGAGGCGGATTGACTATTTTCCGTCGCGGCGATTGAGCGCCTGTCGGGCGAGCTCGAGCTTCTTCCGCTCGGCGGAGCTGAGACTGTCGAGGCCGGAGCGGGCGACCTTATCGAGAATGGCATCGACTTCCGCGGAGACGGCGTCGGGCTCGGGCTCGGGTGCCCAGCGTTCGGCTGGCGGGATTTCATCTTTGCGCACGACGCGGAACTTGGGCTTGGGTCGGAAGAAATGCCGGATGCGCGCGCTGAGCGGGATGGCATCGTCGTATTCCTGATCCACTGCGTAGCGAATGTAGAGAAAACCTACCAGGCACGAGCTCCAAAGCGCGATGAGCGGAAGCGCCTCGCGCTCGGCGAGCGCCATCAGAGAACCCAGAAATACACATGCAGCGGCGAAATACTTGAAGGGGATGAAACCGAACACTTGCGCATTCGGATAGAGCGTGGCGAATGCGACGAGCAGCCCTGCGGCAAGGTAGTAGTTTCCGATTAAGCCGCTGGGGCTGTTTAGTCCGTAATGAACCGCCGTTGCGAGCGCGGCCGGCACGGTGACGAGCATGAGGAGCAGTCGGCTGAGCACGGTCCGCCCCATGTGGGTCTCGATGCCAACGCTGTATGTGTAGAAGAAATAAATCCCGAAAAGAGTGAAGAAATTCAGCCAGCCGACGAACGGATATGTGAGCACGGCGAGGGCATTTCCCCAGCCGTGGCGCGGTACGTAAAACCCTGCCTCAAGAAACACGCGCGAGCCCGTCGCCTGAATCATCGCGCACACGACGAGACCGATGATCATGATCGCGACGATGATCGTGGTGAGATAGATCGGGACGCCTTTCCATTTCCCAAACGGCTCGGTCTCTCGTGAAAGATAGCGTGGCATATTTGACGCGAACTAGAGCGGGCGCGCGCCGATGCGTCAAAGCCGGAACTGAGCGCCCGCTATTCCTCCGCCTCTGACACGGGCTTGGGCGAGAGCGCGATGACTGCCCGCAGGCTGGCGAGAAACAGGCCGATCATTGCGATGAGGCCGGCGAGTGGTGCGAAAATGTTCATGAGGTTGGTTGGATTCATGTCGGCTTCCTTTAAGCACGGCGGGTGCCACCGATGCGCGGGATATTGACACTTCAGGAGCTGGTAGCGATGGCTGGGGGGTGCACTTTTCCGCAGGACTATGAGCGTCCGTCTCACATGGCTCACGCTGCTGGCGCTACACATCGCACCTTTGCTGGTGGGATGGCGCTTCGGCTTGGCTGCGGGAGTTCCGTGCATGTTCGCGATACACGTCTGGCTTGCGGTCTCGACCTTCGTTCCGCGGATCAGCGTTTGGGGGCGGACTTTGCGCTCATTCCGCACTTCGAAAAGGGAAGTCTGCCTTACAATCGACGATGGCCCGACTGACGATACGCCGGAGATTCTCACGATCCTCGACGACGCTGGAGCGAAGGCGGTTTTCTTTCTCATCGGCAGCCGCGTCGCTGCGAATCCCGCGCTCTGCTGCGCGATTCAGGAGCGCGGGCATCTGCTGGGCAATCACACTCAGAACCATCCTCGCGGCTGGTTTTGGAGCTACTTTCCTGCGGCGCAACGGCGGGAAATCGCGGGGGCATCGCGGGCAATTCACGATGCTTGCGGCGAAGAGGTGCGCATTTTCCGTCCGCCGGTCGGCTTTCGCAATTTGTTCAACGCTCCCGTTCTGCGTGAACTGAGATTGCGGAATATCGGATGGAGCGCGCGGGGCTTTGATGGCATCGACACGGACGTGGAGCGCATCCTTCATCGCATCCTGCGGAGTCTTCGGCCCGGTGCAATCATCCTCCTTCATCAAGGAAAGCCGTATCGCGCATTGCTGTTGCGCCGTTTGCTCAGCGAGCTAAAGGCGGGCGGCTGGGAAATCGTGATCCCTTCCGAGTTGCGGTAAGGCTCGATTGAGTTTGATTCCCGCTGCCCGCCCGTTCATCCAATACGTTCAACAACCCAAACCACTGTGGCCTTCACCGCCGACGAAGCATTTACACTCCTGACAAAAGCGAGCGCGAACGGACGCCTCGCGCACGCCTACTTGATCACGGGGCCCGAAGGCAGCGGCACGCGCGAACTTGCGATGCAGATTGCGGCGTATCTGCTGGGCTGCAAGCCGTCGGAAGTCGCCCGGCAGCCCGATGCGCACATCATTTCGCCGGAGTCCCGCTCGCGCGCCATCACCGTGGAGCAGCTCCGCGAGGCCGAGAGCCAGCTCTACAAGCGCGCGGAAAAAGGCGGCAACAAGCTCGGCATCATCATCGATGCGGATCGGATGAATGTGCAGGCATCGAACGCATTCCTGAAAACGCTGGAAGAGCCCCCGCCCAACACCCACCTGCTTCTCGTATCAACCCAGCCCGACCGGTTGCTCGATACCATCCTCTCCCGCTGCATCGAAGTTCCGCTACGCCCGACTTCGCGCCGCGAGCCTGGCCCGCGGCAGGTGCGGCTGATGAATTGCCTCCGCGATTTTTCGAAAAAAGTTGCGCCGGATTTGCAGCAGGCATTTGTCCTCGCGCGGGAATTTCAGACTCTGCTGGCTGAGGCAAAAGCGGAGATCAATGAAGTCAACGAGACTGCATTCAAAGACGAAGTGAAACGCTTCAAGCAAACGACCGATGTCAGCGCCGCGTGGATCGATTCGCGCGAAGATTACTACAAGGCGCTCACCGAGGCCCGCTACCGGCAGGAGCGCGCCGCGCTCGTCGCGATTCTGGAGGAATGGTGGGGCGATATCCTGCGCCAGCAGCACGCGGCGGAGCATCTCGATCACCCTTCCTACTCGGCGGAAACGGCGGCTGTGGCCGGCCGGACATCGACGCCGGAGGCACTCCGTCGAGCGGGAGTCATCTCCGCGCTACGCGACAATTTTGAACGAAACGTGCAGGAAACTCTCGCCATCGAGGTCGCCTTTCTGGAAGCCTTTGCCGCCTAAACTACCGTGGGAGAAGCACTCTTTATCGCATTTTATCTGCTCATCGGCGTCGGACTGCCGGTCGCCGTGGTTGCCCTGAATCTCGTCGCGCTCGGGCGCTCGGGGCGACGGGGACTCAACGTCAAGTGCGCCGTCGCAGCATTCATTTTCGGAATCGCCTGGCTGATCAGCGTCGGTTCCCGCCCGCTCTTGATGGCGGGGAGCGAGTATGTGCGGATCTCGATCCTTGGAAGCTCGCTGATTTTGTCGATGATCAGCGCGACGATCTCACTGGTGGGGATGTATGAGATACGTCGCCGTCCGGGGCGTTGGTCGCGGGGCTGGAAGCGCGCGGTCTGGTCATTTTGGATGGGGGTCATGAATATGTGCGGGATTGCCGCTTTCTGTTATCTCGCCACCCATCCGGACAAGCTGGAGCGCGTGTGGCGCTCGGTTTATTAAACCGCGTAACTAAAACTGGAAGTAGATAAATTCGCTCTTTCCCGCTCCCGCTGCGACGTCCCGCATCACGAGCAGGCACGCGAAGAAAATCACCGCAAGCGCGACGCCATGCCATGCCGACAGCTTGCGGTTCTCAATCCACTGCTTTGTCGTCGGGGCGAAGTTCACAACGACAAGCAGGGCCGCAAAGAAGCCGAGCGTAAGGGGCGAAGTAAGTTGATTCATCGCGCCGGAACGAAAGCCGTGAAGTCCCGTCAGCGAGCCGAGGTAGCGACCCGCGTGCGCGATGTCGGCTGTGCGGAAAAGGCACCAGCCAATCATCACGCCGACAAACGTCAGTGCCCGCGCCAGCCAAACGGGAAGCGGCCTGCCGAGTCTTGACCATGCGCGATGAATGACGAGCAACAGCCCATGCAGCGTGCCCCAAAAAAGAAACGTCCAGTTCGCCCCGTGCCATAAACCGCCGAGCATCATCGTGAGCATTAGATTCCGGCCGCGGCCCAACTCGCCGCCGCGATTTCCGCCGAGCGGGATGTAAAGATAGTCCCGCAGGAATCGAGAGAGCGTCATGTGCCAGCGCCGCCAGAATTCAGCGATATTGCCGGCCTTATACGGCGAATCGAAATTGTCCGGAAGGCGAACATTGAACATCAGGCTCAACCCGATTGCCATGTCGCTATAGCCCGAGAAATCGAAATACAATTGCAGCGTATATGCCAGCAGCCCAGCCCACGCATCGCCCGCGCCCAGCAACGCTGATGGCTCAAACGCCGGGCCCACCCATTTCGCGCACTGGTCGGCGAGGAGGATCTTCTTTCCGAGTCCAAGCGTGAGCCAGGCGAGGCCTGCGGAGAAATTCGGCCATGACCACCGCACCACATCGGGCTCCGCAAACTGCGGCATGATCTCGCTGTGGTGGACGATCGGACCCGCGATGAGATGCGGGAAAAAAAACACGAACAGACCGTAGCGCGGAAGGTTCAACGCCGACGCGTGGCCGCGTGCGCAGTCCACGAGAAAGGCAATCTGTGTGAACGTGAAAAACGAAATCGCCAGCGGCATCGCAATCGTCGGGACGTGCCAATCGAGCCCGAACCACGAGTCCGCTGTGCGGAGTGCAAAGCCCGCGTATTTGTAATACCCGAGCGCTGCGAGATTCGCCACGACACCGCCTGTCAGCAGGAGCTTCCGCCTCCCGTGACCGTCAGCAAATCGCAGCGCGGCACCGACGCCGTAGTTCACCAGCGTGCTGGCGAGGAGCACCCAAAGATCGCTCACCTTCCACTGCGCGTAAAAGAACAGCGAGCTCGCGACGACCGTGATCATTGCCGTTCCGCGACCAATGAGTCGTGCCGTTACAAAGTACGCCAGAAGCGAGGCTGGGAGAAGCAAGAAGAGGAATGCGAAGGAATTGAAGAGCATGACTACGGAACCCTCCTCAAGCGCCAGCGCGGCTCCGCACCCGGACCGATGGAGAGCGACTCCACTGCGGCCCGAATCTTCGGATCGATCACGACCACGTTAAGCCGCCGCGTGGAACGCGAAGAGGAGTGATCCCCGTCGAGCATGATCGGACGCCACCACATCCCGCCGTCCGGTTGCGTGGAAAGCTCGATGCGCATTCCGGCGAGCGCCGGGTGAGCAGGAGCCGCCGGTAGCGACAAAAAACGTAGCTCCTTTTCTCCGGTTTTCACGATGCGCACATCCGCGAATTCTCCGGTGCCAAATATGCCTGCCCGACACGGCCCTGCGTCCTTAAATTCCCGCCACGCAGCAGGCAATCCGGGGTTCACCGCAGCGTGTTCCCACGGGTCCTGCGCGAGGCAAAAAACGTGGTTTGGAAAGCGGCGCATCAAGTCCGAAAAGTCCGTCGATGCGCGGCGAAACTCACCCTCGCCGCCTTCCAGCGCTAGGTCTCCAGTTTTCCACTCCTTCGGTTTTCCAAGCTGCCAGTCGAGTCTCTGCGCGCTCTCCGGGATCTCGTTTGCTCGGAAAGGAATTGCATCAGCGGCTCCGAAGATTCGCGCTGCCGGTGGAGGCAGCGTTTTTCCGAGACTGCCTGCAAGGTGCTCCATGAAGCGCTCTGTGAAGATCCGCCGCCCCATCGGGCGCAGATGATATGGGGTATCGAGAAAACACTCGCGTCCGGGCGACGCCCATTCGAGCCCTTCATAGAATGGAATTCTCTCTTGATAGAGGAGACTTTTGATGACGCTGAGATGTTCTTCGAGTTTCTCCGGGTGCGTGAATGGCGCGTGAGGTGGAGGCGCAACGTTCACGGTGATCCCACGCGCTTTGCACGTATCACGAAACGCGGCGACCGCGGAAAATACGCCCGTATTGATGGTGCCCAGCTTCTCCGCATCCACCGGCTCAAAGTCCCGCGGAGGTGACGTACCTCGCATGTCTCCATTTGGCGTGAGCGATCCCGCGTCGTAGCCGACTTCCCATTCCGCCGGATGCCGGCCGGGCTTCCGGCGTGATTCCATTGCGCACTTAAAAACGTCCACCGTGGGACTCTCGTATGCGAGTGCCGCCTGACGCCACAACGGCCAGCGATGGATTGTCTCGCGATTGTACGTCCACAAATACTGCCCCTGCGCGGGGGCCGCAGAATCCGGCGCTTTGAAATAGTAAGCAAACTCCAGCGTAAGGACGATCGTGTCGCCTTTTCGCGCGTGCCGTAGCGCGCGTTCGAGTTGCACATCCAGCCCGAGCGCTGCGTAAGAATGCATATTGATCACGGGACGACCAAGCCACGCTTCCATCCATTCGGCCTCCAGCCCGAAAAGCCCGGCCGATCCACCCACCAATAGAACCCTGCCATCCGGCGAAGAAACCGAATCCGCAATCGCATCCTGACGCGAGATGATCCCGTGCATCCACGCCGCCTGCCGGCTCGACGGCCAACGCAGAATCTTGCTGGCCAGCAGTGGATAAATCACCCCGAGGCACAACAGCGCCGCGAAAAAACCAACGGCGAAACGCCGGGAGAGGTTTTTGGATTTGGGTGAGGTGCTTTGCATTTGGACCGGATGCGTTTACGGCAACGCGGCCCGGAGGAAACGGAGAAAATTTCCCGCAAAGATGCCCGCGATATCACGTTCGGAGTAACCTCGTGCGGCGAGGATGCCGGTGAGTTTTTGCAGGTCGGCGATGCTGCCGATGTCCTGCGGCGTCTGCTCGGTACCGAATGCGCCATCGAGGTCGCTGCCGATTCCGACGTGGTTCGCATTGCCCGCGATCTGGCAATAGTGGTCGATGTGATCGGCGAGATGCGCGAGGGTTACGCCCGAACTTTGCGGCGTCGTTTTGCCGCGTTCCCAGCCGGGAACAATCATCCACGCATCGAGAGCCACGCCGACGACTGCGCCGCGCTGGATGAGCGCGCGAAACATTTCATCGGAGAGCTGGCGATTGTGAGGCACGAGCGTCCGGGAGTTGTGATGGCTCGCCCAGACAGGGCCGTTGAAACCATCCAGCGCCTGCCAAAAGCAGTCGTCGCACAAATGCGTCGCATCCAAGATCATTCCGAGACGGTCGATCTCGCGCAATAGCTCGCGACCCTTTTCCGCAAAGCCGCCCGTAGCGTCCGTGCCGTTCGCATACACGCCGGGACCGTAGTGCGCTGGTCCAATCGCGCGAAGGCCGGCTGCGTAGCGCCTTTCCAAATGCCCGACGGTGATGAGCGAATCCGCACCTTCGAGCGAAAGGATGTAGCCGATCGCGTCGCTGGTCACATCGAGGTCGGCACGCGATCGAATGCAGCGCATTTGCCCTGCTTCCTCCATTGCCCGATACCACGCGAGTTGTGCTTCCGTCATCGCCCACGCCTGCGCTTGCGAGCGCCAGCCGGCGACGGGGCTCCATGCGTTCATTTCCACGCGTGCGATGAGAGTGGCGACGCACATCGTGATTCCGGCCCGGCGCATCTCGGGAAGAGTGACCGTGCCACGACCGCGGTCGCGTTTATCCGTGAGGTGCGCTTCGTCGCGGCGAACGTCGGCGAGGTCCCGCGTGAGGTCGCGATTCCACTCCACGGCGTTCATGGCGATGTCGAGATGGGCGTCAAAAAGGAGCATCCCTTGATGTGTGCGGATGCAATCGGCAGTTGGCAACTGCGAGTTTGGGTGGTTTCTAATCGCGTGATGAATCGCACCCGCGCCGAACAACTCTTGAGCCCAGCCCGCAGCATCCTCGTCGTAGGCGAGATGATGCTCGATGAATTCATCTGGGGCAAAGTCAGCCGCATTTCGCCGGAGGCGCCTGTGCCCATCGTTGAGGTGCAGCGCCAGACCTTCAATGCGGGCGGTGCGGCGAATGTTGCACGCAATCTCCGGGAGTTCGCGGACAATGTCCATCTGCTCAGCCTCGCGGGCACGGGACAGGATGCGGATATCCTGCGTGGACTGCTCGAAGTGCGGGGCATTCAGCTCGGCTGCGTCGTCTTCGATCCCGAGTACACGACGATCCGTAAAACGCGAATCGTCGCCCGCGGTCAGCAAGTGGTGCGTGTGGACCGTGAGAAAAGACGCGGCTTCACGCCCGACCAACGCACGCAAGTCCTGGCGCAGTTTGCCGCGCTGTTGCCGTCGCTCGATGCAATCATACTGGAAGACTACGACAAAGGTCTGCTCGACCAATCGCTGGTTGATGAAATCATCACGCTCGCCCGAAAGAGCGGCAAAATCGTTTCCGTTGATCCAAAGCCCAGCAACGTGATCCGCTGGCACGATGTCACGTGTGTGACGCCGAATCGCGGCGAGGCATTTCGCGCTGCCGGACGCTCGGTGAGCGATCCCGTCGAGCCCGCGACCGCCGATAGCACGCTGCTGGAAGTTGGCGCGCTCTTGCTGGAAAAATGGCGCTGCGATCATGTGCTCGTGACGCTCAGCGAGCAGGGCATGATGCTCTTCACACAAGGCCGCGCGCCTTACCACATCCCGACACGCGCGCAGGAAGTCATCGACGTGAGTGGTGCGGGCGACACAGCGATCGCAGTTCTCACGGCAGCGCTCGCCAACGGCGCCGCGCCGGAGGAAGCCGCGGAAATTGCCAACCACGCGAGCGGCATCGTGGTGGCCAAAGCTGGCACCGCCGTGGCCACGCGCGCCGAAGTCATGGCGAGCTTCGCGGACTGATGCGCCGCGCGCTCATCGTATCGCTGCACGACGTTTCCCCGCACACGTGGGAGCAATGTCAGCAAATCCTGGCGGCGCTGGATGTTCCGGTCTCGCTCCTCGTTATTCCGGATCATCATGGACGGGGACATTTCACACACGACCCCGCGTTTTGTGAATGGCTGCGCCATCGCGCGGCGGCGGGCGATGAAGCGGTCATCCACGGATACACCCATCGACGAGCGGCCCGCGAAAGGGAGACGCTCGCAGCCCGGCTGATCACTCGAAATTACACTGCGGGCGAGGGCGAGTTTTTCGACATCGACTATGCCGGGGCGCGCGACCGCATTGCGAAGGCGCGCGACGAATTTCACAGCGTCGGCTTGCAGCCGTCCGGCTTCATCGCACCGGCGTGGTTACTCAGCGCGGAAGGCGAGCGCGCCATCCGCGAACTCGGCGTCGCCTACACCACGCGACTCCGCACCGTCACCGACTTACAGCGAGGGCACGAGTGGCGGAGCCAGAGTCTGTGCTGGAGCGTCCGTGCTGCGTGGCGGCGGGCGATGAGCCAGGTGTGGAACGCATCGCTTTTCCATCGGTTGGAAAACGCAGAGTTAATGCGAATCGCCATCCACCCCGTGGATATCGAGCACCCGCAGATCTGGAAACAGATCACCCGGCTCGTTGCCGCAGCCGGCTCTGTACGCGAGGCGACGACCTATCGGGAGTGGGTCGCCGCGGCCTACCCCGGATTTCTCACACTCTGAAAAGCGCCCCACCACCGCGCAGTTAGTTTTCCAGCAGATTCAGGGAGGCCCGCAGATTATTTGTAGGTGGAAATCTGCGGGCCTCCCTGAATCTGCTGGAGAAAGGTGTGAGACCTGCGGGCTACTTCAGGCCGTGAACCCGTGACGCGACTTTTAGTCGGAGTGCGTTCAGCGCGATGAAACCGGTTGCGTCGTTTTGATTGTAAGCCTTGGTCGGGTCGGCCTCCATCGTTGCGATCTCCGGGTTGTAAAGCGACAGCGGTGACTTGCGGCCGGCGGCGATGATGTTCCCTTTGTAGAGCTTCACACGGACCACGCCGCTCACGCTCTTCTGGCTCTCCGTGATGAAGGCCTGAAGCGCCTCGCGCTCGGGAGCGAACCAAAAGCCGTAATAGACCAGCTCCGCATATTTCGGAACGAGCGTGTCGCGGAGGTGCATCACTTCGCGGTCCATTGTGAGGCTCTCCATCTGCCGATGCGCGAAGTGCAGGATGCTGCCGCCGGGAGTCTCGTAAACGCCGCGGCTCTTCATGCCGACAAAGCGATTCTCGACCATGTCCACCCGCCCGCAGCCATGGCGACCGCCGAGGGCGTTGAGGACTTTCATCACCCAAAACGGGGAGAGTTCAGCGTGATTCTGGGAATTGAATTTCAGCTCGCCCTTGTAGCCGAGCGTATTGAGGAGGGCTGCGATTTCGTTGTAGCCGATCGCTGTGCAGTTGCCCTTCTCGAACGTGAGTTCGACATGTTCAGCCTTGTCTGGAGCTTCCTCCGGCGAGACGGAAAGGATGTACATGTCGCGCGCTTTTTCGGCGGAGGCGTCGAACCAAGGGTCTTCGAGAATGCCAGCTTCGAACGAAATGTGGAGAAGGTTGCGGTCCATCGAATACGGCTTTTTCACCGATGCGTGGACTGGGATGTTGTGTTTCTCCGCGTATGCGATCATCTCGGCGCGGCCGGGGAATTCCTCGCGGAAACGGTCCTGCCGCCACGGGGCAATGACTTCCAAAGAAGGAGCCAGTGCGGCGGCTGCGAGTTCAAAGCGGACCTGGTCATTTCCTTTTCCCGTCGCGCCGTGGGCGACCGCGTGTGCGCCTTCCGCCTTGGCTATCTCGACCATTTTCTTGGCGATACAAGGACGGGCGATGCTCGTGCCGAGGAAATACTGACCTTCGTAGATGGCTCCAGCCTGCATCATCGGGAAGATGAAATCGCGGGCGAACTCCTCGCGAAGATCCTCGATGAAGCATTTGCTTGCTCCGGTTTTGAAGGCCTTCGCGTCGAGCCCATCGAGTTCCTCTTCCTGGCCGACGTCGGCGCAGAAGGCGATGATTTCAGCGGAGTATGTTTCTTTCAGCCAAGTGAGCAGGACGCTCGTGTCGAGACCACCGGAATAAGCTAGGACGATTTTCATTGTGCGCGCGGATGAAACAGACTCCGGCGCAGAGTGCAAGTTCGCGGCAGCGAAAATATGCGGCGCGATTGCCTGGAGTGCGGCTTCTGAAGCCCCGCATTAGCCGGCCAACACCACTTAGAAGCCGCTGACACTCTTCTTCCCGCGGAATACGACATTCGCAGAAGCGGTCGCATTTTGCGCAAGACGGGTGTCGAGATACTGGGCCGCTTGGGCGGCTGCTTTGCCGAGTTCCGTCGTCGCTCCGAGCTCGCTGGAGAGCGCATGAAGAATTGGCATCGCTTCCGGGCGTTGTGTCTCGGCCAGCGCTTGCACGGCGGCCATGCGATAGACGGGATGAGTTTGCGTTTCGCGGGCCCATTTTGGGAGCATCTCGATGGCGACCTGCGGATAGAATCGGGCGATGCCAAAGAGCGCATAGTGACGGGTGCCTGGGTCGCCGTTCAGAAGCTCATGCTTCCAGAAATCCCATTCGCGCTCTTCGGAGATCCCGTAGTAACGCTTTGCGGCTTCGCGGCTGAGGGGCTCGATCATCGATTCGATGCGGAGCTGCGGGTCCAGTGAAAGCGCGATCGTGTCGAGTTTGTTGCCGCTGTCGCGAAGTGCGGTCAGGGCACCGATCAAGTCTCCGGTCTCCACCCGGAACGCATCCGTGGGGAGTTTGGATTGGATTCCGTTCGTTGGCGCAAACTTGGAGAGGGAGTGGAGCGGCAGGTTTTCCGTCAGGGCCAACGTAGCGGTTTGGAGCGAGGCAACGTTCACTTCAGGATGATGCGCGACCCAGGAAAGGAAAGTCTCCAGCTTGGGAGCCGTTTGATACGAAACCTTATAGGCCGCGTCGCCGACCTTGTTGGCGGAGTAAAGCGCCACGGTCACGAGACGCACCTCCTTGCTTTGTGCGGGCATCAATTCCACCTCAACGGGCCGCACATTCAGCATCATATTGCGACCGCTTTCGAATACTTGCCCTGCGGCAATCGTCACGCGGAGTGGAGTCGGCGAATTGTTGCGTAGCGTCGCGCTCAGGCGGTCACGTCCATTCCCGAGAAGAGTCGGCTCAACGACGCCTTGCTCCTGGCCGCTAAGAATATCGGTGGTCTGAAACTTGATTTCCGACTTTGCGATTGCTGCGGCTTGAGCGAGTTCAGTCTTCACATCTTCCGCGGTGGGCAGCGTCGAGGGCTCGATCGACGGCACGGCTTGCGGACCCTCCCCGATCGGCGGGAGCGGCACGCTTGTTTCCGACTGCGACGCTTTGGAAACTTCGCTGGCAAGCGGAACAGAAACGGCGACCACCATTGAGTCAAAGTGCTGGGCCGCCGCGGCGAGCGTTACAATTGCGAGTTCGATGCCGGTGGGCACGCTCAGGTTGATAAGGCTGGTATTGGGATTGTTCCAAACTTTGAACCCGCCGAGCGCGAGAGCTGGAACCATGATGGCTGTGAGTAGTTTTGAGTTGGACATACAGTTATCTCATGCATGGCTTGTGCCAGCTACGCCGGAGATTTTGCAGCGGTGTTTGCCCGCCTTATTCCGCGCCCAAGCCCGATAGATTTTGCTGCAAAAGCGGGCGGCCCGGACTGTTACGATTTTCCCTGGAAAGCTCTTAAATACAGTGTTCCATGACGCGCGACCGGTTCGGAATATGCGCCGGCATACGGTGCCTTGCACTCTTCGTCAAAGATGAGAAACAAACTCGCAATGCTGCATGAACAGGAACCCGTCAGCCGATTTGAGAATAGCGGCCCCCGCATGACGCGAATTGCGAAACCGGCTCAAAAAGGCAGTAACCCGAGTACCGCGATTGAAACTCGGATCCTCGGATCGGGCGGCGAAACTGGGAACTCATGGCCAGATGACCGGCGACCATTGCTCGGAGCTCTTTGGTTTTGAACACGCACCAATCGAACAGTGAATCGCGGCGCTCGGGATTGAAGAGCCACCGAGCGCAAGAAACGGAGTGAGTCTAGAAACCACGCTTGGGTCCCAAGAGAGCCTTCAACCCAAAGGTTGAGCGCCTCGATCTCATCAAGTCCCTGCGAACACCCAAACATCATTCGCCGACGGCCGGTCCTCTGATTCTCTCCGATCCCCAAAAATGGGGAGGTGGACGGCGCCCTCGCGGACACCGCCCACCTTTTTCCCAACCAACATTCTGAAATCTTTAGTTTCCGGCGTTCTCGCGGAAGCCGTAACGGTTGCCGTCGGTTTCGACGACTTGACGAATTTTTTCCGCCACGTTGCGCATGTCAAAAGACACGGAGTTCCCGTAGCCTGCAGAGTTCACTGTTCCCATCACGCCCATGAGACGACTGCCTCCGGAGACATCAAATTCATAAACCACCGGGCCGTGTCCGCCCTTTTCGTCGCCGTGACTGTTCGAACCTGCGTCGGTGATTTTCACGTGAACAAGGATTCCCGAGCGTCCCGCTCCGAACCCGCCTGCAACAGCGCGTGCCGGAGCACAGCCCGCATTCACAAGTTCAATGGCACCGTCCACCACCCAGCCGGAATCCGTTTCTTCATCGTCCGAAATCACCGAAGTTGGAGCGACTTTTTCAAGTTCTTCCTTCAGGATTTTTGCAAATTTCGCGGGTGCCTGTGATTCGCGGATGGCCTTGATCCCCTCTCCTCCGTGCGCGCCCTGAAAGGCACCGCCGGCGATCGTGAATGGACGGACGAAGATGGTCTTCGGAGCGGAAGCGCCGGTGGCGATAACGGTATTGGTGACTTTGGTCCCGGCGCATGCGCTGAGGCAAACGGCGGCGGCAGTAGCAAGTAGGTAATTTTTCATGGGCTGATAAATCCTACAAGATGCAGTTAGCGTGCCCGACGCGGTCGAAAGTTGGCGACTTTTCAAAACCAGTGCCCGATCGAAACGTAAAAGCCCTTTGTCACCTTCCACAACTCGGTGAGAAAACCGGACCACGAAAACTCCGGTGCCATCGTGATGACGAACGCTGCAAGCAGCCCCACATTCATCGTGTAGATGAGCACGAACGAGAAAAGGCGGCCGGGCAGGAGCAGGTCGCTCTGCCCTTTAGTCAGCATCCATACGGTGAAACTGACGTGAAACATCCACGCAAACCCGAGCGCTCCGAAAAACGTCCCGGCATACTCCAGTCCTAGCGGAGTCCAGCCTGCCACGCCCCAGGCCGCGAGTACGGGGATGCAGTAGATCGGCCACAGGTAGGGCGCGAGCGCGATGATGAAATTATATTTGTCCGTGACGATATGCCCGCCTTCGGAGCTCACCTCGAACTCGCGAATCCTCCCTTTGAAAAACAATCCCGCGATCCATGCATGCATGAACTCATGTCCCAGCACATACATATGCACGAACAATGGAGTTCCGCGGATGGCAAGGCTCGCGAAAAAAATGAACAACCACGTTCCGGAACCGACTATCAGCGAAACAAATTCATGCGTCTTGTAGAACGGCCCGATCGTCCCATTGCGTCCCATCGCACCGAACGTATGCAACAACGCGACCGTGAGGACCCAGGCAAACGGAACGAGGCAAAGTCCGATGATCGCATTGTAAACGCGATGCCGCCAGGGACGGATCAACTCCTCCTCTTCGGCGGGTTCTTCCGCAGGGAAATCCTCTTCGTTCGCCAGCCCCGCAGCCTTGGCGCGGGCGGCGAGCTTCCTCTCATGCTCCGTGGGCACGGACAGACGCAACTGCCGCGCATCGTACGGAGTCTTCTTTCTGCTTACGGTTTTCTTGCGGCCCTTGCTCAAATTAGTGCTCCGTATCCACCACACTGCGTCCTTTTTCGCAATGACGGAGACGAAGAATCCGAAAAGGCGGGCGGATTTTGGGAAGAGCCACCGGGCGCTTTTGCGGTCGCAACGGGCACATCATTTCGCCGCAACAAATTTGAACCGCTCATCGTACCTTCCCCCGGCGTGGGCTTGGCAGCACTTGATGCAGGCCGCAGCTTTGCGCAGAGGTTTCACGCGGGCGAGCTCGGAACCGCACGCCGGGCATTTGTAAAGGTAACGCCGGACGGCTGTGCGCCGCGGGAGCGGGAGGTCGTGCGTCCGTTTTTCGTCCGTGAGGCCGAGGTCACGGCAGGCCTTCTGCCACTCCGGGCCGTGCGGCTGGATGCGGCGCTTCCCGGCGCGGTCGTGCGCAAGTAAATGGGCGAGTTCATGGCGGAGCGTCCGGTCAATTTCCGCAGCGCCGAATTGCGCGAGGCGGGGGTTGAGCGTGACGAGGCATTTTGTCCAGTAAGCCATGCCGGCAGTGCTCCGCATCCGCGCGTTCCAACGGACCCGGACACACGCGGCCAATGTGTGCGCGCCTGCGGCGATGAGGAGCTCGCGTGATTGCGCGAGCAGCTCGGATTCTTTCGGCAAATTTGGGCCCGGTGGATTGATACGGAGGTCGAAACGCCTCTCGCGAGCCGCTGGCTGCACGGGCGCGGGCGACGCGGGCGGCTCAGGCGGCTTCGGTGCAAAGAAGCGTCTTATGAAATCAAATTCCAACACTTCGGCGACGGTGAAACACTCGGACGAATCACGCAAGCCGCGAGTGGCACCGGGTAAAAAAGAAACGCCCGCCTCCGAAATTCGAAGGCGGGCGCTTGTTAAAGTTGGGGCGTTCGATCGTTACTTCATCGCCTTTTCGAGTTCGGCGTCCGTGAGTTGCATCGAACCAAACCACGGTGCGGGTTCAGGACATAGGTAACACAAGTGGTTCAGGACATGGGTAACACATTGGTCCCGAAAAACCTTCCGAAATGGGAGGATGAAGGGATGCCG